>JBFFXF010000056.1:0-32103 GCA_041569895.1 Planctomycetota bacterium | reverse complement strand
GAGGCGCGGGGTGGTGCGGTCGTGCTCGAGCTCGACGGACGGCCCCTCGGTGTCAACGAAAGCCTCGTCTCGGGCGTGGAGATCGAGCTGCCGGCCGACGCTCCGATCAGCGCGCAGCACTTCCGGAGGGACTCGACCCGCGATCCGTTCTACGAGATCACCGACCCGGCGCTCCTGGCGCTGCCGTTGCCGCCGCCGCCCGTGCACGGTGTCGTCGAGGCGCGTGTCCTCGGCGAGCGCGTCGCGGTGCGCGAGCCGCTGCGGCTGACCCTGCGAGACGTCGAGCACGGCACGCGGCGTCCTGCGCTCGCGATCGTGCCGCCGATCAGCGTCGGGTTCCCGGTCGCACACGGCGTGCTGCCGATCGGCAGCGACGCGTACGCGGTGCCGGTCCATCTGCGCAGCAGCGTCAAGGGCGAGGCCACCGGGACGCTCGGCCTCGACCTGCCGGAGGGCTGGCGCGCGCGACCGCGGAACGTCGACTTCGCGTTCACCCGCGAGGGCGAGGAGGCGGAGTTCCAGTTCGTGCTCGCGCCACCGGGAGGAGTCGTCGAGGGCGAGGCGGTCATCGGCGCCGTGGCGGCGCACGCCGGCAAGGAATGGACGCTCGGCTTCGAGACCATCACCGCGCGCGACCTCGACGTCGCCCGACTCTTCAAGCCGGCGCGCCACACGGTGCACGCCGTCGACGTCCGCGTCGAGCCCGACGTGCGTGTCGCCTACGTCATGGGCAGCGGCGACGACATCCCCCGGGCGCTCGGCTTCCTCGGCATCACGCCGGAGCTCCTCGATGCCGACGCGCTCGCCAGCGGCGACCTCTCCCGCTTCGACACCATCCTCATCGGCGTCCGCGCCTACGCCGTCCGCGACGATCTGATCGTGCACAACGCGCGGCTGCTCGACTTCGTCGAGCGGGGAGGCGCGCTCATCGTGCAGTACCAGACGCCCGAGTTCGACCGCAACTTCGGACCGTACCCCTACGAGATGACCCGCCGGGCGGAGGAGGTCAGCGAGGAGGACGCGAGGGTGACCATCCTCGAGCCAGAGCACCCGGTGTTCACGTCGCCCAATCTGATCACTGACGCCGATTTCGACGACTGGATCGAGCAGCGCGGCTCGAAGTTCTGGAAGTCGTGGGATGACCGCTACACGCCGCTCCTCCAGTGCCACGACACGGGCCAGGAGCCGCAGCGGGGCGGCATGCTGATCGCGACGTACGGGCGCGGCGTGTACGTCTACTCGGCGTTCTCGTGGTACCGCCAGCTGCCGCACGGCGTCCCGGGGGCGTTCCGGATCTTCGCCAACATGGTGTCGCTCGGCGCGCGGAGATGAACCCGTCCCCGTCCCCGTACCCGTTCCCGTGCCCGTACCCGTGCCCGTACCCGTGCCCGTACCCGTGCCCGTGCCGGTCCCCGTCCCCGTGCCCGACCGCCCGCGCGGCACGCTTCTCCGCTCTCGGGGAACCTCACTCGTGATGCGATCTGCTGAGACGACTGCGCGGCCCGGAACAACGGCGATCTTAAAAAAGGACGACACGCCGGGAACGGGCCTGCGTTTTGTGCAACTGGAGGGACGAGGCTCACTCGCAAGCGGCGCTCATCGCGCAGCCGAGCGCATCGGGAGTCGGGTCGCGCCCGCATTCGCCCGGGCCGGGAGGGGGCGGCGCGGCGGCGCTCAGGAAGAGGAACCCGAACGTCGCCACCGCGTCACCACCGGCGCGGCGCCGGCCCTGCAGAGCAGACCGCCACCGCGCCTCGCGCCGGAGTTCCGCGAGATGATCGAGTCGGTGATGCGCGGCGACGCGCCGTGGCAAGCCACGCCACTGGCGGTGTTCTCGACCAGGCGACACCTCGCGATCTCGAGCGCGTCGTCGGCGAAGACGGCGACACCGCCGAGCCTGCCGTGACGCACGGTGATGCCGCGGATGCGCGCTCCGGTCCGTGGAGCGACGAGGCTCCCCTCGACGATGGTCTCCTCGGCCGCGTCGTTCCGGGCGCCGACGATGCTCGCGCCGCGGGCCAGGGTCGCCGGGCGTGGACCGTGATCCGTCGACGTGGATCTCGGCTCGCGGGCCGAGGCCGCAGAGGAGCGGGTCGGCGGCGATGTTCCCCTCGCCGGGCCAGGGCGCGCCGGCCTCGATGCACGAGTAGCGCGCCGTCACCGAGCGCTCGACGCCGTCGCCGCCGCAACCGGATGCGACGCTGCGAGCGCCGCGACGAGGAATGGCCTGACGAGCCGTTCCATCCGACACGTCTCCTCACGGAGCCGGCGTGGCGCACCGGAAGCCGACGTCGATGTCCGGCTCGTCCTGCGGGAAGTTGCAACGATAGGCGCCCCGGACGCTGAACGGCACGCCGAACCAGCCACCGCCGCGCAACTGCCGGAAGATGTCGCCCGAGCTGACGAACGGATCGCGCCGCGGCGCGCTGTCGTAGAAGTCGGCGTCGTACCAGTCGGCAGTCCACTCGTAGACGTTGCCGGCCTGGTGATAGAGACCGAAGTGCGACCGTCCCGCCGGATAGCTGCACACCGGAACGGTGCGTCCGACCGTCTGTCCGTAGTTGCAGAGTCCGGCGTTGATGTTCCGCTCGTCATCGAGGGGACCGTCGCTGCCGCCCCACGGATAGCGCGCCGGCGTCAATCCCTCGCCGCGCCAGCGAGCGGCGTACTCCCACTGCGCCTCGGTCGGCAGCCCGTACGCGTCGGGGTCGTTCCAGTCGGTCGATCTCTCGCCGTTCGCCCACCTGCTGTAGGCGACGGCGTCGAACCAGTCGACCCAGATGACCGGGTGGTCGGCCATCGACTCGTCCTCGAAGTAGCTCGGGTTGAGTCCCCACGCGAACTTTCGCGTGCCCTCCGGGTAGTGGCAGCCGTCGTACCCGTGGCCCGGCGTCGGTCCGTCCGGACCGGTGTAGTCCCAGGTCGGATCGTCACCGTCGCAGTCGAGGCCGCCGCAGCCGATCGCGTCGAGGAATCGACGGTACTGCCGGCAGGTGACTTCGAACTTGCCGAGAAGAAACGGCCGCGAGATCTGCACCGCGTGCACGGGCAGCTCGTCGCCGCCGCGGTCGTCATAGTGGTCGCCCTGCTCGAAGGCGCCCGGCGGGATCAGCGCCATCACCATCTCGTCGCGCGTCCGCAGGTACTCCTCGAAGCCGCGCTCGTTCTCGCCGAGGAACACGAGACGCGAGTCGCCGGCCGCGTCGCACGGCGAGTCGGCGCAGTCGAGGCCGTCCGGTGTCGGGTCCACGCCGCAGGCCGATGGCGCGGGTGGTCGCGGGCCGGTCCCCGCGAAGCAGAAGTTCGCCAGGTAGGCGATGTCGGTGACGCTGCCGCACACGGTGCCGTCGTCGTTCGCGTCGCACGCGTCGGCGCACGCGAGGCCGGCACCTCCGAGGAAGCAGCTCTGCGCGATCGCCACCAGGTCGGTGACGCTGCCGCAGATGACGCCATCGCCGTTGCAGTCGCCCCGCACGAAAGCCGGAGAGCGCGGCTCGACGTCGACCGTGACCGCGTGGAGCCGCTGGCGCAGGGCGACCCCGCTGCTCGTTGCGGTGAAACCGAGAAAGAGCGGCGCCGGCCGGGAGGCCGGGAGAGTCGTCGCGATCACGCGGCGCGCGCGAAAGCAGTCTCCCGCGTCGACGTGGACGCTCAGCTCGCGGCCATCGAGCGTCGCGGCGATCCGCACGCGCAGCTCCTCGCCGGGCATCGCCGGGGGCACGTCGGTCGACGCGGCGAGCGGCGGGTCGACCGCCGGGTCCGAGTCGACGTTCACCTCGAGATGGGGCGCGCGCAGAGCGTGATCGAGGTCCGCGCCGAGATCGAACGCGACGCCGACGTGGGGCGCCGCGAGACCACCGGTTCCCAGCGATTCGCCGCCGCGACCGGCCGCCCGCGGGGGCTCACCGGAGACCAGGACCATCTGCACGCCGCCGCCCACCGCGTTCGCCGGCGCTCCGGCCGGCACGGAGATCGAGCACTCGAAAGTCACCGCGACGCGGGAGTCGGTCGGGTTGAGTGGCTCGTGGAACCACACGAGACCGAGGTCAGCGGCCGCGCCGGTGAGCTCGACGTGCGGCGCGTCGCCACGAACCACCCGCGCCGAGCCTCCGGTGCGGAAGGCGCTCTCGCCGCGCTCGAATCGCTCGCGTATGACGCGATCCGAGCCGGTGACGTGCATGGCGACGCCGAGTGCGAGCAGCAGGGCGTACAGTTTCATGGCAATCGACGGGCGAACGTGGCGTGCAACGAGCGTGCACGCGAGATGAGGGGGCGGGCCCACTCGTATGGCCCCATCCTATCCGGAGCCGGCCGATGAGTGAAGGAGCGAGAGGAGGACCCGACGGTCGACACCGGTCCGCCAGCCAGAAACGATAAAATGACGTGTTTGAACCACAGAGGTGCGGCGCGAGCTGGCGCAGCGACGCACAGGCACAGAGGACGCACAGAGAGGTTTCTCTCCCTTTTCAGTCCGAACGACGAGCTTGGTGAGCCTCCCTTGAGCTGTCGAGCGAACCTTCCTTGCTTCGCCGTCTTCCTGCGTTCCTCATGGATGCGTCGCAGAGTCTCGCCACCAAGGTCGAGCGGGCTTCCGGGTTTTTGCAACGTTGGGGTCGGAGTCGGAATCGGTATCGGAGTCGGTATCGGACTCGGTCATCGGACTCCGCAACCAGAGCCTTCGAGAACGGGCACCGGCACGGGCACGGGCACGGGCACGGGAACGGGACCGGGTACGGGTACGGACCATCAAGTCGACGCCATCCCGCCCCGCCACCACACCACTCAGGGAAGCGTCGTGCTGCCCATCATGTAGCGATCGATCTCGCGCGCGGCCTCGCGTCCCTCGCGGATCGCCCAGACGACGAGCGACTGACCGCGCCGGCAGTCGCCCGCGGCGAAGACGCCGTCGATCGAGGTGGCGTGGCGACCGGCCTCGGCCCTGAAGTTCGAGCGCTCGTCGACCTCGAGGTCGAGCTGCGGGACGATCGTCTGCTCCGGGCCGAGGAAACCCATGGCGAGGAGGATGAGATCGGCCTTCCACTCCTTCTCGCTGCCCGGGATCTCGTCCATGTTCCAGCGGCCCGACTCGTCCTTCGACCACTCGAGCTCGACCGTGCGGATGCCCGCGACGCGCCCGTTGCCGTCGTCGATGAACTCCTTGCTCATGATCGCGAAGCGGCGCGGGTCCGAGCCGAACTTCGCGGCGACCTCCTCGTGACCGTAGTCGACGCGATAGATCCGCGGCCACTGCGGCCACGGGTTGTCGGGCGCCCGGCTCTCCGGCGGCCTCGGGAGGAGCTCGAAGTTGATCAGGCTGCGACAACCGTGGCGCATCGACGTGCCGATGCAGTCGGTCCCCGTGTCGCCGCCGCCGATGACGATCACGTCGCGGTCCCTGGCGGTGATGTACTCTCCGTCGGTCAGCCCCGAGTCGAGCAGGCTCTTCGTGTTCTTGTGCAGGAACTCCATGGCGAAGTGGATGCCGTCGAGCTCGCGGCCCGGGATCGGCAGGTCACGCGGCTTGGTCGCCCCGCATGCCAGGAGCAGCGCGTCGTTCTTTTCGAGGAGCTCGCGCGCGTCGACGTCGACTCCGACGTGAACACCGGTGACGAACTCCACTCCCTCCGCGCGGAGGAGATCGAGTCGCCGCTCGACCACGCCCTTGTCGAGCTTCATGTTCGGGATGCCGTACATCAGCAGTCCGCCGGCGCGATCATCGCGCTCGTAGACGGTCACGGAGTGGCCGACGCTGTTCAGCTGCGCGGCCGCCGCGAGCCCGGCGGGACCGGAGCCGACGATCGCCACCTTCTTCCCGGTGCGGGAGCGCGGCGGATTGGGCAGCACCCAGCCCTCGGCGAAGCCGCGGTCGATGATGGCGTTCTCGATGTTCTTGATGGTCACCGGCGGGTCCGTGATGCCGAGGACGCAAGCGCCCTCGCACGGCGCCGGACAGGTCCGTCCGGTGAACTCCGGGAAGTTGTTCGTCTTGTGCAGGCGCTCGAGCGCGTCCTTCCACCGGCCGTGGTAGATGAGGTCGTTCCACTCGGGGATCAGGTTATCGACGGGGCAGCCGGTCTCCGACTGGCAGAACGGCACGCCGCAGTCCATGCAGCGGGCGCCCTGGGACTTGAGGTGCTCCTGCGGCACCTCGACGAGGAACTCGTCGAAGTCCCGGATGCGCTCCAGCGCCGGGCGGTAGGGCACCGTCCTGCGCTGAATCTCCATGAATCCTGTCGGCTTCCCCATTCGTGGTGTCGCTCCTGCCTTCGAGTCTAACGGGAACGGGCGGATTCCAGGTGACCTCCGCCACCCCCGTCCCCGTTCCCGTTCCCGTCCCCGTCCCCGATCTCTCGGGCACGGCAACCGGCACGCGTCAGGTAGAAATCGCTCACGATCATCTCCGCTATCCGTTTCCTTTTTTCCGTGGTGAGTGCGCCGCCGTGATCAGGCGACTTCCGCTCCGGTCGGCGTGCCGCGTTCGCGTTCCATCTCCGCGAGGACGCGCTTGTAGTCCGTCGGCATGACCTTGACGAACTGACCGAGGAAATGGTCCCAGTCGGTGAGGACGGCCGCGGCGACGACCGAGCCCGTGAAGTGGTGGTGCTTCTCGATGAGCGTCCGCAGCTCGGCGATGTCCTGATCGGTCTCGACCGATTCGAGATCGACCATCTCGAGGTTGCAGTTCTGCTCGAAAACGCCCTCGGCGTCGAGGACGTAGGCGACGCCGCCGCTCATCCCGGCCGCGAAGGTGCGTCCGGTGGGGCCGAGGATGACGACGCGGCCGCCGGTCATGTACTCGCAGCCGTGGTCGCCGACGCCCTCGATGACGGCGTGCGCGCCGGAGTTCCGCACGCAGAACCGCTCGGCCGCTCGGCCGCGGAAGAACGCATCGCCGCCCGTCGCCCCGTAGAGCACGACGTTGCCGACGATGATGTTCTCCTCCGCCACGAACTTCGATCCCGCCGGCGGGTAGACGATCAGCCGCCCGCCCGACAGCCCCTTGCCGACGTAGTCGTTCGCGTCGCCCTCGAGCTCGAGCGTCACGCCGCGCGCCAGGAAGGCGCCGAAGCTCTGCCCCGCCGAGCCGTGGAACTTGATGTGAACGGTGTCGTCCGGGAGACAGTCGATGCCCCACTTCTTCGCGATCGTGTAGCTCAGTATCGTGCCGACGGTGCGGTTCGTGTTGATGATCGGGAGGTCGATCGAGACCTTGTCGCCGCGCTCGATCGCCGGCTTGCACAGCTCCACGAGCTTCTGGTCGAGGGCCTTCTCGAGCCCGTGGTCCTGGGCGCGCGTGCAGTAGACGCCGACACCGTCGTGCGGGCGCTGGGCGGGGGCGAGGACCGGCGTCAGGTCGATGCCGTCCGCCTTCCAGTGACGGATCGCCGCGTTGGTCTCGAGCTTGTCGACGCGACCGATCATCTCGTTCACCGTCCTGAAGCCGAGCTCGGCCATCAGGACCCTCGCCTCCTCGGCGACCATGAACAGGTAGTTGATGACGTGCTCGGGCTCCCCGAGGAACTTCTTGCGCAGCTCGGGATCCTGGGTGGCGATGCCGACCGGGCACGTGTTGAGGTGGCACTTCCGCATCATGATGCACCCCAGCGCCACCAGCGGGGCGGTCGAGAACCCGAACTCCTCGGCGCCGAGCATCGCGGCGATGACGACGTCGCGTCCGGTCTTCAGCCCGCCGTCGGTCTGCAGCACGACTCGCGACCTCAGGTCGTTGAGCACGAGCGTCTGGTGTGTCTCGGCGATGCCGAGCTCCCACGGTAGGCCGGCGTACTTGATGCTGGTCAGCGGCGACGCGCCGGTGCCGCCGTCCTGTCCGGAGATCAGGATGTGATCGGCGTGCGCCTTGGTGACGCCCGCCGCGATCGTCCCGACGCCGACCTCCGAGACGAGCTTGACGCTGACGCGCGCCTCGGGGTTGGCGTTCTTGAGGTCGTGAATCAGCTGCGCCAGGTCCTCGATCGAGTAGATGTCGTGGTGCGGCGGGGGGCTGATCAGCCCGACGCCCGGCGTCGAGTACCGGATGCGCGCGATGTTGCGGTCGACCTTGTGGCCGGGCAGCTCACCGCCCTCTCCCGGCTTGGCGCCCTGGGCGATCTTGATCTGCAGCTCGTCGGCGTTGACGAGGTACCATATGGTGACGCCGAAGCGTCCGGAAGCGACCTGCTTGATCGCCGAGCGCTTCGAGCGGCCGTCCGGCAGCGGGTTGAAGCGTTCGGGGTCCTCGCCGCCCTCGCCGGTGTTCGACTTGCCGCCGATCTCGTTCATGGCGATGGCGAGGCTCTCGTGTGCCTCGGCCGAGATCGAACCGAAGCTCATCGCGCCGGTGCAGAATCGCTTGACGATCTCCGCGGCGGGCTCGACCTCGTCTGGAGGAATCGCGTCGCCATTCGACTTCTTGAAGGTGAGCAGACCGCGCAGGGTGCAGCGCGCTCGCGAGTCCTCGTTGATCATGCGCGCGAAGCGGTGATAGGCGTCGCGGCTGCTCGAGCGCGCGGCCACCTGCAGGTTGGCGATCGCCTGCGGGTTCCACGTGTGTCGCTCGCCCTCGGCGCGCCAGTGGAACTCGCCCGGGTTGGGAAGCGAGTCGGAGTGTCCCGCCTCCTTCTCGGGGTAGCCGATCGCGTGCCGTCGCAGCGACTCGGTCGCCAGCACCTTGAAGTCGACCCCCTGGATGCGACTCGCCGTGCCGGCGAAGCACTTTTCGATGACGTCGTCGCACAGGCCGACGGCCTCGAAGATCTGCGCTCCCTTGTAGCTCTGCAGGGTGGAGATCCCCATCTTGGCCATCACCTTGAGCATCCCCTTGGCGACTCCCTTTCGGTACGCCGCGAGGATCTCGGGGTCGGTGTACTTCGAGGTGATCACGCCGTCGCGCCGGGCCTGCCAGAGCGACTCGAACGCCAGATAGGGATTGATCGCGTCGGCGCCGTAGCCGACAAGCAGGCAGTGGTGGTGCACCTCGCGCGCCTCGCCGGTCTCGAGCACGATGCCGATGCGGGTGCGCTTCTCGCGCCGGACGAGGTGGTGGTGCACGGCCCCGCACGCGAGGAGCGAGCTGACGGCGACGCGGTCGGCGCTGATCGCCCGATCCGAGAGAATGACGATCGTGTATCCGTCGTCGATGGCCGCCTCGGCCTCGGCGCAGATCCGATCGATCGCCGCGACCATGCCCGCCTCTCCCTCGGACTTCGGCCACGTGGCGTCGATCACCCGGGTGCGCCAGCCGCGCGTATCCATGTCCTTGATCGCCGCGAGCTCCTCGTTGCTGATGATCGGGTGCGGCACGCGCAGGCGGTTCGCGTGGCTCTCGGTGGTCTCGAGCAGGTTGCGCTCCGGCCCGATGAAGCACTCGAGAGACATGATGACCTCCTCGCGGATCGAGTCGATCGCGGGGTTGGTCACCTGCGCGAAGAGCTGCTTGAAGTAGTCGTAGAGCATGCGCGGCTGATCGGAGAGACACGCCAGCGCCGAGTCGTTCCCCATCGAGCCGATCGGGTCGCGCTTCTCGTGAATCAGCGGCAGCAGCATGAACTGCATCGTCTCGATGGTGTATCCGAACGCCTGCATGCGCTCGATGATGGTCTCGCCATCGAGGGCGGGCACCTCGGAGCGGGGCTCGAGATCGTCGAGCTCGATGCGCTGCCGCGCCAGCCATTCGCCGTACGGCCGGCGGCTGGAGAGGTCGCGCTTGAGCTCGTCGTCCGGCAGGATGCGGCCCTGCTCGAAGTCGACCAGGAACATGCGTCCCGGCTGCAGCCGGCCCTTGTAGCGGACGAGGTCGGGCTCGACCGGCAGCACGCCGACCTCCGACGCCATGATGACGCGGTCGTCGAAGGTGACGTAATACCGGCTCGGTCGCAGCCCGTTACGGTCGAGCACGGCGCCGATGTACTGGCCGTCCGTGAACGCGATCGACGCCGGACCGTCCCACGGTTCCATCAGGCAGGAGTGGTACGCGTAGAAGTCGCGCTTCGCCGCGTCCATGCTCTCGTGGTTCTGCCAGGCCTCCGGGATCATCATCATCACCGCCTCGGGCAACGAGCGGCCGGTGACCAGCAGGAACTCGAGCGCGTTGTCGAAGGTGCCGGAATCGGAGCAGTCCTCCTCGCAGATCGGGAAGCACTTCCTGAGGTCCTCGCCGAAGAGGTCCGTGCGCACGACGCCCTCACGCGCGTGCATCCAGTTCATATTGCCCCGCAGCGTGTTGATCTCGCCGTTGTGGCTCATGAACCGGTTCGGCTGCGCGCGATCCCACGACGGGAAGGTGTTCGTCGAGAAGCGCGAGTGGACCATCGCGAGGTGACTCGTGTACGAGGGATCCGCGAGGTCCGGGAAGTAGGGGACGAGCTGCTCGGCGGTGAGCATTCCCTTGTAGACGAGGACCTTCGTCGACAGGCTGCAGATGTAGAACATCTTCGCCTCGGCGAGGTCCGACTGCCGCAGGCGGTTGCTCGCTCGCTTCCGGATGACGTAGAGCTGTCGCTCGAGCGCGTCGCCCTCGACACCGTCCGCGGCCCCGACGAAGAGCATCTCCGTGCACGGCTCGGCAGCCCGGGCGGAGGGACCGACGTCGGCATCGTCCGGCCGGGTCGGCACGGGGCGCCACCCCAGGAGCCGCTGCCCCTGCTCGGCGACAATCTCCTCGACCACGCGCTTCGAGTGCTCGCGCTCGCGGTCGCCCCTCGGCAGGAACACCAGCCCGGCCGCGAATCGACCGGCAGCGGGCAGCTCGACGCCGAGCTCATCGCGCGCCACGCGGGCGAGGAACTCGTGCGGGAGCGCCGTCAGCATGCCGGCGCCATCGCCGGTGTTCGGCTCGCAGCCGCACGCCCCGCGGTGGGTCATGTGCTGGAGCATCTGATCGGCGTCACGGAGAATCTGGTGGCTTCGCCGTCCCTTGATGTTGGCGACGAAACCGACGCCGCAGCTGTCCTTCTCGTTTCGCGGGTCGTAGAGCCCGTACTTGCCGGGCAGGTGAACACTCATTGACGTCTTTCCTTCTCGAGACCCGTCCGGGTACACCGCGGGGGCGTTCATCCTCAACGCCCCGGGGCGCCGAACGGGTGCGCTCCGCTCCTGTCTGGAGACGTTTTCTGTCTGGAGCCGTTCTTTGTCTGGAGACCATTGTCCTCGCCGGCTCAACCGGCGAGGCGCTCCCTCACCCTGACAGCGCACCGACGCGGACCGTCACGCGCGGGGGTGTCAACCGCCGCCCTCCGGCGTCGTCCGGTGCGCTCGTGGCCGGCAGGGAGAGCCGTCGAGTCGCCCTGGCCGTGCGAGTCTCTCGACTCGGATCTGGAGGGAACGCCCTCCGCGTGCCGGCCGACCGGGAGTGCGGTATTTTCCGCGCGAGGAGTGACGCGCCCGGCGACCCCCCCCGCGGGAGCGACCGCGTCGTTCCCGGAGACCGACTACAGTGCCACAGCTTTGACAATTAGTCAATTGCATTCGGGCGAAAAGGGTGTATAAGAAAATCTTATACGAAACCGCGCCGCGTCGCTGTCAAAAGTCGGGAAATCGCGGCCAACGAGGAACACTCTCCCGCGGGGTCCTCCCGCGGAATACACCGGGACACTGCCCCGATGGGACGACGCAAGAACGATACCGGAAACGGCGCGCACGCCGCCCGAAACCGGGGCGGCGCGGCCGAGTCCGGCACCGCGGCGAGCCGGCCGCGCACGACCAACATCAACCTCCAGTCGATGGAGGTCTTCTGCGAGGTGGTCCGGCTGCGGGGCTTCTCGCGCGGCGGCGCCGTCTTCGGCATCTCGCAATCGGCGGTCAGTCAGATCGTCGCCCACCTCGAGAGCGAGGTCGGCACCGAGCTGATCGACCGCACCCGGCGTCCCCTGGTGCCGACTCCCGAGGGACGGGAGTACGCGCGCCGCTGCCAGGAGATCCTCCACCGTCATGGCACCGTCCTCGACGACCTCCGTCGCGGGGCGGATGGCGTCGGTGGCACCGTGCGGGTGGCGTCGATCTACTCCGTGGGGCTGCACACGCTCGACCGGTTCCTGCAGCAGTTCATGAAGCGGTATCCGGCGGCGGCCGTGCATCTCGAGTACTGCCACCCGGTGAAGGTCTACTCGGCCGTGCTCGACGACGAGGCGGACATCGGGGTCATCTCCTACCCCGAGCCGCAGCGAGGCCTCGAGGTCACGCCGTGGCTCGACGAGGAGATGGTGATCGCGTGCCCCGTCGGCCATGCGCTCTCCTCGGGAGATCGGCTCGAGCTCACCGATCTCGAGGGGCAGAAGTTCGTCGCGTTCGCGCGCGGGCTGAAGATTCGCCGCGAGCTCGACCGCGCCCTGCGCACCCTGCACGTCAGCGTCAAGGTCGTCAGCGAGTTCGACAACATCGAGACCATCAAGCAGGCCCTCGAGGTGACGGGCGCCGTGAGCATCCTGCCGCGGCCGTCGATCCGGCGGGAAGTGGAGCGTGGCACGCTCGCCGAAGTGCCGCTCGACGGCGAACCGCTGGTCCGTCCGGTGGCGATCATCTCCAAGCGTCGCCGACGGATGACCACCACGACGCGGCTCTTCGTCGAGTCGCTCCTCGGAGCGGGGAACGACAGCGCCAGGAACGCTGGCGTCAGGGACGGCATTTCCGCGCGGCTCGACGCGCCCTCGCGCAGCGAATAGAATGCGGTCAGCGGGCGTCCTATCTCATGACGGCAGTCCTCGTGTCGGCGCGGGCCGACACCCAAGAAACGATACGAGTCACATGAAGATCGCACCCCTCGACCTGCCGGGTCCCGTCCTCGTCGCGCTGATGGCCGCCGCGCTGCTCGCCGCGGGCGTCACCGCGAGCATCTCCGGCTGCGTCACCGTCTACATCAGCTTCCCCGAGGCCGAGGTCGAGGAGGCCGCCGAGAAGATCATCGAGGACGTGCGCCCGGAGATCGAGGAGGGGCCGTCGACGACGACGGAGCCGCCCGAGCCACGCACCCCGCCGCAACCGCCGACGACCGCGACACTGCGCACGACTCTCGTCGCGGCGATGGCGATCGGCGCCGGCCCCGCGGCCCAGGAGGACGACGACGAGAAGAAGATCAAGATCGACATCGACGATCCGATCATCAAGCGCATCCGCGCGACGCTCCGCGAGCGCTACAAGAAGCTGCTGCCGTTCTACAAGAGCGGCGCGCTCGGCGAGCGACTCGACGGCATGGTCGAGCCGAGGATCGAGGAGGCCGACCTCGACCTGCGCCAGCGCCGCGAGCTCGAGCAGCTCGTCAAGGCCGAGAACCGCGACCGCCTGGCGCTCTACAAGCGCATCGTCGAGGCGAACGAGGGCATCCGCGCGTCCGACCTCAAGGCCGTGCAGCGCATCTTCGGCAAGAAGTGGATCGAGCAGGCGGCGGAGGGATGGTGGATCCAGGTAAAGGACGAGAAGACGGAGAAGGTGGAGTGGGTGAGAAAGCCGAAGGCGAAGAAGAAGAAATAGACGGACCGCCCCCGTCCCTGTGAGATACTGACGGCAGGAAAGCAGGGCAACGAGGCTCACGAAACTCGACCCCCCTCAATTCTTCCGTTTCCTGCCTTCCTGAGTTTCCTGCCTTCCTCATGAATCGTCTGACAGCAAGACCTCCGGAGTGGCTCTCCTCTCCGAGCCCATGAGTCTCGACCTCGAACGTCCATCGCCCGGCCCCGACGTCGGCCACCGGGATGACGCCGGGTGTTTTCGGGTCCGGGGCCGGGAACGGGAAGATTAGAGCAACCGCGACGCAACCGACGCGACGTGCTCCCCGGTGAAGCCGAGCTTCTCCGCGATGGTCTTGTACGGCGCCGAGGCGCCGAAGCGGTCGAGGCCGACGACCAGTCCCTCGCTGCCGATCCAGCGCTCCCAGCCGAGGCGTGAGGCCGCCTCCACCGCGACGCGCCGGGTGACGGCGCGCGGGAGGACCGACTCGCGGTAGTCCGCGGGCTGCGACTCGAAGAGCTCCCAGCATGCGAGGTTGACGACGCGGGTGCGGACGCGCTTCTGCTGGCGCAGGATCTTCGCGGCCTCGATCGCGACCGACACCTCGCTGCCCGAGGAGAGCAGGATGATGTCCGGCGGGCCGTCGCCCTCCTCGCGCTCGAGCACGTAGCCGCCACGCTCGACTCCCGTGCCGAGCCCGGTGCCCTCGAGGATCGGGAGCTTCTGCCGCGTCAGCGCGATCGCCGTCGGTCCGTCGGTCCGCCGCAGGGCGAGGACCCACGCGGCCGCCGTCTCCCTCGCGTCCGCGGGCCGGATCACCCAGAGGTTCGGGATCGCGCGCAGCGCGGGCAGGTGCTCGATCGGCTGGTGCGTCGGGCCGTCCTCGCCGAGGAAGACGCTGTCGTGCGTGAAGACGTAGATCACCGGCTGCTTCATCAGCGCGGCGAGGCGGATTGACGGGCGCATGTAGTCGCTGAAGATCAGGAAGGTGCCGCCGTACGGACGCAGGCCTCCGTGAAGCGCCATGCCGTTGAGCAGACCGCCCATGGCGTGCTCGCGCACGCCGAAGTGGAGGTTTCGCCCGGTGAAGTGGCCGGCCGCCACCGAGCTGTCGTCCGCCATCATCGTGTTGTTCGAGGGCGCGAGGTCCGCCGAGCCGCCGATCAGCTCGGGGACGGCGTTCTTCAGCGCGTTGATCGTCTTGCCGCTCGCCGAGCGCGTCGCCAGCGGACCGTCCTCGGGAGCCCACTCCGGCAGGAGCTTCTCGAGCGACTCGGGCAGCTCGCGGCGGTGGATGCGTTCCCATGTCGCCGCCTTCTCGGGATACTTCCTGGCGTAGTCCCCGAGCAGGGTGTTCCATTTCTCGTTGCGCTGCTTGCCGGCGGTCGCCGGGGCGCGGAAGATCTCGTAGACGCCGTCCGGCACCGTGAACGGCGGGTGGCTCCAGCCGAGGTTGCGCTTGGTCAGCTCGACCTCCTCCTCGCCGAGCGCCGCGCCGTGCACATCGTGCGTTCCGGCCTTGTTCGGGCTGCCGTAGCCGATCGTCGTCTTGCCGATGATGACCGTCGGCCGCTCGGCCTCCTGCCCCGCCGCGTCGAGCGCCGCCGCGACCGCCTCGCGATCGTGTCCGTCGACCCGCAGCACCTGCCACCCGTAGGCCTCGAACCGCTTGCCGACGTCCTCGGTGAACGCGAGCGACGTGCTGCCCTCGATGGTGATGTGGTTGTCGTCGTAGAAAAAGGTGAGCTTGCCGAGCCGCAGGTGGCCGGCCAGGGAGGCCGCCTCGTGCGAGATGCCCTCCATCAGGTCGCCATCGCTGACCAGCGCGTACGTGCGATGGTCGACGATGGTGTGCTCGGACGTGTTGAACCGCGCCGCGAGCAGTCGCTCGGCCAGCGCCAGGCCCACCGCGTTGGCGACGCCCTGACCGAGCGGTCCGGTGGTGGTCTCGACTCCGGGCGTGTCGCCGTACTCCGGATGGCCCGGGGTCTTCGACTCCCACTGCCGGAAGCTCTTGAGGTCCTCCATCGAGACGTCGTAGCCGCAGAGGTGGAGCAGCGAGTAGAGCAGCATCGACCCGTGACCGGCCGAGAGCACGAACCGATCGCGGTCGGGCCACGTCGGGTTCTCGGGATTGAACTTGAGGAATCGCGTGAACAGCGTGAACGCGAAGTCCGCGCAGCCCATCGGCAGTCCGGGATGCCCGGAGTTCGCCTTCTGGACCGCCTCGGCCGCCAGCACGCGGATGGTGTTGACGGCAAGCTCATCGACGTCGGACTTCACGCGTGATTCGGACTTCACTGCCATCGGTGTCTCTTCCGGTGTCTGGTCGCTGGCCTGCGGGGGCGTTTCCGTGCTCGAAGGGGTCGTTGAGTGCTCGTGCGAGCATTCCTGGTCCCGAACTATTTAAGGACGCGCCTCGCCGGGCGCAATGCAAAAATCGCGGGCCGATCCGGGGCCACACTCGGCGGCGCGATTCGAAATCGTGATTCCCGTCTTTGTTCGGGGACGGGAACGGGGACGATCACGTGGGTGGCTCGCCCGCCACGCCCTTGCCGAAGAACTTCGGCGGCTCGGAGAGCGTGTAGACCCGGGTCTCCTCGTCGATCGCGCGCCGCAGGTGGGCCGGCAGCTGCAGCATGCCGAGGTACGCTGCGCCGTCGAGCATGCGCAGCCCGCCGGTGGTGCGCTCGGCGAGCAACCGGTCGATCGCCTCGGGCTCCGGACGCGCGTCGATCGGTCGCCTCGACGCGAGCGTGAACCCCCAGGGCGAGGCGTACGTCGGGACGTGGGCCGTGTACGACCGCGCGTGCTCGAACACCGCCGCGATCGTCGTCGCGAGGCGGGCGTGGAGCGCCAGCTCGGCGGGCGACACCGGGCCGGCCTGGACGACCAGATAGCCGTCGTCCGCGAGCGCACCGAGCACCTTCTCGAAGTACTCTCGCGTGAACAGCCGGAAGGACGGTCCCTCCTCGATCGGGTCGGAGAGATCGGAGATGATGATGTCGAAACGGTCCGAAGGCCGATCGAGGACCTCGAGCGCGTCCCGGATCAGCACCTCGACGCGCGGGTCGTCGAAGGCGCCCTGGTGCATCTCCGGCAGGTGCTCCTTGCAGGCGTCGACGACCTCGCCGTCTATGTCCACCATGACGACGCGCTCGATCGACTTCCACCGCAGCGCCTCGCGCGCCGTCGCGCCCTCGCCGCCGCCGAGGATCAGCACCGAGCGCGGGCTTCCGTGACAGAGCATCGGCGGGTGGACGAGCGCCTCGTGGTAGATGAACTCATCGCCGGTGGAGGACTGCCACTTGCCGTCGAGCACCAGCGCCTTCCCGTACGCGCCGGTCTCGACGATGTACATGTCCTGGAATCGAGTTCGCTTGTGGCAGAAGACGCGGCTCACGCCGTGCTGGTAGATGTCCCAGGGCGTGATGTACTCGCTTATCCAGAGATCCGCGCGTACCTCGGCGCCTGCCATGGCCTCTCCTCGTCCGATTCCTGAGCGCAGGCGGCCTGGTCGTCCTTGCTGGAAGCGGACGCGCCGCGACGGATGCGCCGCATCGAGTGGCTGCGTGCCTCGAAGAACTCGACAAGGAATCGGCAGGCCGCTTCCGGCTGCGCCGTCTCCCCACAGGTGAAGATGTCGGCGGCGACGTAGCCGTGCTCGGGCCAGGTGTGAATCGAGATGTGCGATTCGGCCAGCAGGCCGATCGAGGTCACGCCCTGCGGCTCGAACCGGTGGGAGACCTGATTCAGCAGGGTGGAACGCGCGAGCCTCGCTGCATTCCGGAGCGCTTCGTCCACGGAGGACGGGTCGTCCAGCTTCTCGGCCGGACACTGAAAGAGCTCGAGGATGAAGTGAACTCCGACAGCGGCCACTCTCCCTCCTCCGTCTCGTACCTTCGGTTCGTGGCAAACGAGGGAAGAAAGAGGCTCCCCCCAAAAAACCGCAGAGCGCCGGGCGAAACGCAGATTTATAGTAAAATTCCGGCGCGGGCGCAAGCCTCGAGCCGTCACGCGGGCCTCACGAGGCGGATCCGCGGGTCCGCGGACCTCCCGGCGCTCAGTAGCCGGTGTAGAGCGGCGGGTCCGGCTGGCTGAAAATCCGCTTGAACTCCTCGCGGATCAGCCGCTCGGCCTCGGGGAGCCGATCGTAGAGCCGCTTCTGCGGTCGTGGCTCCGAGATCTCGCCGAGCAGGGCGTGCGTCAGCAACGGCAGGGCGATGGTCACGTCCGAGCGCAGGTAGACGCTCTGCGATTCGACGCACTCGGCGGTCGTCTTCCCCCAGGTGTGTCCCTCGCCCGCCGTGCATGGCGACAGCGCCCCGTTGTCGGAGACGTCGACGCAGATCTGCACGTCGAGGTCGAATCCGCGCGCCGGGATGCCGAGCACCTGCGACATGGTCGGCTCGCCCTGCAGCGTGTAGTTCTTCGGCACGCCGCCGCCGAGCACCCAGATCGCGGTCTGTCCCTCACGCTGGGTGATCCACTGGATCGCGGCCATCAGGAGGACATCGCGCCGGGTGTCGACCTCGAAGCGGGACTTCTCGAGGAGCGCGAGCTGCACCGACTCGAGGTAGAGGCTGCCGTCCTGCGGGGCGCCGCAGAAGATCGGGACGCCGTGCCGGAAGCACGTCGAGAGGAGAGACGGCCGCTCGACTCCGGCGCGCTCCTCGTGCTCCGCCAGAACACGACCGACCTCGTAATGCAGCTCGGGCGTCGCCATCGGTCGCTGGAACGCCTCGCCCCTCAGGATGCTGCCGAGGAACTTGTCGGTCTCGCAGAGGATCTCCGTCGTGATGCCGAGGTTGTAGATGCGAACGGTCTCCTCTTGGCGATACTTGATGTCCGACGAGCTCGGACTGATCTCGTCGACCGTGTAGCCGATCGAGCGGTGGAGGTCGTGGTACACGTTCGCGCCGGTCGTCGTCAGGCAGTGGACGAGACCCTTCTCGATCAGCGGGATGATGCAGGAGTGGTGCAGTCCGGCGGGCGTCATCGCGCCGGAGAGCGTCAGGAAGACGAAGTAGTCGTCGTCGACCGAACGCTTCATCAGGCGGAGCGCCTCGCGGACGTCGCGGCCGACGAAGGCGGAGTAGGCGTTGCGGATCAGGTCGGCGGTGGACTCGGACCCCGTGATCGGCTCTGGCGAGACGGTGCGTCGTTGCATTCGGATACGATAGCGGATGAGCCCCCGGCGCTCAACACCCGCTCTCGCTGCACGTCAGCGGACCGCCGTCCGGATCACTGCCGCAGGTGTTCGGCGGCGGGATCGGAGCGCCTCCCGTGAAGAAGAACGACAGCATCCAGATCGTGTCGCTGATGTCGATCTTGTTGTCGTTGTTGACGTCCGCGGACTGCGCGCACGGAGCGGCTCTCGACCCCCGGAAGAGGAAATTCAGTATGAATATCGCGTCCGAGAGGTCGACCCGGGGGTCGTTGTTGGCATTGCCGCGGATGAAGCTCGCGCCGCCGGCGGGCACGCGGTACACGCTCAGGTCGCCCGCGTCGCTGACGGTGAGGTTCCCCGCGATCACGGCCCCCTCGTGCCGGGTCGCATAGACTCCCGACCCCGAGATCAGCACGTCGTACATGCCCGGGATCACATCGCGGATCAGGAAGCGCCCATCCGGTCCGGTCGTCGCCGTGTTCCTGCAGCCGGATGGCGGGGAGGGACATGGATCGGGCGTGAGCGCCACCGTCAGGCCGCCGAGCGGGACGCCCTCGACGCGATCCACGACGCGGCCGGAAAGGCTGCCGAACGAGAAGTAGATCTTGCCGTCGATCCGTCGTGGCTCGGTGCTCCTGCTGCCGACGAAGAAGAGGTTGTTCGTCGCCACCGGGTTCTCGAGGTTCTCGAGGACGAGATCCTGCCACTGCTGCTCGTCGTCGGCGGCGCTGCCGACCGAGAACGTGTACCGCATGATCGTTTGGGGGCGAGTCTCCGCCGGCGGGAGCTTGCGATCGTCGATCGGGCCGCCGAACTCGTCCGGGAAGACGATCAGCACGGCCGTCTCGACGCGACACTCGAAGTCCTCGGAGAGGTCGCTCGAGAAGAAGTCGGGCTCACCGACGAGCTGGAAGAGATCGGTGGCCTGGAAGGACGTGCTCTTGTACTCGAGGATGCGGTCGCGGCAGTCGAACGCGATGGCGAGCGTGAAGCCGTCGAGCGCCTCCGGGTGCAACGCCGACGCGGTGATCCGGACGCTCGGGCTCGCACCGGCGATGGCGATCGTCCTCGTGAGCTCGATGATGTTGCCCCCCTCGATCAGCATCGCCCCGTCGACGAGCGTCGGACGGATGCTCTCGCCGGCGTTGGTGAACCGGTTGGCGGCCGCCGGCGTGCCGACGCCGTCGACCAGACGCACCGGGTGCACGCCGCCGGGCGCGTCGCCGAGCACGTCGAACACCAGGCGCGCGACGATGTGCGGAGCCAGCGGGTCGCCATCACCCGTGTCGGTCGCGCCGAGCTGGCCGGGCGCGACCGGCTCGTTGAAGTCGATGATGACGCCCAGCGTGGCGATCCCGAGCGTGTTGTCGATGTACGGCGCCACAAACTCCGGATTGAGCGCGCGAACATGCGTGCCGACGACGCCGAAGCTCTGCAATCGGAGCGCGTTCTCGGGAAAGGTCACGGCGAGGCTGTAGCCGTGGATCGGCCGGTCGGTCGTCGCCGTGACGATTATCTCGACGCCGCGATCGCCGCGCCGTCCGCGGGCGCTGCTCACCTCGAGGATGTTCTCCGCCTCCGCACGACCACAGGCGAGCGAGACGGCGAGGAGCACGAGCCCCGCGAGTCGAGCCCGACCGCACCCGGCGAGTTCGAGAGGAGTATCGGGCATCGGTGTCGTGTGTCCTCTCATGGCGCGCACCCGATATTATCGCGAAACGTCGGATCTGGTCCGGCGAGCGGGAAGGGAGGCGGCGGCGCGGCCGCTCCCAGGAAGAGATAGAACACCAGGTAGACGGGGTCGGCGATGTCGAGGAAGCCGTCGTCGTTGATGTCGGCGCTGTCGAGACACCTGGGCGCCGGCCCCTGCTGGAAGAGGTACCTCGCCGTGGCCACGGCATCGACCATGTCGACCGCGCCGTTGCGGTTGAAGTCGCCGCGGACGAAGGTGTTCTCGAACGGGAACACCAGGATGCGCGCGAGCGAGTTCGACCGCGGGCTCGTGACCAGCAGCGTGTTCAGATCGATCTCGATGCCGCCGACCGAGTTGAGCTCCGCGAACCTCTCTCCGAGCCCGCCGAGCGATATCGGCGGGAACTCCTCCGTGTCCGTCGGCGGGCAGCCGCCCCCGGCGAAGAGCTCGCGGACCACGCCGCCGACAAACGTCACCAGGAGCGTCTCGCGGAGCGGATCGTAGGCGACGCCCCGGTCGTACTCGAGATCGCTGAGCAGGAACGACGGCGGGCAGGCCTGCACGAGACTGCCGTTGGCGTCGAGCAGGAAGATCTGACCGGACGTCAGCTCCATGGCCGCGAAGCGCCGCGGCCCGGGAATGAAGGTGAGGCCGCCGATGCGGGCGT
Organism: Planctomycetota bacterium; assembly: GCA_041569895.1. GTDB lineage: Bacteria > Planctomycetota > UBA8108 > UBA8108 > JACQVS01 > JBFFXF01. The sequence continues at coordinate 11,136 of JBFFXF010000056.1, read as the reverse complement.
TCGTCTCGGAGATCCCCGAGAGCGTGATCGACGTCTTCTGCTGGCCGGCGGTGTCGATGAAGCGCAGCTGCTTTCCCGTCGTCCGCGTCACGGCGAGGAGCGTCGAGAAGTCGCTCGGCGGGAAGCCGAGCCGGATGGCCGGGACGAACGCGATGCCGCCCGGGTCGTCCCACGGGCTGGCGATCTCGCCGATCGGCGCCAGGTCCGGGTCGAGCAGGAAGATCTTTCCGCGGGCCGGGTCGGTGACGAAGATCTCCCCGGTTTCCGGGTTGCGCGCCACGTCGTGCACCGACGAGCCGGGGAGCGGGACACGGTCGACCACGCCACCCGAGCCGACGACGACGCTGCACTCGCAGCTCGCCGCGCCGAGCGGCCCGCCGGGCATGGCGGAAGCCCGCAGCGAGTAGGTCGACTGGCCCTGCACGGGCGTGGCGTCGGTGAAGCCGACCGAGTCGCCGGGAACGGTCGCGAACGGCACGCCGTTGCGGAGCACCTGGATGGTTCCCCCGTAGGTGCCCCCGGCGCCCGCGCCGTGATTCGTCCATGACATCGAGACCTCGTTCGTCCGCGTCAGGGAGCACCTGAGGTCATCCGGCGGCACCGGATTCGACACGGTGATCTCGAGCTGGAACACCTCGCCGCCGGACGTGACCGCGACCAGCCGCTGCTGGCGACCGACGCGCGCCACGTGGATGCCGGTGAGGCCGCCGGCGGGAATCGCTCCGAGCGGCACGTTGACGCCCGTCCTGACGCCGAAGAGCACGCCGTCGACGTCGACAGTCGCCGCGGCGTCGAGCTGAACCACCTTCGAGGGCGCCGAGCTGAACACATCGCCGAACGTCGTGTACAGGAAGGGGAAGGCCTGCTGCACCGTGACCTCGAGATCGAACGCGATGCCGCGCCCGGGCAGATCGGTCGACGGGGACGGCTTGCCGGGGATGGCGAAACTCTGCTTGATCGTCCCGTCGAGACCGAACCGGATGAGCGTGTCGTTCCGGGCATCGAGAGTCCAGAAATCGCGCAGATTGAGATCGAAGGCGAGCCCGCGCAGGTTGGCGACATCCCCGGGCGGCGTGAGCGCGAACGAGCGACCCATGAATCCCGCGTCGTCGACGGAGTCGGGGTCGGTCTCGGAGACCACGAACTGCCCCGCAGGCGACCTCACGAAGGCCAGGACGAAGAGCGTCCGCCTCAGCGAGTGGAACGCGATGCCGCGGTTCGTGGTGACGTCCGGGATGCGGCCTGGCGGGTGCGGGTTCTCGATGAAACCGAGCCGCGACAGATCGCTTCCGAGGTGGTAGATGCGGTGCGAGTCGACCGAGTTGCCGTTGGCGCCGACGACCCAGAACGTGCCGTCCCTGAGATCCTGCGTGACGTCGGCGAGCGGCGTGCCGGCGAGCGCGCCGGAGGCCCGGATCACGTCGCCGTTGTCCGCCAGCGAGATCGTCGCGAGGGAGAGGAGCGCCAGCAGCGCGCAGAATCGCGCGCCGGTGGCCGGCGCGCGCGCCCACGCGCTACCACGGGTTTCCATTCATTCTCTCCGAAAACGGGGAGGGGGGACGTCACGGGACGCCACGTTTTCCTCGACCGGGTGCGGGGCGGCCGGGCGGGGCCGGCCGTCGGGCCCCGGAAGGGGCGATTATAGTGGTCTGTCGGGGAGGCGACCAGGGACAAATCGCGGTGGCGGGTCTCGGTCCCGGTCCCGGACCCGGACCCGGTCCCGTGCCCGTGCCCGAAAGCCATCGGCGTCGAACTCGTGGCCGATGTCGGGGCCGGGAACAGACGGAGTCCGAGACCGAGACAGAGAACCGACTCCGATACCGATTCCGACTCCGATTCCGACACCGACGCCGATGATCGACGCCGATGATCGACGCCGATGATCGACGCCGATGACCGACGCCGATGACCGATACCGACTCCGACACCCCTCTCGATCTGCGGAATCTGCGGCAATCTGCGGACCGTTCCTGCCTCCCAACCTGCGTAATCTGCGCAATCTGCGTTCCCGTCCCCGTCGGCCGGGCACGGGAACGGGAACGGGTACGGGTACGGGTACGACGACGAGAGGGGGAGAACGACGACGGCCGAGAGCGGAGGATTTCTCCGCTCCCGGTCGCCCCCGGGGATCAGTTATCCGCCGGTTTCGTTCGCGACTTTGCCGTCGGCTTGGCCGGGGGGGTGTCGTGGCCGTCGGAGAGCTTGCCGAGGTAGCCCGGCAGCTCGACGCCCGCCATCGAGGCGAGCTCGTGGAGGGGTGGCAGGCTGCGCACGAGGCCGTGGACGAAGTTCGACGTCGACGTCGTGCCGCTGCCGTTCTCGCTGCCGTTGCCCGAGTCCCAGACGGTGATCTTGTCGATCTTGAGGTTCTTGATCGCGTCGACCTGGCGCGCCACGATCTCCTCGATCTTCTCGATCAGGAGCAGCGTGGCGGCGGCGCGCGAGTCGCCGCGGCAGCTCTCGACGAGGGTCTGGTACCCGGCACCCTTCGACTCGAGCACCTGGCGGATACCCTTCGCCTCCGCCTCGTACTTGAACAGGATGGCGTCCGCCTCTCCGCGGGCGATCTTGCGCTGCTTCTCGGCCTCGGCGTCGGCGTCGATCTCGACCTTGCGCTTCTCGATCTCGCGCTTGACGACCTCCTCGGCGTTGAGGCGCTCCTGCTCGGCGAGGTACTGCGCCTTCTGGATCTCGACCAGCGCCTGGCGCTTGGCGACCTCCCCGCGCCGGTGGGCGTCGGCCTGCCGCATGGCGAGATCTGCGTTGGCGTCGGCGATCTCCGCCTTCGCGGTGTTCTCGCCGGTGACCGCCTCGGACTCCTGCTGGTGCACGTAGATGCGCCGGTCCGCGTCGGCCTTCTTCTGTCCCTTGTCGGAGGCCGCGTGGTTCTCGGCGACGCGGATCTCCATCTCGCGGTTGGCCTCGGCCTCGCCGATGGCGCCCAGCTTCTGCTGTTCGGCGACGTCGACGCGCGCGCGGTTGATCGCCTCCGAGGCGGCCTTCTTTCCGATGCTCTCGATGTACTGCGACTCGTCGGTGATGTCGGTGATGTTGACGTTGATCAGGTAGAGGCCGACCTTGTTGAGCTCGGGCTCGACGTTCTTGCGAATGGACTCGAGGAAGCTCTCGCGGTCCTGGTTGATCTGCTCGATGGTCAGCGAGGCGACCGTCAGCCTCAGCTGGCCGAAGATGATCTCGCGCACCATCTCCTCGATCTGCCGGATGCCGAGCCCGAGGAGCCGCTCCGCGGCGTTGTTCATGATGCCGGCGTCGGTGCTGATACCCACCGTGAACGTGCTCGGCACGTTGATGCGGATGTTCTGCATCGACAGTGCGTTCTCGAGCGGGATGTTGATCGTCATCGGGGTGAGGCTCAGGAACGAGCTCCCCTGGATCAGCGGCCACACGAGGGCGCCACCGCCGTGGATGCACCGAGCCGACTTGCCGGTGCCGACCCGCCCGTAGACGACGAGGATGCGGTCGGAGGGGCAACGGCGGTACCGGGACGCGACAAAGATGATGGTCGACAGGACGAGGAAGATCGCCGCGGCCACTGCGACCAGCCAGTAGAGCGCCGAGTCCTGGTTACCGATGCCGCTTCTGAGGAGAATGGAAGCGTTCTCGAGGATATGGTTCATGGTCTGCTCCCGCTTGATGGCCCCTTTCAGGCGTTCCTGGCCGTCCGGCGGCCTCGTCAGGCCACCCTGTCGACGGACAGGATGCTGCCGTCGAGGACGCGCACGACGCGAACGCGGTCGCCGGTCTTGAGCTCCGACTGCTTTTCGGAGACCGCGCTGAACTCGCGCAGGCGGCCGTCGACGGAGACGTGCACCTTCCCCGTTCCCTTCTCGGGGATGGTCAGATAGACGGTGCCCTCCTGGCCGATGGCGAGCTCCGTGTTGATGTTGCCGCTCGACTGCAGGCCCTTCATCAGACGGAAGGTCCTGTCGAGGACCCACACCGTCGCGAGTCCGGCGACCGTGCCGCCGGTGATCGCGAGCGACTTCCAGACGCCGGCCTGGCTCAGCGCGAGGCCGATCAGTCCGAACATCATGAAGAAGCCGGTGATCCCCTGGATCGTGAGGATCTTGAAGCTGTGCGTCGACTCGGCCCCGGTGTCGGTATCGACATTGATGTCGGTGTCGGCGACCGCGTCGGCGTCGACGTCATCGCCCACGCCGACGAACGACATCACGAGCCGGGCGATGAAGAGCCCGCCGCCGAAGACGGCGCAGATGAAGAAGGTCTTGTCGATTCCGTCGAAGCTGGTGAAAAACTCCACGGGGTCCTCCCCCAGTCTCGGACTGGTCTCACACGGGCCGAACGCAGCGCACCCTCGTCGGGTATCGGACGGAGCCGTTTCGGCTTACGTTCTTCTAGTCGGGATTTCAAGGCGAGTTTTTCACGAGTTTCGGCACGCGCGAGGCAGGCTGCTCTCCGTCCTCGACCGCCCTCATTAGAGCCGAATCGCGGCCAGAGCGGTCAATAAAAAATCCACGATGCTGGACGCCGCGGGCGCGGAGTCGCGGGGGCGGGAGCGAGACGTGCGGGCGGACTGGCCAACGGGCGAGGGATCACTCGAAGCGGAAGCTCTGCGCGACCTCGTCGAACTCGTCCTTGTACTTCGAGTACGCCTTGCTCGTCGTGTTGCACACGATGACGTAGGCGCGGTTCCCCTTGATGACGACGTAGCCGACGCCCTTCAGCTTGTAGGGGCCGATCGAGTGCGAGAACGTCAGCCACCGCGCCTCGCGACCGTCGATCTCCGTCTCGCCCTGCTTGCCGATCTTGACGCCCGGCATCATCTGATACATGTACTGAACGCTCAGGTTCATGTACTCGTCGGTCGAGACCTTCGACGGGATGCGCTCGTAGAGGACGCAGATGTTCTCCTGGTACCAGTCCTTCTCGCCCTTGCGCGGGGCCAGCGCGGCGACGCGCGTGCCCTCGAACTTCTCCTTGATCTCCCAGCCTTCCGGGAACTTCAGCGAGAAGCCGTCCCAGTAGCTGCCGTAGAACCGGCCCGGCTCCTTGGCGGAGGCAGGCCGGCCGCAGCCGGCGAGCGGGAGCAACGCGAGCAGCGCCGGAATGACGAGGAGGAGTGCGTGCTTCGGAGGGACGTTCAGGGGTGCGCTTTTCATTGGTCGGGGATCCCGTCTACGGAGCTGTGTCGAGCACAACGACGACTGACCCCCTTCCCGTGCGAGTATAGGACATACTCGCGGAAGGGACCAAAAAAAGCGCGGTTATCGGACGCGCATGTCAGGGACCGGGAGCGCCGGTCTCACGCGCTGGCGGAGAGCTGCGGGTTCTTGATCAGGGGCAACCTGAGCCGCTTGCGGAGCGCCTCGAAGTCGATGCCCGACTTGACCCGGCGGATGCGCGCGATCTGATCCTCGACCATGAGCTGGATGTCGATCAGCAGCTCGGAGAGGTAGCAGAGCGCTTCGAGCTTGATCTCGTAGCTGGCCTGCGAGAGCGGCTCGACGCGCGAGCCGTCCGGCGACGAGTAGCGCACCACCAGTCCGCCGTGGTAGCCGAAGTCGACTCTCGCGGGACGGCCGGGCGTCCCGTTCTGCTCGCGGGCCTTCACCCACGCCTCGATCTTGATGTCGAGGCCGGCGAGCTTCTGCTCCCACTTCTCGATCAACTCGTCGATGGTCTCGCGCTCCCGGGTCAGCGTCTCGACCGACTTGAGAAAGTCACTGTAGATATCGCCGTGCTTGGCTTTCATACGCCTCCTCCAGGTAGGGTTCACAAGAGCCATGGCAACTCCTGTACCGAACAGCGTGTGCGGCGGAACGCGCGAGTCGGGTCAACCGAATCCATACCGATGCTGTGCAGCGCGTCCGGAAGCGGAGCCGGGAGCGGCAGTTCCGTCCCCCGTGCCGTTCCCGTGCCCGTTCCCGTGCCCGTTCCCGTCCTCGAGGCGGTGATTGCGGAGTCCGATGACCGATTCCGACTCCGACTCCGACTCCGATACCGATACCGATACCGACTCCGATTCCGATACCGATTCCGGGCCTGGCGGTTATTTTGGAAGAATCGAGCGACCGGCGGCGTCTCCCCGGATGAGAGCTCGCTCAGGGAGAGAGCCCCCGACTCTGGAGGAGACGCAAGCACGACATGGCACGTCACCATCGCAAGAGGGACCTCCAGCGGATTCGCGCGACGGTATCGAACCACCACCGCTTCGTATACCGGCTGGCGTTCCGCATCCTCCGCAACGCCGCGGACGCGGAGGACGTCACCCAGACCGTGTTCCTGAAGCTGGTCAGGTCGCCGCGATCGATCGACACGGTGTCGAGCGAGCGCGCGTGGCTCGCGAGGGTGACGGTGAACTGCGCGCTGAGCCTCGTCCGCTCGGAGGACCGGCGACGGAAGCGCGAGGAGACGTGGCGCACGCGCCACGCGACCTCGAACAACGGAAAGAACGGTGACCCCAACGGTGACTCGATGAACACGAACGAAGCCATCAATGACGCCGCCATCAATGACGCCATAGCCTCGCTGCCCGAGGACCTACGCGTTCCCCTTGTCCTCCACTACCAGGAGGGCTTCAAGTACCGCGAGATCGCCGAGGCATGCGGGTGCCCCGAGGGGACCGTGGCGCAGCGGATCTCGAGAGCGCGGGCACGGCTGAAGGAGCGACTCCATCACTCCGGCGCGCTCGCCGCGGTTCCCGCTCTCGACGCCGCGCTGCGGGCCGATCCGGGAATCGACTGTCCGCCCGGACTCGAGCAGAGCCTGCTGTCGACGGTCGAGGCCGAGTTCGCGACGCTCGCCGCCGCGAGCTCCCTCGGTGCCGCCGTCGCGGCCGCGATCCCGAAGGCCGCCGTGGTCGCCAAGGTCGGCGCGGCGCTGGTGATCGCGAGCGCGTTCTTCGGGACCGGCTGGATCGCGATGGATCGACTGGCGACGAGCACGGGCGAGTCCTCGCTGGCGCGGGGGCGTGTCGATCCGGACGACGCGTCTCGAGGGGGCGCCCGGGGGCTCGGGGAGCCGCATCGCTATTCGCACCCCGCCCGGTCGCGTGTCGCTACCGCGGCGGGCCGGATCGCTCCGGTCGACGGCGAGCGAGACACCGGCGCGGCCGGCATGTTGATGCCGACCGATCTTACCGCGGCCCCCGCGACGATCTCGGGACGCGTCGTCGACTCGGCGGGCCGACCGGTTGCGGGAGCGAGAGTCGCGTTGACTCACGACGATGTCGACTCGGTGATCCAGAGCGTCGAGACCGACGAGGACGGGCGCTATCGCTTCGACGAGACACACGGCCTTCGCGTCGCGCTCGGCCAGTGGCACTCGCAGGTGGAGTCCGTGTCGTTCATCCGCGACGGTCAGGTGTTGGCGGCCGGGGGCGACGGCACGGTGAAGTACTGGGACGTCGCGAGCGGTTTCGAGCTCCAGCAACCGGGCGGGGGAGCGATGACGGAGGTGGCGATCGAGTTCATCGACATCTCGTTCGCCGCGCAGACGGAGGTCGCCGCGCGCGAGGCCGAGGAATACGAATACGCACGGGCCGAGGAGCTCGCGGCCAGGCAGCGAGCGCACGTCGAGGCAATGGCGGCCGAGGCAATGGCGGCCGATCTCGCCACGGTGGAGGAGCAGGTCTCGCACGCCGAGCTCCGGCTCACGACCACCGCCGACGCGGAGGAGGCCCGCGCGGAGTGGAAGCGCCGTGTGGCGCTCGACCTCACGGGGCTGCCGCCGGTCGGCCGAGTGGACTACTCCAACAGCGTGCGGAGCTACGCCAGCCTGCTCGACGTAAACCGCCGCGTCGTGGTCGAGGCCGATGGGTTCGAGACCGCGGTCTCCGATCAGTTCCAGCTCTCGGGTGGCGACACCGCAGACGGTGACGTCATTGAGCTCGACTTCGAGCTGCGCGACGCGCGTGGCATCTCCGGCGCCGTCTTCTCCGAGACGGGTCACCCGATCCCGGGGGCGACGGTGACCGTCGCCGCCCACACCGGTGACGCGCGACTTCCCGCATCGTCGCGCCGCGTCGAGACCGACGACGAGGGACGATTCACCTTTCCGTCTCTCGCCGCGAAGACGTACGTCCTCGTCGCCCGGGCGCCCGGTTTCCTCGCGGCCGAGCAGATCGCCACCGGCGGCGGTCGCGCCGTGTTCCAGTTGCCGCTCGCCGGGAAACTCACCGCGATGGTCGTCGATGGCGTGTCGGGCGAGCCGCTCCGCGGGTATAGCGTTCAGGTGCGCGGCGTCGAGGATGACGTGGTGGCGACGGCGGTCTCCGATGAGGACGGCGTGGCGACGTTCGACCCGCTCCGCCCGGGCGACTACCGGGTGACGTGCTTCAAGCAGGACTCGCGCTCGCAGCTCCCCCGCGCGCAGACGTGGGTCTTCGTGCGGCCCGGGGAGGACCTGGACGTCGAGCTCGGCGTCGCGCCGCGTGTTCCGGTGCACGGCGTCGTCGTCCCACCGGAGGGAGAGTCGCTGCCGGCCGCGTCGGTCGTCAGCGCCGCGCTCGACGACGGAATCCACCGCGACGCCGAACGTCACAAGACGGTCGCGGTGGGCGCGGACGGCTCGTTCCGTGTCGGCAGCGTGGTTCCCGGTCACTACATCCTCGCCTTGCGGGACGCGCGAGGGCACGTTCTCTCGATCATCGAGTTCGACGTCTTCGCCGGCGAGCCGCGGGTCGACGTCCAGGTGCCGATCATGAGGGACGCCGGAACACCGGTCGAGGTCATCGCCAGTGGATCCGACGGCGTGCCGCTCGCGAGCGCGGTGGTCGAGATCACCCATCCGGTTCTCGGCGTCGTCGTCGCGCGCGGCAAGACGGGGGAGAAGGGCCGGGCGAATCTCGAGGCGCTCGCCGGCAACCTGGAGGTCGCCGTTCGCGCCGCCGGTCACGTGGTCTTCGAGCGCGACCTCGTCGTCGACTCTCGACGGCCCGTGGTCCTGGACGCCGCGCTCGAGCGCGAGACCAGGGCTCCCGAGAGCACGGTCTCGATCGCGAGGGCGATCCGCACGGACACGCGGCTGGTGATCTCGGAGGGCATCTCGCTCGGTCTCTTCCTCGAGCTGCTCTCGACGCTCGCCGGCGCGAGCATCGAGGCGTCGCGCGACGCGGCGGAGCTCGCCGGGACCGTCGTCGGCCCGGGCTCCGGAACACTGAGCGATCACCTGGAGCAGGTCATCGGCGACAAGCGGCTCGCTCTCCGCTCCGCGCCCGACGGCGTGCTCAGCGTCGAAAGGCGCTGAGCCGACGGCGGCGTCTGGCGAGTGGACGCTGTTCATCGCGCCTCCCTTCTCGGGTACACTGGCTGGTTGCCACGAGAAGGGAGGAGCGATGGAACCCGCATCACACCAGGAACGATCACGCCGGGAACCACGACGCCAGGAACCACGACGACGATGGAGTCGTCGCGACGCGCTCCGGGCGCTCGCCGGCGGAGCCGTTGCTCTCGGAGCGGCCGGAGCGCCGTTCCTCGCCGCTGACGAGACGCCGCGCCGGCGACGACGGGGGCTCAAGCTCGGCTTCGACAACTTCTCGATCCGCGCCTTCGGCTGGAAGGCGCCGCGACTGATCGAGTACGCCGCGTCGCTCGGGCTCGACTCGCTGCTGCTCTCGGACCTCTACGTCTACGAGAGTCTCGAGCCCGGCCCGCTCCGCGAGGTGAAGGCGCGCGCCGACGACCTCGGCGTCGAGATTCACGCCGGCACCGGTGGCATCTACCCGACGTCGGGCCGCGTCAACCGCGACTTCGGCACGCCGCAGGAGCACCTCGAGCTCGCGATTCGCGTCGCCTCCGCGCTCGGCTCTCCCGTCGTGCGGTGCTACCTCGGCAACTCGCAGGACCGCGAGGGACCGGGCGGCATCCAGCGCCACATTCGCAGCACGGTCGAGCTGCTCAAGAAGGTGCGCAGCCGCGCGATCGATGCGGGCGTCAAGATCGCCATCGAGAATCACGCGGGCGACCTGCAGGCGCGGGAGCTCGTCGGGTTGATCGAGGACGCCGGCAAGGACTTCGTCGGCGCGACGATCGACTCGGGGAACGCGACGTGGACGCTCGAGGATCCCGTGCGCAACCTCGAGCTGCTGGGTCCGTACGCCGTCTCGAGCGGCATCCGGGACTCGATGGTGTGGGAGTTCGAGGACGGGGCGATGGTCCAGTGGACCGCGATGGGCGAGGGCTGCGTCGACCTGACGAGGTACTTCGACATCTGGGAGAAGGTCTGCCCGGCGACCCCCGTCCAGCTCGAGATCATCTCGGGCTTCGCCCGCCCGTTCCCGTACCTGGAGCGCGACTTCTGGGAGCCGTACCAGGACGTCCGCGCCGAGGACTTCGCGATGTTCGTCGCGCTGGCGAAGAAGGGGCGCGCCATCGACCCGTTCCGCCCGCCCGATGGCGTCGATCGGCGCGAGGCGACGCGCGCGTACCAGAAGGCGGAGCTCGAGAGGAGCCTCGCCCACTGCAGGAACGCGCTCGGGCTCGGCGTGCGCTCTGCGTAGCACGGTGCGCGGATGCCCCGATCGCTGCCAGCGATGACCTGCGCACACGACGTCGGAGCGAGCCCCCAACGAGTTCCGGTCCCATTCCCGAAATGAAGGCCCGGACGACGGGCGACGAGGACGGGAACGCAGATTACGCAGATTACGCAGAAGCGGGGTATCGGGTTCGGTCCTCAGGCTCGAAGGTTTTCGAGGACGAGGACGAGGACGAGGACGAGGCTCTCGCTATCGGGCTCGGGCCTCTGCCTCGGAATCGGAATTCGGAGTCGGAATCGGAATCGGAGTCGGTCATCGGAATCGGTCATCGGAGTCGGCATCGGACTCGGTCATCGGCCTCCGCGACCAGATCGGCGAGTCGTCGCCATTCGCCCGCAGCCCCGGTCGCTTTCACGGCGAGCTTGCGCCCGGTCTTTCTCTCGCGTAGCGTGTCGGTAACCTCGAGCCGAACGCACGATGAGGAGCGCGGCATGATGAGAAACGAGAGAACCGGCGTTCTTGTCGCGGTCGTGTGCCTGACGGCGCTGGCGGTCTCCGGCTCTCCCGTCGCGGGCCAGTCTCCGCTCGTTGCCTCGTGGGAGCGCGCCTTCGGCACGGCCGACTTCGACGAGGCGCTCGCCGTCGACTCGACGTCGGACGGTGGCTTCGGCGTCGTCGGG
>JBFFXF010000055.1:0-32177 GCA_041569895.1 Planctomycetota bacterium | reverse complement strand
CGTCGCCGGCGCGACGGAGCGGGCGTGCAACACGGACTTCAGCGGCGTCACCCTGGTCTTCACCGGCGGGGCCGTGTTCACGCGGGGCGACGCGAACGACGACGGTGACCACGACGTGGCCGATCCGGTCTTCTCGCTCGGCTTCCTCTTCCTCGGCGGTCCGCCACCGCCGTGCGCAGATGCCGCCGACGCCAACGACGACTCGGCGATCGATCTCTCCGACGCCACGTACTCCATCGCGCATCTCTTCCTGGGCGGGCCACGTCCACCGGCGCCGTATCCGCACTGCGGTCGCGACCCCACGGATGAGGACGGTCTCGACTGCGTCTCCGCCCGCGAGTGCGAGACGCGACCGCGTCGGTAGCGCACGCCGCGACCCGCGTTCCCCGATCACGGAATGTACGCCGCCGGGCACGCGATGTCAGGAGGCGACGCGAGCGCCCGCAAGCGCTCCGTCGTAAGCGGCGAATCGGTCATGGGATCGCTCGCGACCTCTCCGGTGGCACACGAAGTGCTCCCGAAAGGTCTCCACGTGTGGCGAGCCGGTGACGCGCACACGGGTGACACGTCGAGACGTGACACCCGCGTCTCCGGGTACGCCCGGACCTCTCGGTCGCGGAGAGATGACGATGTCGGTCAAGGTTGGCGTCGAGAAGCACGGGGAAGCGTGGAGGTTCTTCCGGGCGCCGGGGCGGCGAGCCGATGCGGCGAGTACGGAGACGGCGGGGAGCGACGTCATCGCGAGGCGCGGCATGGAGGTCGGCGGGAGCGCGACGCTCAACGACCTGCATTCCGGGCTCAACGCCACGCGGGTCGAGCGCGTCGTGCGTCCGCGGTCGATCGAGGCGCTGCAGGCCGTCGTCGACGAGGCGCGGGGCGAGGGCAGGGCGATCAGCATCGCCGGAGGACGGCACGCGATGGGCGGGCAGCAGTTCGGGGCCGACACCGTCTTCCTCGACACCAGCAGCCTCGACAGCACGCTCGCCCTCGATGGCGATCGCGGCCTCGTCGAGGTGGAGGCCGGCATCAGCTGGCCGCAGCTCCTCGACGACCTGATGCGCGCGCAGCAGGGCGATCGACGACAGTGGGCGTTTCGGCAGAAGCAGACGGGCGCGGACCGGTTCTGTATCGGCGGGGCGCTCTCGGCCAACGTGCACGGACGGGGCCTGCGCCTGAAGCCGTTCATCGACGACGTCGAGTCGTTCACGCTGATCGACGCCAACGGCAGACTCCGTCGCTGCAGCCGGCGCGAGAACGCCGACCTCTTCCGGCTGGCCATCGGCGGGTACGGGCTCTTCGGCGTCATCGCCACCGTGACGCTTCGCCTGACTCGACGGCGCAGGGTCGAGCGCGTCGTGCGCGTCATCGATCTGGAGGACCTCGTCCCGGCGGTCGAGCGCCGCATCGCGGACGGCTTCCTCTACGGCGATTTCCAGTTCAGCATCGACACGAATTCCCGCGACTTCCTCCGCAATGGCGTCTTCTGCTGCTATCGCCCCCTCGACGACGACGCGGAGATGCCGGGACCGGAGAAGCACCTGCGCGCGCGCGACTGGTTGCGCCTTCTCCACCTGGCGCACACCGACAAGAGGCGCGCGTACCAGGAGTACGCGCTCCACTACCTCTCGACCGACGGCCAGAGGTACTGGTCGGACACGCAACAGCTGAACGAGTACGTCGACCACTACCACCGCAGGCTCGACCGCAAGCTGGGGCCCGCCGGACACGGCACGGAGATGATCACGGAGCTCTACGTGCCGCGCGAGTCACTCGTCGCCTTCCTGGAGGACGTCGCGAGCGACCTCCGCGCCGCCCGCGCCGACGTGATCTACGGCACGGTCCGCTTCATCGAGCGGGACACCGAGAGCTTCCTCGCGTGGGCGCGGGAACCCTACGCGTGCATCGTGCTCAACCTCCACACGGCGCACACCCCGGCGGCGCTCGAGAAGACGCGCGCCGACTTCCGGCGACTGATCGACCGCGCCATCGAGCATCGCGGCAGCTACTACCTCACCTACCACCGCTGGGCGACGCGAGAGCAGATGGAGACCTGCTACCCGCAGTTCCTGCAATTCCTCAAACTGAAACGAGCCCACGACCCGGAGGAGCGCTTCCAGAGCGAGTGGTACCGGCATCACAGGAACATCTTCGCGGACAGCCTGTGATCCGGGGCCCGGGACCGGGACCGTCCTGGAGATCCGAGACAGAGACAGAGACAGAGACAGAGGACAGAGGACAGAGAACAGAGAACAGAGAACAGAGTCGGAATCGGACATCGGAATCGGAGTCGGAGTCGGCCATCGGACATCGGTCATCGGCCATCGGATTCGGATCGGAATCGGTATAGAAGAAGCCACGTCTCCTTCCGGGACGAGGGCACCGTCGAAGCGGGGTCGTGAGACCGGGTCGTTGCGCGCGTCGCCTTCCCGCGTAGAATGGGAGGGCGATGTTTCCGGAGAGTCTTCGCCGCCCACGCTTGTTCCCGGCGCTCGCCATCGCCACACTCGTCACGTTCGCCACGCCGGCCGCGGTGGAGGAACCGACTCGCGACGAGGCGCGCGAGGCGCTCCGGCGCGCCATCCGCTTCTTCAGCGAGCAGGTCGCGGTCGAGGGAGGCTACGTCTGGCGGTACAGCCACGACCTCGCCAGACGCGAGGGCGAGGGCAAGCTCGATCACCGCACCGCCTGGGTGCAGCCGCCCGGTACGCCGTACGTCGGGCAGGGCTACCTGACCGTCTTCGAGCTCCCCGGCGAGCGCACCGCGCTCGACGCCGCACGGGAGACCACCCGCGCGCTGATCCGGGGCCAGCTCCACTCGGGAGGGTGGAGCGATCGCATCGACTTCGATCCCGCCGAGCGGCGCAAGCGAGCCTACCTCGCGGACGGCAAGCCGGCGCGGAGGGCGCGCGACGTGAGCATCCTCGACGACGACCGCACGCAGTCGGCCATCCGCTTCCTCGTCAGCTACGATCGGGCGACCGACTTCATGGATCGCGAGGTCGGCGCCGCGGCGCGTCGGGCGCTCGACAGTCTGGTCGCGGCGCAGCATCGAAACGGCGGGTGGGCCCAGGTCTATCGCGGTCCGGCGCAGGACACCGGGCGCGATCCATCGCTGCGCGCCTCGTACCGAGAGCAGGGCGAGTATCCCCGCGTCAAGGCGTACTGGGACTTCTACACCCTGAACGACAACGTCATGCGCGACTGCATCGACACGCTGCTCCTCGCGGCGGAGGTCTATGACGAGCGGCGCTATCTCGATGCGGCGAGGCGCGGCGGCGACTTCCTGATGCTGGCGCAGATGCCGGAGCCCCAGCCCGGGTGGGCGCAGCAGTACGACCACGACATGCACCCGGCGTGGGCGCGGAAGTTCGAGCCGCCGTCGATCTCCGGCAACGAGGGGCCCGCGGTGATGCACGCGCTGATGGACCTCGTCGAGGCCACCGGCGATCGCCGTTACCTGGAGCCGATCCCCCGCGCGCTGCGATACTACATGCGGTCGCGGCTGGACGACGGGCGGCTGGCTCGCTTCTACGAGCTGAAGACGAACCGGCCGCTCTACTTCGACCGCGAGTACCGGGTCACCTACTCGGACGCCGACGTGCCGACGCACTACAGCTTCAAGGCGCGCATCGACCTCGAGGCGATCGCCCGGCGCTTCGAACGCCTGAAGGCGAAGGACGACCCGAAGAAGCCCGCCGGCGCGAAGCGCTCACCATCGCGCCCCGACGCACGCGACGTGCGCCGCGTCATCGACGCGCTCGACGAGCGCGGCGCCTGGGTCGAGGACGGCACCCTCCGCTACTGGGGCAAGGACGACCCGACGCGCCGGATCATCGATCCCCGCACCTTCGTGCGAAACACCGAGCTGCTGGCGCGATACGTCGGCCGGTGACGGTCACCCCTCACACGCCGGGTGCGCCTCGCACCCGAGGTCCGGCGAGCCCTCCGGGTCCGGCCCGCAGTTCTCGTGGCCGGGCGCCTCGGGGGCCGGCTGTCCCAGGAAGAGGAAGCCGAGCACGCGGATGCCGTCGGTGATGTTGATGGCGCCGTCGTCGTTGACGTCCTTCGCCTCCTGGCAGGGGATGTCCGGCTCGCCGAGGAAGAGGATGCCGAAGATCCTCACCGCGTCGGTGATGTTCAGGTTGCCGTCCTGGGTCGCGTCGCCGCGGAGGAAGGTGACGCCGACCGGGCAGTCCGGCAGCATCCCGGCGCAGTCCGAGTCGGCGCAGTCGGTTGCGCCGTCGTTGTCGTTGTCGATCCCGTCGCTGCAGATGGTCTCCGTGCAGAGCGCGCTGCCGGCGCAGTCGGTGTCGGCGCAATCGATGTCACCGTCACCGTCGTCGTCCGTTCCGTTGTTGCAGATTTCCCTCGCGACCCCGCTCGTGCCGGCGAGGAAGTGAGCCTCGACACGGCTGTCGTCGGTGTTTCCGTCGAGGTTCGGGTCGTCGAGCGCCAGGTTGTAGTGCGCCACCTCGTCGATGGTGCCGATGAAGAATCCGCCCGACGCGACGTTGGTGCCGTCGGCGAGCAACGCCTGGCCGCCGGCCACGGTGCCGATGGCGTTGGCGTTCGAGTGCGCGTACAGGCGGTCGGCGCCGAACTCGGTGCCGATCTCCTCGCCGTTCAGGTATCCCGTGATGCGGCCGTCGAAGTTCCCGAAGATCTCGTCCTCGGAGGCGACGAACACCATCACGGCATGGTAAACCTCTCCCTCCTCGATCGGCGCGGCGACCGAGACGACTCCCCACGCCTCCTGCGCGAGGTTCCAGCCGGCCATGACGACCTGCTTCTCCCCGTCGAAGTTCTCCTGGACGTAGACGTTGATCCCTCGCGTCGAGCCACCCTCCTCGAAGAGGATCCGCGCCTCGATGTCGATGACGTCGGCCTGGAACCAGAGCTCGATGGTCTTCTCGGTGAAGGGACCGCCGAGGTTGATGCGATCGCTGTTGGGAATGGCGACGCTGCCGAGCCCCTCGATCGACATCGCCGTGTTGTCAGGGACCCTGTCGAGGAGGCTGTCGCTCTCGAGGTTCACTTCCCCCGTGTACGTCCCGTCCATCGCTGGACCGCCGGCTCCGAAGTTGGCCGCGATGACGCTGCCGAACGGCTCGCCGAGGCGCCAGTAGCCGTCGGCGCCGTCCTCGACGACGAGCGCCGCGTAGCCGGGCTCGAGGACTCGCACTTCGGCGCCGGTCCGATCGCAGTCACCGTTCGACGGCACGACGGAGTAGGTCCGCATGCCGACCGGCGGATCGAGATCGGAATAGGTCGTCTCCCCTCCCCCGATGGTGGCGATGATCTGGTCGTCGCGCCAGACCTCGATCTGCTCGTACTGGAAGTTGTTCGTCCAGGAGAGCAGGACCCGGCCGGCCCTGGAGTTCGCCGTGAAATCGGTGATGCAGCCGTCGAACCGGGCGCGAAGCGGGCGGCACTGCGCGAGCCCGGCGAACGACAGCTCGTAGACGAGGATCCCCGGCTCGGCGGCGGCGTCGACGAACTCCGGCGGGTCGGCCGGCGCCGCGGCGGCGATCTCGGTGCTGTTCCGGACGACGCGCACGCTCGCCGGGGCGGTCGTGCCCGGAGTCCAGGTCAGCTTGACGCTCGAGCCGTCGCGCTCCGCCCGGACATTGACCGGGCAGGCGGGGTCGCTGCCCGCCTGGAAGTGAGCGACGACCCGGCTGTCCTCCCGGTCGTTGTCATCGTTCGGGTCGTCGAGCGCGTAGTTGTACAGCGACACCTCGTCGATGAAACCGACAAAGTTGTCGCCGTCGCCGGGGTTCGTCAGGTCCGGGTAGAGCGTGTTGACGTGGACCCCGCCGATGGCGGCATCGTCGCCGTGGGCGTAGAGCTGGGCCGCCCCGATCACCGTGCCGATCTCGGCGCCATCGAGGTAGCCGGTGATGCGGCCGTCGAAATTGAGGAGGTCGTCATCCTCGGACGCGTCGAACACCAGCACGGCGTGGTGCGGCCTCCCCTCCTCGATCGGCGCGCTGACCACGAGCGGCTCCCAGGACTGCTGCGCCCGGTTCCAGCCCGACATGAAGATGTGCGGCTCGTCGTTGACGTCCTCGACCCACATGTTGAGGCCGCGCGTCGTGCCGCCCTCCTCGAACAGCATGCGCCGCACCTGACCGAACTCGGGCGGCTCCGACTGGAACCAGAGCTCGATCGACTTGCCCTGGTACGGTCCGCCGGTATTGAGCAGTCCGTCGTCGGGGATCTGCACCTCGCCGTCGAACTCGAAGCCGACGGAGGCGTCGGGATCGTTGAACAGCAGTCCGACCTCCCCGAGCATGACGCCGCCCGTGTAGGTCCCGTTGAGGAAGTCGAGCCCGGTGCCGAGGTTCTCGGCGACGAATCCGTCCTCCTCTCCCAGTCGCCAGTAGGCGAACGGGTTGTCCTCGAGCACGGCGTTCTCGTACGCCGAGAGGGAACAGCGGAGGTCCGAATCGCCGGTGACCCCGCCGGCGCACTCGCCGACTCCCGACACCGTGCCGCTCAGCGAGACCAGCTCGCAGAAACCGTCCGGCACGGTGAGCTCGTACGAGAGCTCCGCGTCGGCGTCGATGTCGAACGTGATGGTGTTGTCCGCGACGACGCCGTTATCCGGATTCCCGGTGACGCTCCACCCCGCCGGGAACGTCTCGACGATGCCCACGGCGCCGTCGACGTTGTTCGCGGTCAGTGTGACGGTGACCGTCTCCAGGGGCTGGTATCGGCGCCCCGAGAACGCGCGCACCACCGACGTCCCGGATCCCGGAATGTAACTCGCCGGCGGGTCGAGGGTGAGCTGGACGGAGCCATCGGTGAGGGGGAAGTCGTTCTCGTCCCTGAGGATCAGCCGCACCCCGGTGCCGCCGCCTCGCTCGACGACGGCGATGAGCACGACGTTGACCCCGGGCCAGAAGACCACCGGCACCCGGTCACCGTTGCCGGCGGCGGGGATGCCGCGGCAGATGTTGTTGACGTGCACCAGCGCGCCGTTGAAGCGCACCTTGACGGCGTCGTCGCTGGCGACCTCGAGCACCGCGGGGAGACATTCGTCGGTGGTGTTGTCGAGGTAGGCGAGGCTGTAGATGATGTAGTCGTCGACGGGGTCTCCGAGGTTGTCGGCGTCATTGTAGTTGATGTAGCCGTCGAGATCCGCGTCGGCCCTCCAGACCGTGAGGACGCCGTCGAAGGCGTCTGGATTGCGGTCCGGATTGACCGACAGCTTGACTCCCACGGCGTCGACCGTGTTTCCGAAGTCCGGAGTCACATCGTCGCCCTCGGCCACGAGGATGTTGGTCTCGTCGACCGTGCCGTCGGCGTCGGAGAGGTAATCGACGGTCTCCAGCCGGCCGCCGTCGCTGCAGCGTCCGTCGGGGCTCGTGTTGCGTCCCGGATCGACCGGCCCGATGATGAGCATGTCCGAGACGCCGCCGCTCGCGTTGATGAAGGGATCCTGCGCCGCGACGCGAGGAAGCCCGAGCAACATGGCGAGAAAAACGCCCACACAGCACGCCAGTATCCGATCGTTGCGTGACGACATCGTGTGACCCTCCCATCCGGGCGAGAGCTCGACCCCGGATAAAACACAGACCCGTTCCGATTGTCACCGCGAGTGCCCGCCGCCCACCGACAAGTCGCCCGAGACCCCTGAAGTGGTGAGGTCGAACCGGAGCACACGCAGCCAAACAACCAACTGTAGTTCGTATGGTATTCGGGGCCGGAAGCCGCGTCAATCTCGAACGAGAATCGGATACCATGGACGCGCAATCGATTCCGGAGAGCCAGAGCTGCGACATGTCACCGAGACGGCGCCCCCGCGCGTTCCTCCGCCGACTCGCGAAACCCGCCCTGGCGGCCGGCGCGACACTGCTGGCGCTGCTGGCGAGCGAGGCCCTCGTGCGCGCCTTCAGGCTGGCGCCGGCGGTGAAGATCATGCGCCTCGACTCCTACGACTGCGTCTACACGCGGTCGACGAACCCGATGCTCGGATTCGAGCTCAAGGCTGGCTATCGCAATCCCGACGCCGATCTCATCCAGACATACGAGCGCACCAACGCGTACGGGCAGCGCGACCGCGAGCGCACACAGGAGAAACCGCCCGGCGTGCGGCGCGTCATCGTGCTCGGGGACTCGGTCGTCGAGGGTTACGGCATCCGCGAGGAGAGCACAATCACGCGCCGGCTGGAGGAGCTCTACACGGATGGCAAAACGGAGGTCCTCAACTTCGGCGTCAGCGCCTACTGCACGCGTGCGGAGGTCGAGCTGCTCGAGGTCAAGGGGCTGCAATTCGATCCGGACGTCGTCGTCGTGGTGTTCGTCGAGAACGACTTCGACAACTTCAACCGCGAGGCCTTTCCGCTCGGCGGCACCGTCGATCGTCCGGCCCTCGTCGAGGGCCTCTTCGAGTGGTCGCACCTCTTTCGCCTGATCTGCCTGCAGTGGAACCTCTTCGACTTCACCGCCGAGCGCGAGCCGGTGCGGTGGAATCAGGGCGCCATCGGCGACAACAACGTGCCCGAGGGACTCCAGCGGCTGCGTCAGCTCGCGGACCGCCACGGCTTCGAGCCGGTCGTGGTCGTCTGGCCGCGCTTCCTCGACGACCGCATCACGGACGTTCCCTTCATGCCCGGCAGCGCCGGGGAGCTCGTCATCGAGCGCCTCGCCGCGATGCACGGCATCCCGTCAGCGCGGCTGTCCCCGTTCTTCGAGCGGCACCGCTCGGCCGCGGCGACTCCGCCGAACCCGCGGCTTCGCTACACCTCGGGCGACGAGCTCCATCCGTCGGAGGAGGGGTGCCGCATCGCCGCCGGGGCGTTGAAACGCATTCTCGACGACCTCGAGGCCGGTCGCCTGCGAGCGAGGACCGAGAAGCCGACCGTCGACCCCGCCGCCATCGACGCGGCACGGTCGCTGGGCGCGAATCGCCCGGGCTACGTCCGCGTCTACAACCGCATCGGGACGGAGCTGCTCCGGGCGGGCAAGCCCGCGGAGGCGGTCGAGCAACTCAAACTGGCGATCGAGGCCGATCCGCGACACGCCGGCGCCCACTACAACCTCGGGGTCGCCTACGAGGAGCTCGGCCGACGACCCGAGGCCCGGGCGCAGTACGAGGAGGCGGTGCGCCTGCAGCCGGATCTGGCGATGGCGCAGTACGGTCTGGCGCGCCTGCTGCTCGCGCAGCGCGACGTCGACGCGGCGATGGCACGGCTCGAGAGGACCATCGAGATCGACCCGCGCCACGTCAGCGCGCTCAACGCGCTCGGCATGGAGCTCGGCAAGCGCGGCAACTACGCCGAGGCGCGCGCGTATCTCGAGCGGGCTGTTCGCGCCGACCCCGATCACACCGAGGCGCGCAACAACCTCGGCGTCATCCACATCGCCGAGGGCCGGTTGCAGCAGGCGCTCGCCGAGTTCCGGGAGGCGCTGCGAGCGGACCCGGACAACCGCAAGGCGCTCGAGAACCTGAGGAGAACGGAGTCGATGCTCCGCTCACGGTGAGGATGGACATCCGTCGCGACGCTCGCGGTCAGCGCCCCCGCACGATCTCGCGCGCGGCGGCGGCCTCGGCGTGATTCGGCGCCAGCCGGATGAAGCGCTCGAGGCACTCGACGCCGAGCCGGCGGTTGCCGAGGTCGAGGAGGAGCATGCCGCGGCGATACCACGCCTCCGCATGCTGCGGCGCGATCGAGTTGACGCGGTAGTAGCACGGGAGCGCCTCGCGAGCGCGGCCGAGACGCTCGAGCACCACGCCCTTGCGAAACCATGATTCGACCTGAGTCGCGTCGATCGCGATGGCGCGATCGTAGCGGTCCAGGGCGCGCTCGAGCTGCCCCGCCGTCTCGAGCTCGCGCCCGCTCTTGGCCTCGCTCGTGACGAGGCGGGCGGTGTCGACATCGACCGTGCGGCGGGACGCCGCCGTCCGCGTCTGCGCGATCGAGTCGGACACGGCGGTGGGCGCCTCTCTGCCCTTCGGCGGCTCGACGCCGACGATATGTCTCGGGACATCACCGAGAAGCCACGCCGCGGCGAGGACCGCGCAGCCGCTCATCGCGAGCGCGGCCACGCACGCGAAAAACAGGCACAACAGCCGAATCGGGTTTCTCGACACACCAACCTCCGATGGCACCGTCGGAGCATGGGAAGCTTGATTGCGGGAGGATCGCCGGAGAGGCCGCTCGCCGGCCCTCCGAAACCAATCCTACCGCATCGACGGGCAGTCATGTGTCGATTTCCGCTTTGCGCGCCTCGGGACGTGCGGCACACTGTCCGTTCGCGGCGGGGTGACGGGGGTCGGCGCGAGCGGGGCTGCCGAAGGGAGCCGAATGATGACCGGAAGACGGCGTACACGCGCCCGCACCGCCACGTCCCTGCGCGGGGCTTGGCGGTTGAACCTCTGCCTTGTCGTCGCCGTGGCGCTCGTCGCCGCGGCGATCGCGCGCACGGGTGTCGACTGGCTGCTGGCCTTCCTCGGCTCGATCAACGTCGTGACGCTCGGCGTCTACGGGTGGGACAAGTGGTCGGCGCGACGGCAGTGGCGTCGCGTTCCCGAGGTGACCCTGCACGTCCTTTCGTTCGCCGGCGGCAGCCCGGCGGCCCTCTTCGCGCAGCAAGCGTTTCGCCACAAGACGAGGAAGCAGTCGTTCCAGGTGATCTTCTGGGTGCTCGTCGTCCTCCAGACGGCGGTCATCCTGTGGCTGGTCTGGGGACGGAGCCCGTCGCCCGGCGCGTGAGCGAGTAAATCCGAGAAAACCCATGTCTCGAACGCCCGCCTCCCGTCGAACGCTGCTCGTCGCCCTCGCGCTCGGCGTGGTGATCGTCCTCGTGGCGACGCTCTTCGCGTCCAGAAACGTCCTCGTGACCATCACGGCCGAGAACGCCGGCGCGCTGCGCGAGGTCGCCCGGATCGACGAGTACATCTGGTCGGTCGTCTGGTCGCCCGACGGCCGGCGCGTCGCGTTCGTGCGGTGGGAGGCGCCGGTCGAGATCCGCGACGCGCGGACACTGAAGGTCGTGCGGGAGATCGGCGAGGGCCGGAAAATCATCGACTTCGCCTTCAGCCCCGACCCGGACGTCATCGCCTTCTGCGAGAACGGGTCCGAGGTCGAGATCCACGATCTCGCCACCGGCGAGTCCCGTCGCCTTCCGGGTCTGAACCCCCAGCCGGGGATGACCTTCAGTCCGGACGGCGCGTTGCTGGCCACGGGCGGCTATGGAATCCACGCCAGCCTCTTCGAGGTCGAGACGGGCCGTCTCCGCCACGAGCTCCGTTCAGGGCGCAGCGAGGGCGGACTGACGCCGGTGTTCAGTCCGGACGGCGCGCTGCTGGCAGTGGGCAACCGCAACTCGCACACGACGATCTTCGACGTCGAGAGTGGAGCGGTCGTCCACCAACTGCTCCGCGACAGCACCCAGGGGCTCACGTTCAGCCCCGACGGCAGCCGGCTCGCGATCTCCTACGTCGATGGCAACGTCGGTCTCTGGGATGTCTCGACGGGGCAGTTGCTCCACCTCCAGAAGGCGGGCGAGGAGATCTACCGCGTCACGTGGTCTCCGGATGGCTCGCTCCTCATCTCGGCGGGACTCAACGCCGACATCATCTTCTGGGACCCGCGCGACCTGAGCGTCATCACGCGACGGACCGCGCCCGACTGGGTGATCAGCGCGACCTTTCGCCCGGACGGTGGTCAGATGCTCATCTCCGGGGGCGAGAGGACCTCGGGCGGAGCTCGCTCCCTCGTCGTCCTCGGCGTGCGGTTCCTCGACTGGGTCGCGTGGAAGCTCGGGGGAAGCACGGCGACTCGCTGAGGGCAACGCGGCCGCTCTCAGCGATCCGGCGCCTCGGCCCACGCGAACTCCCCGCTCTCGATCGACCAGTCGATGCCGAAGTAACCGGCGGCGATGATCGACGGCCTGCCCGTCTCCAGCCCCTCCGCGCGGCGCACGAGGCAGTCGGGATAGCGGATGAAGGGATAGAAGAACGAGTCGCGATCCGCGGCGCGCATGCCGGTGATGCCGCTGCCGGCGACGACCGCCACCGACGCGACGTCGCTGTCCGCTCGCGGACGCAGGAAGATCGCCGTCAGGTCGTCGCCCTCGAAGGGGCGCTCCCCCACCGTCACCGCGCCGCGTCGCACCTGGATCGGGCTGCCGCCGAGAAGCTTCGCCCAGGCGGCGTTGGTGTCGGCGTTGCCGTAGAGCACGACGGTGCGATCGGGGAAGCGCGCCGGCTCGAAGTCCACGTCCCGGACGATGTCGACCGACGCGTTGCCGCGGTACCAGAACGTCTCGGCGTCGAAGCGCGCCTTGGCGAAGGACCAGGCGTTCTCCTCGTCGCTGCCCGCAGTGCCGTGGACGAAGACGACGCGGTGTCGCAGCTCGTTCTTGATCGGCCCGTGGCGATGCGGTCCCTTCTGTCGCGGGGAGGGGCGCTCGATCGCCTTCCACTCCTCCGCGGCGCGTCGCAGCCAGAGAGCGCGATCCTTCTCGGGAAAGGGCAGGTCGCCGACCTTCTGCCCGTCGAGCTCGACCGCGATCGGACCGGGTGAGAGCATGTGAGCCACGTCGAGGCGCAGGACGGCGACGTTCTCCGTCGTGCCGGCGAACCGCCGCGTGTTCGGCCAGGTGCGGATGTCGACGCGGCTGAGGTCGAGCTGTCGGATCTGCGCCTCGATGCCGACCCAGTGGCAAGCGCTCGACACGCCGGGATTCGCCGTCACGAACTCGACGCGCCGCACCGAGGACGGCGGCGGCAACGCGTGCCGTGCGAACATGTCGAACATGTCCGGCCAGTCGACGCACGCCGTGCCGCCGTCGTTGAGATCGTTCCCCCACCAGTGCTTCTTGCCGGGCTCCTCGTGCAGGTCCCAGTCGTGGTGAAACTCCTCGAGCACCTCGGCCATCATGCGCGCCTGCGCGGCGGGCACGTTGTCGTCCTCGGCGCCGTGGAGGATCGAGACGCCCATGCGCTTCAGGTTAGCGGCCAGCCCGATGGTGTCGCTCGTGTTGGTGGTGCGGCGGAGGAGCGCCTCGATCGGAGTTCGCGGCTCCGGTCGGTTGTCGCGCGAGCGCCCGTACGACCAGTAGCTCAGCCAGCCCGCGCTCGGTCCGACGGCGGCGAACGAGTCCGGGTGCGTCACGGCGAGGTGCCACGCCCCGTGCCCGCCCATCGAATGGCCCGTGAGATAGATGCGGGACGGGTCGTGCGCCAGCGTCCGCTTCGCCACGCCGAGCACCTCCATGGCGTCGGCGCGACCGAAGTCCTCCCAGTCGAAGCCATACGGCCGGCGATTGGTCGGCGCCACCAGGTGCGCCCAGCTCTTCGGCGAGTACGCCGCCGCCTGCCCGATGGCCTCGACCGACGCGCCGTGACACGAGAGCACGATGGCGGGCGCCGGGGCATCGGGTGAAAGTCTCTTCGCGCGCCGCAGCCCGTAGTACTGCACGCTGCCGTCGATCTCGCTCACGAACGTGCGCTTGTGCGCGGCGAGCGGATCGCGGATGCGGAGACCGAACGAGATGGTGTGGACGGTCTCGCCGCCGCGGCGGAGGTCGAGCGTCACGTCCGCGGTGCCGGTGGCCGACGGCGCCTCGCCCCGCAATCGAAAGCCGACCTTCCGCATCGACAGGGGAGGCACGGCGGGGAGCTCGGTGCGCGTCTCGGACAGCCCGTCGCTCCGCGCCTCGACCGACAGCCCGTCGACGGCCGCCTCGGTGGCGTTGACGACGATGACGGCGGCCCACGAGTCGGTCGGCTCGCCGGCGACGAGATCCGGCAGGGTCATGTCCGCCCTCGACAGGGAGACCGCGGCGGGCGGATCGATCAATCTCGCGCGCGCCCGGCCACGCGACACCTGCAGGAGCAGGTCGTTGGTGCCCTCCCGGACGACGACGGGGAAGCGCGAGTGCCCGTAGTTGTACACGTCGCCGCCGCGGATCTCGCCGTTGAAGTAGGTCAGGCTCTGTCCGGCGGCGACGAGCACCTGCACGCGACGCGACGTCGACTCGATCGGCACGTGGAGGTAGCCGCCTCGCAGTCCGCGGTGCTGGATGGCGCCGTTCTCGTCGAGTTCGACGGGCTTCCACTCGCGCGTGCTGCCGTCGTCGGCCATCATCTGCTGCCCGGCCGACGGACGGTAGCTCCCGGCGCGCACGAGCGCCGCCTCGACGGCGTCATGCTGGATGCGCCTCCCGCGACGCGTCGTCAGTCGCTCGAGCAGGAGCCCGGAACGCAGCACGATGGCCTCGCCGCGCGCCGGCGGCGTTGCCAGCACGGCGACGAGCGGTGCGACGGTGAGAAAAAGGATGAGGCGCGAACGAGTGTCTCGCGTCGTCACGGGATTCTCCTTTGTGCTTCGTGCGGGTCGCGGTCGGGAGCCCCTATGATATCCGGGGAGGTGGGTGATGATGCGTGGGAAGAGCTGGGAGAATTCGGGCCCCCGTCGTACTCGTCCTCGTGCTCGTCCTCGTCCTCGAAGCATCGGGGACGGGAACGGGAACGGGGACGGGAACGGGAACGGAGACCTGACGGTGAAGATTGACCCGACGCCCCATCGCTGGTCGGTGTCGCCCCGGGAGGCGATCGCCATCCAGCGGAGCCTCGCCTCCCGGGTCGAGCCGCGGCGGCCGCGACGGCGGCTGCGGTACATCGCCGGTGTCGACTCGGCCTTCGCGCCGGACCGCTGCGTGGCCGCCGTCGTCCTCTGGGATCTTCGCGACGGGGCGGTCGTCGAGGAGCGCCTCGCGACGCGGACGCTTCGCTTCCCCTACGTTCCCGGCCTGCTGTCGTTTCGCGAGGCGCCCGCCGTCCTCGCCGCGCTGCGGAAGCTGCGGCGCGCGCCGGACGCCATCATCTGCGACGGGCAGGGACTGGCGCACCCGCGGCGGTTCGGCATCGCGTGCCACCTCGGGGTGCTCGTCGGCCTGCCGGCCATCGGCTGCGCCAAGAGCCGCCTCATCGGCGAGCACGGCGACCCCGGCCCGCGACGAGGCGCCCGCACGGCGCTCCTCCACGACGGCGAGCGCATCGGCACGGTGCTCCGCACGCGCGCCGGCGTCAAGCCGGTCTACGTCAGCATCGGACACCGCGTCGACCTGACCACCGCCGAGCGCCTCATCCTCGCGTGCGCCACCCGCTTCCGCCTCCCCGAACCGATCCGCCGGGCGGACCACCTGGTGACGGTGGCGCGGAGACGGCGTTTGTGCACGCGCGCCAAAGCGTGACATGGCTCCCTCCGGCGACCACAATAACGACAGCCGTTCGTTCTCTCCGTCATGGAGGCACCACGATGAGACGGGTCATCACCGATTCACTCTTTCGATCCGCCGTACTCGTCTTTCTTCTGTCGAGCGCGACCACCGCGGCGCCCCTTCAAGACGCCCGGCCCCCGATCCACCGGGGAAAGATCACCGGCGTCGTCGTCCATGGCGTCACGGGGCGGCCGATCTCGGGCGCGTCCGTCGGGGTCGGGGACTTCGGCGACTCGGGCGGATCGAACTACGCCCGACACCGCGAGCAGGGCCTTCACGACGCCAGCAGGACGGGCGCCGACGGGCGCTTCGAGCTCGACGGGCTGGCGTTCACCGGCGGCGAGTCGTCGCTGAAGTCTCACCCGCTCGTCGTCACGCACCCCGACTTCGCGCCGCACCGCGTGGACGTGGCGCTGCCGGCGGATCGCACCGTCGACGTCACCGTGAAGATGACGCCCGCCGCGGCCGTGCGGGTCACCGCGCTCGGCGAAGACGGCAAGCCGCTGGCGGGGCTTCTGCTCCTTCGTCTCGAGGCGCTCGATGGCCACCGCTTCATTCCGCCGGGCCGCGACCGACACCTCTCGAGCTTCGCGTCGAGCACCTGGTCACAGCCGGTCCGCGACGGGCGCTTCATGTTCACGGAGCTCCGCGCGGGCGAGTACGCCATCGACGCGATTCGACTCGGCGTTGCCGGCGCCGCGATCCCGGGCTACGGCGGGCCGGTGCTCGCCGCGTCGTCGACGCGGTTTCACGGGCGCGTCGCATCCGTGCGCGCGAGGAGCGGCGCGGCGGCGGAGGTGGAGATCACGCCGGCGGACCACGGGACGCGGCTGATCGTCAAGATCCCCGAGTTTTCCGGGCGCGCCGGCAGGCCGAGCGTGCTTCGCAGTCCCTTCGTGGTGATCAGCCGGAACGCCGCGCTGCCGGTGTGGACCGACGGGCGGGCGCGCTCTCCGGAGGACGCCCGCCTCGGTCGCATCCAGAAGCACGCGCTGATCTCGGGCTTCGTGCCCGGCGCCGCGACGTTCGCCATCGAGAACCTCCCGCCGGGAACGTACTCCGTCCTCGCCGGCCCGGTCGTCCTGCTCCGCGGCGCGAAGGTCGACCTCGCCGGCGGCGCCGACACGACGGTCGAGATTCCGTCGGGAGATCCGCAGGGCCCCGCCCGCGTCGACCTCGGACGCCTCGATCGCCGCGTCGCGCTCGAGGCGCGACCGTATCGCGTCGCCGAGCTCTGCGAGCTCATGACCAGGGCCCTCGAGTCACGCCCGGCGCTCCGCCCCGCGCCCGCCCTGCGCGACCTCACCGTGACGCTGACCGCGGGCGAGATCACCATCTGGGACCTCGTCGAGAAGCTCCATCTCGAAAGAAACTGGGGAGTGACCGAGGAGGGGCAGGACGTGCTGGCCCTCGGGCCGGTTGAGCGTTGATCGGTATCGGCGGTGCTCCATGACAGGACGTTTCGTGCGAGCTGTGCTCCTTGTCCTCGCCGCGGCCGGGATCGCCGTGCTCCTCAAGACGTGCACGCTATCGTACTCCGTGAATCAGGTCACCCTCGCCGTGATCGATGCCGAGACCGGACTGCCGCTCGCGGACGTGCAGGTTCGCGTCGGGTACACGATCGTGATGCTGTGGCCGGTGCTGAATCCGCCGCCCCGTGTCGACATGCGCACCGACTCGGAGGGCCGGTCCACGTTTCGCGTCGCCGATCTCCGACCGCGCGTCACCTTGTCGCTGCAAGGCTACCGCGAGGTCTTCCAGCTTCCGCTCGACGCTTCAGACTGCTACGCGCTGCCTTCTGCGTTCTACGAGCACTCGGAGGCTGACCTGACCGTGCCCCTGTATCGACTCCCGGAGCCAACGGTGACCCTCGTCTTCCCCGATGGCTACCGCGGGCACGTCGCCGTCGAGCTCGCGCCGTCCGCAGAGCTGATCCAGGAAGTTGCGGGCCGGCGCGAGTTCGAGTTCGAGGTGGGCAAGGACGGACTCGTCCGCATCGAGGCGACTCCACTCCTGTGCCTCCAGGAGACCCTGCTGGACCTGACGGCACGGTTCGCCGGCGGCGTCCGGCTGCCCCGTTGTCACACGTTCGAGCCGGACGCGACCATTGCGCTTCGGCCTGTCGTGCACATGCCTCGCCCGATTCTTCGCGAAGTGCTCGTCGTCGGCGACAGCGCGGACTTCAGGCGTCTCCACGACGAGTTGCACCGACCGTCGCCGAACGGCGGCGACGCGGTGGAGGTCGACATGCGAGCCTTTGAGGCGTACTTCGGGCGGTGACGTCTCTCGTCGGCGGAAAGCGATAAGCGCATGCCACGCGCAGTTCCGCGAGCTTCCCGCGCGTTGCCGCTCGGCGCGGCCGCCCCACCTATCTGGAACGCATGCTCTCGTCGCGCCCGGGTAGATCGGGCAGATCCTCCGGCTCGCTTGCGGCCTTTTCCGGCAGCGCCACCCATTTGGAGAGCGGCGTGGTGGTGTTCTTCGTGTCGCCGCCGGTGGCCAGGAAGAAGCGTTCCTTTGCCACGCCGGCATCGATGGTGGTCACTGGATTGCGATCCGCCGTGAAGCGCGCGCGGGTCACGAGTGACCACCGTCCGCCGGTCTTTCGGACCCACGTGTTTCCGTAGCGCGCCCGGCGCACCTTCGTCGCCGACACGCGGTCCCGCTTGAAGTCCTCGACGAAGGAATAGTAACCCCGCAGTGGACGTCCGCCGGTGATCGTCGAAAAGGTGATCAGCCGTTTCCACCGGCGCTCCGCCGGCTCGAAGAAGTAGCCACTGTACTCGGTCCGCGCTCCCGCCGGCCTCGCCGTCACCAGGAAACGGTACGTCTCCCCCACCTTCCAGTCGTGATCGTAGAACGCCTGACCGCCGGATCCCTCGCCGCCGAACCTCCGCGCGCGCACCTTCTCGTCCTTGTAGAGCACCCGCGCGCGCTCCTCGTCCCCGACGGCGTCCGGGTCGTCCTGCTTCGAGTCCCAGACGGAGAATATGAGCAGCTTCTTCCCGCTGCCGAGCTCCTGGATGCCGTAGTACCCGGTGTCCCAGCCGCAGACTGCGAAGTACGTCCCCGGCGCCGAGCGCTCGACGGTGACCTCGTTGTAGAACGCGACCCCGGCGGGCGCGTCGTACCAGAGGTGCACCGAGCGACAGGCGACGCCGCGAAGCGACTCGTCAGCGCTGGCGGAGGCTAGCGTGACGACAAGCACCACGACCAGCGACACACTGAACGACCAGGCGAGCGTCGGCGAGAGTACGCTCGTTGGACGCGGTGGTTGGAAAATCATTCCTTCATTCTAAACCGAGACTGCCGCGGGATTGAACCTGGCAACGGGTCGCCGCACGCTCCGCGTGCGCAGTCATTCTTTGTTCGGCCTTGAGCCGAACAAAGGGGCGACACCTCTTCCCGCCGGTGTCGCCCCTTCGGTCGCTGCGCGACCTACCCCACCGCGGCATCCCACACTGCCTGCCCCTGGGCTGGCGCGACAAGTCGCGGGCCGTCGCTCGAGTCGCAGGCGAGTGGCGCGAAAGAAAAAAACTCGAGAAAGAATTTGACAGATTTCGCGATGCGAATCGTGACATGTCGAGGTCTCGCGCACGAGGACTCTCAGATGCCTCAGACGGCCGCTGGTCGCACGCAACGCGCGCGAGATGACTTCGATGTCATTTCGGTGCCTTTGCGACGCGTGTGCGCCAACGTCGGGGACCGAAAAACCGGGTGGTATACTCACTCCTCGAAGCAACGGAAGCGTGAGAGAAAGAGGAGTCATTAATGCCCACAGAGGCCATCCGCTCGGAGTCCGAAACCACGTCAACCGCAACCTGTGTGTCGATCTCGGCACGCGAGCTCCACGAGCTCCTCTTGCGAATGCACGCAGCGGCGAACATCGCACAGAGGCGATTCATTGACGGCCTGAGGGCCTTCTCCGAGCAGAAGCTCTACCTCGAGCTCGGCTTTCCCAATATCACCGCCTACGCCGAGCGCACCTTTCGCTTCAAGAAGTCGCAGGTGTATGAGTTCATGCGGGTCTCGGAGGCGCTGGTCACCTTGCCGGCCATCGCCTCTGCCTTCGAGCAGGGCGAGCTCTCCTTCTCCTTCACGGCAGAGCTCACCCGTGTGGCCAGCGGCGAGACCGAGGCCGAGTGGCTCGAGTTCGCACGCACGCGGCGCGTCGCGGTCACCCTGGCCGAGGTCAAGGATGCGCTGAGAAAGAACCGCAAGCTGCCACGCTTGGGGAGTTACGGGCTTCCGGGCCTGCCGAGGATCTTGAAGCTCGAGCTCGCACCCGAGGAGCACGCCATCGTCGAGCGGGGGCTGGCAAAGATCGCCGATGAGATGGCTTCAGGGCTCGACGGCACGCGGCCGGAGCCGGAAAAGGTGCTCGTCTATCTCATGGATCGCGTGCTTCAGGGAGCCCAGCCGTGGGGAGCTGGCGGGGAAGGAAGCCGAGAGGGAAAGCAGCCCGAGTCGCCCTACGGGCTCACCTTTGTTTGCTGCCCAGAGTGTCACCGTGCGGCGGTCGAAACGCCGGAAGGTCGTGTCGAAGTGCCGCTCGAGGCGGTCGAGCGTCTGACCGGCTCGGCCGAGTGCGTCGCGATCGATCCCGAGCGCGAGAGACCTCCGGAAGCGAAAGGCGATGGGAGCGCGCCGCGGAAGCGGGTCCCGAAGTCCGAGCGCGACCGCCCCAACGACGCGCGCCTTCGAAAAGAGCTCCGCGCTCGCGCTGGCGGCCGCTGCGAGAATCCCTACTGCCGACGCCCGACAAACGGCGGCGGGCACGCGCACCACATCGAGCTCCGCTCGGAGGGCGGCCGGACAGCGCCATGGAACGGCGCTCACGTTTGCGAGCGCTGTCACAGCCTGATTCACTCGGGCAGCCTGGTCGTCAGCGGCGATCCGATCAATGGGCTCCAGTGGACGACACGCGCGGAGGATATCGAACGGCGGGTTCGGAAGGAGCTCGCGGAGGCCAGGGCGCTGCCTCAGGTGCGTGTCGTCGAGGCGAGCCTGTTTTCCGGATGTCCGGAAAACGATTCCGGATGTCCGGAAAACTCCGAGGGAGAGTTCGGGCCAATCCCGAGGGACGCCATTCTCGCTCTCGAGAAGCTCGGCTGCACTCGAAGCAGCGCCGTCCAACGCGCCACCCGCGCCTGGGAACGCATGAAACCAACCGGCGAGGTCGACGTCGGTCGCCTCGTCGTGGAGGCGCTTCGCAACTGAACCAGACTCGCAAGTCACGGGCCGTCCGCGCCCGCAGAGCAAGGGGCAGGCAGGTTGGGCGCCTGGAGGAGCGCGAGGGGGGCGGCGAGCGCCCCCTCGCCTCGGAGGAAGGAATGTGCGTCGACGAATGGACTCGAGGATGTTGCGACGTCACGGGAACGGGCACGGGGACGGGGACGGGGCGCGAATCACCCCCCAATCTGCTCCCGGATCGTCGGATCGCTGATCTCCGCGTCCGCCGCGAGCAGCATCGCCTTGCTGAGGATCACCGACAGGGCGGTGTCGCCCTCGAAGGGGAGGTAGACCTTCGCCGGGGCGCGGGTCATGGTGCGGCCGGGGACGATGCAGAGGTACTGGTCGTTCGGTTCCATGAGGATGTTCGTGCTGCCGAGGTGGATCTTGTAGGTGCGCAGGTCGCCCCGGACGACGAGGAAGCGCTCGCCGAGCTCGCAGCGGTCGGCGATCGTCAGGCGCGGCAGGAGGCGCTCGAGCACCTCGCGGCGTGTCTTCGCGGCATCGTTGAGCTCGCCGAATGACGTGTCGAGCCAGTACGCGCGCAGCTCGTCATCGAGTCGCTCGCCCTGCTCGATCCAGTTCGGGTCGCTGGCGATGCTCGAGACGCCGACGAAGAGATCGACGTCTCGCATCACCTCCGTGAACACGATCGGCGGTACGTCCTCGAGCGGCACCGGATCGTCGGCGCCGGCCTCGCAAAAGCGCACCTGATCGCTCGACACGGTCAGGAACACGCCGGCGCTCGAGATCTCGCTGCCGTGCACGCCCTCGACCCAGAACTCGGCCCGCAGACCCCAGTGCGGCAGGTCGAGCCACGGCGTGTTGTGCGAGTCCCACTCGCCCTGGAGCTCGTACCTCCAGCCGCGCTCGCGGCAGAGCGCCGCGAACTGATGTTGCTTGAGGACGTGCGCCGCGAAGCGGTTCGAGTACGTGCCGGTCTGCCGCTCGGCCTGCGTGAGGACGTAGACCTCGCGGTGCGCCTGCTTGAAGGGCTGCGTCACGCGGTGACGCTCGAGCCACTCGCGCCACGCGACGACATCGGCGACCGCCTCGCCGATCGGGTGCCACGGTCTGACCGTGGTCTCCGGCGGCAGGTCGCCGAGGGGGTCGTCGTCCACACCGACGAGTCTCCGGTCGCTCCAGGCCGCCTCGATTCGCGCCGCGCCCGCCACGAACCGCCAGACCAGCCGCCGGGCGAGCGCGCCGACCACCGGGTGATCGAGAAAGGCGCGACGCCACTCCTCGAGCGGCCAGGCGCGCCGCCGGAGCGCGGCGGACTCGAGGCGATGGCGCACCGCGGCGAACGTCTTCTGCAGCTCCTTCGCGACTCGTTTGAGCTCCGCGAGATCGCCCGGGAACTCGTCTCGCACGGCGGACGGCGTCGACTTGCGCAGTGCGCCGTCCTCGCCGACCCAGCGCTGCTCGATGCCCCCGCCGGGCGGCATCGTCAGCTCGAAGCGGAACGCGCCGACGCGTCGCTCGAGCCGGCCGACCTCGCTCAGCCCGTGCCCCGGCACGCCGCGCTCCTCGAGGTCCTCCGGCGCGACGCCCTCGCGCTCGGCGACCGAGGCGAGCGCCTTCTCGACCTGGGCTCGCGAGGAGGGCGCCCGGACGATGGTCTTGAGGCGCGCGAGCTGCGCCAGCGGCTCGTCTCCCGGCATCATCGCGAGCGCGATCGTGCACGCGTTGGCGACTCGCGGCGAGCGAGGGCCCCAGTTGCGGAGCTTCTTGAAGCACTGCGCGGCTGCGTGGCCGACGGCGCGCGCCAGCCGCTCGTCGTCGACCAGGCCGGCGAACCACGCCAGGCCCTTGAGCACGTCCGCGTTGCGGTCGCCGATGAGCTCGCCCTGGTCGATGAACTCGGTTCCGGGCGGACGCGGGTGGAGCGTCGAGCGCTCCCCGACTCGCGCGAGCCACGCCGCCGCTCGCCGTGCGAACGCATCGCCGCCGATCGGACCGAGCAGCCGCGCCGCCTCGCCGAGCCACTTCTTCGTCGGTCGCGCGCCCTTCGCCGTCGCGACATGATCGACGACGGCTCGCCAGGCCTCGCGCTCGGGAGGCTGCAGCCGCGCGAGCGCGTCGAGCGCGACGTCCGACCAGGGCTCGCCGGGGTCGATCCCGAAGCCCCGTTCGTCGCCGTCGGTCTCGGGCGGCGCGAGCACCGCCTCGATGCGGTCGCGGACGCGGCGCATCTCGGTGTCGAGCATCCGGATGCCGATCGAGTCGCGCGCGGTCTCGAGCGCGCGGGCGAGATCGGGCGTCAGCTCGCCACGCGACGCGATCTCCTCGACGAACTTCAGGAGGCCGCTCCAGGGCACGAGGTGCTTGTCATGGATGCGCACCGTCGAGCGGAGCATGTCGATCAGGTCACCGCTCGAGATCGGCAACCGGCGACGCAGGAGGCGCGAGACGAGCTCGCGCGCGTTCATGCCGCGCCGCGAGTTGACGATCTGGCGCACCGCCTCGCGAGCGACGCGCACCTGCCGCTCGGGAGACGCCGCGAGGATCTCGGCCCCGGCGTCGATCTCGGCGAGCTTGAGCGGCGGCCAGAGCCCCCTCGACGCACACTCGTCGAGGAACGACCGCAGCAGCCGCACGGGGCTGTGAGAGTCATGCATGGCCGTCGGGCGCGCCGCGGCGGAGTCTACTCGATTTTAGCCTGGATTCCTCTCTGGCCTCAGAAGCTTCGCGAGGTCGAGATCACCTCGACGCCGCCGAGCAGCGGCTTCTTGCCACGCACGGGGGTGAGCTTGATGCGCAGGTGGTCGGAGACGGGCACGTTGCGGATCTCGCGCACGATGGCGCGGCGCGCGCCGCCGGCCTCCCGGGCGATGTCGAAACCGGTGAGCGCCGGGCGGCCCTGGACGGCGACGTCGAAGACGCGCTCGCCGGGGCCGATCGGATCGACCTCGGCGAAGTGGAGTCGCACGGTGTAGGTCCCCGCGCCGTGTCCGATCGTCGGCTCCATCCGCCAGTATCCGATGAGGTGGTCGCCGATGTCATTCGCCGGAGCCGGTTGCGACGACGCGCCAGCCTCGCCGGCGGGCAGGAACGCCTCCGGCTCGAGCGCGACGCTCGCGACGCGGAGCTCGTCGACGCGACCCTTCTCGCCGATGTCCTTCGCCACCGCCCAGTCCGGCTCCCTCGTGTCCCACCAGAGCGGCCGGCCGTCGGGGCCGTCACGGCGCGCCACCTCCTCGCCGTCGAGGAAGAGCCGGGCGAGGCCGC
This sequence comes from Planctomycetota bacterium, assembly GCA_041569895.1. Classification (GTDB taxonomy): domain Bacteria; phylum Planctomycetota; class UBA8108; order UBA8108; family JACQVS01; genus JBFFXF01. The sequence goes on along the minus strand of JBFFXF010000055.1, from coordinate 8,477 downwards.
TCGCGGCATCGTAGGTGAACGCGATGTGCACCCACGTGTTGTCGGGGATGCGCTTCTTGCTCTTCAGCTCCGCCTCGCCATCGGGTCCGTCGCCCTTCTCGTTGGTGACGAAGTAGCGGGCTCGCAGGTCGCGGTTGTCGATGACCAGGCCGTGGCGGTGCTTCTCGCCGCTGACGCGCGCGTCGACGAAGTCGAAGTCGTTGTCGGCCCGCGCCCAGAGCTCGACGGTGACGCTCTCCGAGGCCAGACTCGGTGAGCCGAGGATCTTCGCCTCGAGCTTCTCGGCGCCGCGCGCGAGGCTCGTGGAGTTGTCGCGACCGCGGAGGACGCGCGCCGGCACCGCCGCGTCGACGACGCCGTTCTTCGCCTCGAGCACGCTCCCACCGGCGACCTCGTTCGGCACGCGCAGGCTCTTCGGCGAGCGCAGCCGCACGGCGATCTCGCCGGAGCCCTCGAAGCCGGACGCAGCGACCCATGCCGGTCCCTCGGCGCTCGCGAGCGTCGAGTGGTGCGAGCGCGGATAGCGGGCGTCCTCCGAGAACACCTCGACCGACACGTCGGGCGAGCTGCCGCCGTTGCTCGGGTAGTCGAGCCACATCGTGCCCTCGGGATCGCGCCGGTCGCCGGGCGCCCCAAAGTTGAGGCCGACGCGGTCGACCGGCGCCGAGCCGCTCTTCAATGCGCTGAAGGTCCACATCTCGATCTCCGGCATGTGGACGAGACCGAGCGATGCCTGGTTCTGGTACGAGCACGTGCACGTGCGCGTGTAGTCGGGCGCGTTGAGCACGCCGCCCGCCGGGATCAGGTTCGAGGTGCAGCCGCTGCGGAAGCCGCCGAAGTTCCCCGTGCCGCTGTCGCCCGCGAGGTCGAAGTAGCCCGCGGCCGCCGACCGGAACGTCAGCATGTTCGGACAGGCTATCGCGCTGTTGCAGCCGTACGTACGCGAGTACTCCCACTTCACCGGCTCGCCGGTGACCGGATGCGGGACCTCGACGACCTTGCCGGTCTCGATGTCGAGCGCGAAGCCCGGCGCGCTCGACACCTGCGTGATGACACGGTCTCCGAGGAGGATGCACGGGCCGTGGTACGTGAGGTCGTTCTGCCAGAGCAGCGTCCCGGTCGAGCCGCGGTGCGCCACCATGCCCTTGTCGATCTCGTCGCGCGCCCGGTCACGCCCCTTCGAGCCGGCCTGGAGCAGCACGTCGTGCTCGACGGAGTAGCCCAGCCACGTGCCGAAGACGCGCTCGGAGTTGGTCCACAGCGGCGCGCCGGTTCGCAGGTCGCGCGCCGCGACCACCGCGTCTTCGTCGACCTCGAGCCCGCGGCGCCTGTAGTAGCCGCGTCGCGACTCCGGGATGCGGTCGATGAAGAAGCACTTGCCGCCGCCGAGCGCGATGGCGTTGTGACGCATCTGGTACCGCGCCTCGTGCTCCCAGAGCGCCTCGCCGGTGTGACGGTTCATGGCGACGAGCTTCTTGCTGCCCATGCGCTGCCCGCTGCCGAACTTGCCGGGCGGGTTGCGCTCGTACTTCGGCATGCCGTAGTACTTGTGCAACAGGTGGCGCTTCAGCGCGAGCGCGTCCATGTCGGTCGCGCGCCGGCCGGGCACCTCGCCGAGGTAGTCGGCGAGCTCCTTCTCGAGGTCCTCCGCCTTCGCCCGCTTGCGGACGTCCGGCGGGATGTGGGCGACCATGTCCTCGCTGAAGAGGAGCTTGTTGACGTTCTCGACGAAGTAATCGACGTCGGTCTGGTCCTTGACCCGCTCCGGCTGCTCGAAGTCGAGCAGCACCTCGATCTTCCTGAACGCGTCGTCGAGCTCATTCTTCTTCTTGGGATCGGCGAGGCTCTTGAAGTGGTGCCTGGTGTACTCCGGAGTGCCCGCGTCGGTCGGACGCGCCCCCGCAACGAGGATGTCGCCCTCGACGGCCAGGTAGCCCCACTCGGGCTTGTCGCCGGACCCCGCCGCGGCGGGCAGGTCCAGCGTTGCCACTGTCTCCCCGGTCGCCGGATCGAGGCGCAGGCAGCGGTTCTCGTAGATCACGTAGATGGCGTCCTCGAGCGTCACGTAGTTGCCGCCGATGGCGTTGGCGCCGGGCTCGTGGCTGGTGTAGTCGTAGAACTTGCCGAGGTCCTTGAGATCGCGCTGCCAGATCAGCCGCCCGGTGTAGATGTCGACGGCGCGCAGCATGTGCCGTCCCTCGATCACCAGGCGTCCGCCGGCGACGTGGGGCGTCGGGCCGTGACCGTGGCGCGGCAGCACCTCCTCGTTCGACGGTCCGCCGAACCAGAGGAGCCCGAGCGGCGCCTTGACCAGGCGCTCGTCGGTGACGACGCTGTTCGAGGCGTCGCCGTACTGGTGCGTCCAGTCCCCGGAGCCGGCCGGCGGGCGGACGCGACGAAGGATCGCGAGGTCGCCGCGGCGCTCGAACGCGCCGCCGTCGAGCCGCGACGCCGCCACCGCGCTCTCGAACGCGGCGAGCCGCGACCGGTCGAGCTCGAAGCACGCCGCCCCCGAGTAGGGACGGAGGGTGCGATAGACGCGCTCGACGAAGGCCGTGCGATCGATGCCGGCCGACACCGGATCCTCGGCGATGACGAGGTCGGCCATGTAGAGCGGCAACTCGACGTCGATCGGGTCGCCGACGACCGCCGCGACGCGCGTGCCGTACGCCCCGAGCTCGTCGAGACGCCGGCGGAACGCGTCGACCTTGCCCGCGTCGGGCTCGACGACGACGACGTGGAAGTCGGTCTGCGAGGCGATCGACTCGACGAGCCGTCCGGTGCCGAGTCCGAGCGCGACGCAGTAGCCCTCATCGTTGCCGACGTGGGCGAGGATGGCGCTCGCGAGGGTCGAGGGCGTCTCCGGAAGCCGCACCGCGCCGCCGGCCGTCGACGCCTCGCGCGCCGTGAGCTCGACGTCGAGGACGATGTCGCTGCTCGTGCGCGCCGCCTGGTGCACCTCGACGGCGAGGACGTTGCGTCCCGGTCGCAGCGCGTCGGCCGGGACGTCGATCTTCTTGTAGGTCTTCTCGTCCGTGCCCGACTTGGCGAGCGTGTCGTGCTTCACCTCGCCATCCGGCATGAACAGGCGGCCGACCTCCTTGCCGTTGACGTGGAAGACGGCGCCGTCGTCGACCAGCGCGGCGAGCTTGACCTCGGAGATCGACGCGCTGCGGTCGACCTGGAACTCGTGACGGAAGTAGGTCGTGACGTGCTTCCTGTCCTTGTTGTCGCCGAAGCGGACCGTCGTCGCCTCCTCCCCGCCGTAGCCGATCGGCGCCTCGCCGGAGGCCCACGCCGCGTCGTCGAAGTCCGGGGCTGGCCAGCCGGTTCCCTGGTCGCTGCCGTCGTCGAGGTAGCGCCACGACGCGCCGCGGGGGACGAGCGTGATGTCGACCGCCTCGGGAAACTTCACGCCGCGCTCCCCGCCGCCGAAGCAGTAGATGCGACCCGCGTCCGTGCTGATGAAGAGCTTGCCGTCGCCGGAGATCATGTTGAGCGGCTGGTCGGGCAGCTTGACGCTCCACGACACGCTGACCCCGCGGTCGAAGCGCGGCAGGTCGATGGCGAGCACCTCGCCCCGCTCGCCGGTCGCGTAGATCCGCGACCCGCTCATGATGTAGATGGTGTCGATCTTCTGCTCGATCGGCGCCGACCACGTCGTCTTGAAGACCGCCGTCTTGGTCTCGTTCCCCTTGCGGTCCTTCGTCGTCTCGTCGACGAGCCGCGGACGGTAGCCGCGCACGACGTCCTTGTCCTTGCCGATGATCGCGTGGTCGGTGATGACGAGCGCGTCGGCGTTGGCGACGAAGTGCCCGTTGTCGAGGCGGTAGAGCTTGCCGCGGTTGATGTAGCAGTCCTTCCCCGCGCTCACCTCGTAGCCGCCGCCGCCCTTGCTGCCCATCTTGCGGCTGGCGACGTTGAAGTGGAGGAACTCGCCGGTGGCGCGGTCGAAGACCGCCGGCAGCGTGCGCCCGCCGGCGACGATCAGCCGATCCTCCGTCGCAGCGATGTAGCCCTGGGGCGCGATCCCGGCGAACGCCGGGCTGTTGTGCTGCTGGACCGTGAATGACGAGCCCGTGCCGCTGTTTGTCCAGAGGATCTCGCCGCTCTCCGCGTCAACCGCGTGCAGGAACGTGCCCATGAACGGCCAGATGCTGGCGCCGAAGTAGACCGTGCCGTCCCGGATTACCGGAGCGCCGCGAGCCGGCCAGGCGTTGATCAGCCGATCGTTGCCGAGCACCATGCGGTCCGAGGGACCGCCGCGGAGCCGCCAGATGAGCTGGCCGCTGGCCGCGTCGAGGCAGTAGAGATAACCGTCGTCCGACGTACAATAGACCTTACCGGCGTGAACGGCCGGGGCGAATCGGATCGGGCCTCCGGTGTAGAATCGCCAGCGTCGCTCGCCGGTGTCGGTGTCATGGGCGGTGACCGAGTCGCTGATCATCGAGCCGACGAAGAGCGACTTGCCGGCGAGGACCGGCTCGTAGAGACGGTCGAACTGGAGCTTGTCCTGGTTCGACGGCCAGGCCGGGCGTGGCGTCGGCAGCTCGAGGATCCACTGCAGGTGGAGCGTTTCCGGCAGCTCCTCGGGCGACGCGCCGCCGCGAGCGGCGTCGTGGCGCCACATCGGCCAGTCGGCGGCCCGGGCGGCCGAACCGGCGATGAACAGCGTGACCATGAACGCGCCGATCACCGCGAGGATCGAGACGGGAAACGGCAGCCTGGGGACACGGGAAAGGGAAGTGCTCATGCGTGTTGTCTGTTTTTCGGTCTTTTCTTCTCGCCGGTGTTACCCGTTCCGGAAAAAGAGTAACAGCCACGATCCCACCCCGATCCACGCTCCGCTCGTGCCCACCATCCGCTCGGTGAAACCCGGTGGGCCGAAGGATGGTACAGGAAAACTCGCGAGGATGCAGCTTCTGTTGCTCCTCTTCCTGCTCGCCCTCGCCCCGGGCTGCATGAGCCTCGAGCACATCTTCGACCCGGACACCCCGCTCGAGATTTATGGGGGCGTGACGACCTCGTGCCGGGAGATGGCGTCGGACGAGACGGGCTTCTTCGGCGCCCTCTGCCGGGCCATCGACCTCCCCGCCACGGCGGCGTTCGACACCGTCCTGCTCCCGATCTCCATCCCGGTGCAACTCACCCGGGGAAACGGCGAGGAGGAGGCTTCACCCTGAGGGCCGGCCGAACCGGCAGGGGCTTCGGGAACTGCCCGCGTTCCAAGCTCGGAGAGGGAGAGTCCACTTCAGAGGTCTTGCTGTCAGACGATTCATGAGGAAGGCAGGAAGAGCAGGAAGGCAGGAAACGGACGGTTTCTTTTCCTGCTTTCCTGCCTTCCTGCATTCCTTGCCGTCGTCTGCCGTCAGAGTCTCGCGGGCGAAGTCGAGCAGCGCTTCACGTTCGGTGGAGAGAATCGACTCCGGTGGTTGCCGTCAGACGATTCCTAGATCGTCTTCCGAGCCCTCCGTCACCGATCAAACTGCGCGTCGAACTCGATTCCCGAGCTCGGAAAGTCGACCTTTCGCACGAAGCGGCACGCCTCCCTGGCGCCGTGCTCGCGGTCCATGCGCGAGTCCTCCCACTCGACCGAGAGCGGGCCGCTGTAGCCGATGTCGTTCAGCGCGCAGATGATGCGCTCGAAGTCGATGTCGCCGTGGCCGAGCGAGCGGAAATCCCAGAAGCGCCGCGGGTCGGCGAACGAGGTGTGGCCGCCGAAGACGCCGACCGTGCCGTCTCCCTTCCCCCACCACGCGTCCTTCATGTGCGCGTGGTAGATGCGGTCGCGGAAGGTGGTGATGAACTTGACGTAGTCGACGCCCTGGTAGCCGAGGTGCGAGGGGTCGTAGTTGAAGCCGAAGCGCTTGTGTCCCTTGACCGCGTCGATCGCCCGTTGCGCCGAGACGATGTCGAACGCGATCTCCGTCGGGTGCACCTCGAGCCCGAAGTTGACGTTGACCTTGTCGAAGGCGTCGAGGATCGGAATGAAGCGCTCCGCGAAGTCGTTGAAGCCCTGCTGCCAGTAGTCCTGGCTCGTCGGCGGGAAGGCGTAGATCGAGTGCCAGATGCTCGAGCCGGTGAAGCCGCAGACCACCGCCGGGAACTCCTCGCCGCCCGGGCGCGCGTCGATGAACTTCCGGCAGGCCTGCGCGGCCGCGATCATCTGCTGCGCGGCGCGCTTGCGGACGCCCTCCGGCTCGCCGTCTCCCCAGACGCTCTCGGGAAGGATCAGCTTGTGGCGCTCGTCGATGGGATCGCAGATCGCCTGGCCGACGAGGTGGTTCGAGATGGCGTACGCCGTCAGCCCGTACTTCGACAGCGTGTCCCACTTCTGCTTGACGTAGCTGTCGCTCTCGAGCGCCTTGTCGACCTCGAAGTGATCACCCCAGCAGGCGAGCTCGATGCCGTCGTAGCCGAACTCCTTCGCCTTCTGGCACATGGTGTCGAACGGCAGATCGGCCCACTGGCCGGTGAAGAGCGTGACGGGTCTGGGCATCGCGGAACCTCCGTGAACCTCTATCTTCCTGGTTCGCTTTCCCGGTTCGATTGTCGCGTCGGGGTCGAGGGCTCATCTTGCAGAGAAGCCGAGGAGAGGTCAATCGCCGAGTCGCCCGCGCCGCGGGTCAGAGAGGCCGCACGCGCCACTCGCGCACCTCGACGACGCCGCTGGCGTGATGCTGCTGGAGCAGCAGGTAGCCGCGACGGTATCGGTTCTCCGGATCGGTCCAGTCGACCATCGGCTCGCCGCTCACCCACGTTCGGATGCGCGGGCCCTCGGCGCGGATGCGCATCGTGAACCACGCCCCGTCACGCGTGATCACGCGGGGGGCGCGAGCGTCCGGGCCCATGGCGTAGATGCTGCCGGTCGGGTTGTTGCGGTCGCCGTGGTCGACCTGCGCCTCGTAGGCCGGCGGGTACTCGACCGAGCGGTCGCGGTGCGGCTGGCAGCGGAAGTAGATGCCGCTGTTGCCGCGGCCGCCGGCCGAATCGGTGACGCGCATCTCGATGAAGAGCTCGAAATCCGCGAAGTCGTCGAGCGTCGCGAGGTAGCCCTTGCCGCCGGTGCTCCGCAGGACGCCGTCGCGCACTTCCCAGCGCGGCTCCCCCTCCCAGACGTTCTCGCGGAAGTTGCCGAGCTCGCGGCCATCGAAGAGCACCATCCAGCCGCCGCTGCGGTCGCTCACCCCCTCGCCCTGGCTGTACGCGCCGAGACCGTGATCGGTGCCCCGGTAGACGATCTCGAGCTCGGGCGTCTCGATCACGCGATGCCCCTCGAAGCGCGAGTCCATCGCCCGGCAGAGGACGCCGCTCGTCAGCAGCGTGCGCTCGACCGGGTAGGGCGACGCGCCGGTGAGCGTCAGCTCGGAGATGGCGCGCGTCAGGTAGGAGAAATGGCCGTAGACCGGCTCCTGCAGGTAGAAGTGCGTCGAGACGGGCCGCGCCTGCCCCGGGAGCTTTGCGGCGAAGAGCAGGTCCGTCACCAGGCCGTTCAGCATCAGCACCGAGCCGCGGAACCCGTCGCGGTAGCGGATGAGGAACGCGGCGGGGTTGGGGACACGCCGGCGGATCTCGTCGGCGCCGACCGCCCGATCGATGCGTGAGAGCGCCGCGTCGAGGAGCGTCTGGGACCACTCCCCCTTCTTTCCGGCCTCCCAGACCGCGTCGCCCTCGAGACACTGCACCGACTTGACGCCGGTCTCGCCGCCGGCGCGGCGCTCGACCATGCACTGGAGCGTCTCCAGGGTGTGGAACCCGTACGACTCGATGCCGCTGTAGCCGACCGCGAGCCCCTCCTCGAGCGGGAGGTCGAGCGGCAGCTCGAGCGGCGGACGGCGCCACGCGAGCGGCAGCGACGACCCCGCCATGAACGGGATGCCCATCTCGCGGGCGGTGTCGTACATGAACTTCGAGTCCTCCCAGCGCGCCGAGAGGTGCTTGTCGTTGAAGACCGGCACCACGGCGCCCGCCTTGCGGAACGCCTCGACGACGCCCTCGAAGAAGCGCCGGCGCGGGTAGAGGTGCTGGCCGCGCTCGTTGTACGGGTAGTTGCCGTGCTCGCCGATGATCCAGACGGCGTCGACGGCGAGACGCCCCTCGTCGTCGAGGATCGCCCCGGCGATGGTGTCGGTGAGCCGCACGCCGTACGTCGACGCGATCCAGCGCGACATGTCGCGCTCGGGGAACTGCTCGACGTACATCGAGTGCAGCCGCACGGGAGAGCGCACCGGCCGCGACGTCAGGGCGTAGTCGCGCACCAGACGCGTCAGGATGACGTCGGCGTGCGAGAGGGGTCGGTACTCGGTGACGATCGCGGCGATGCGAGCGGTCGACTTGCGCTCGGCGCCGGTCGCGAGGCGGAGGAGCGATCCGCCCACGAGGGGCGCGCCCAGGATGGCCGCGGCCGAGCCGCGCAGGAACGCCCGGCGCGACGGACGGTGATCGACGTCGGTGGTGTGCATGGTCTCGAGCTCCGG
>JBFFXF010000054.1:0-32269 GCA_041569895.1 Planctomycetota bacterium | reverse complement strand
CGACGTCACGGGCGTGGGCGCGCCGTTCATCCGCGGGGACGTCGACCAGGGCGGGTCGGTCAACATCACCGACGCGACGTCGATTCTCGCCTTCCTCTTCAACATCGACGGCATCCAGAACCCCGGCGTCCTGGACACCATCGAGAACTGCCTGATCGTCCTCAACGTCGACGCGTCGCTCTCGGGCGGCCAGGAGCGCGCTTCGAGTGTCAACCTCACCGACGCCATCAACCTGCTCCAGTTCCTGTTCCAGGGAGGGGCGCGCCCGCCGCCGCCGTTCGGCGCGTGCGGTCAGCCGGTCACGGCCGTCGCGGACGACTTCCTCTGCCGCAGCTTCAACTGCCGTTGAGGGTGGCCGGTCGAGCCCGTCGATGCGTTGAAATGACGCGCTGAAAATGCACCGCCGCGAAGCGCCGCGGCGCGACGGGGAAGCTCTTTTTCGCTTCCCACGGTTTCGTGTGCGAGGTAGCATCCAACGCGCCTCGACGGCCCTCTGTCTCGCCGGGTCGCGCGGGAGGACGCGAGCGCTCTTCCCTCCCTCCAGTCGAGGTCTTCGGAGCAAGAATTGATGAGGAAAGCTGTCAGCGACCTGGCGCGCTCGCCGGACTCTAGCGGCATGCGTCGCTCCGCGCGGTCTCCACAATCGACGAGCTCCAGACGCTGTCCGCGCTGCAAGCGGCCGACGGCGTCCACCGTCGAGTCGTGCGGTCACTGCGGCTTCAGCTTCCGCGAGACCCGCGCGCCGGGAAAGGGCGCCTCGAAGGCGGGCCGCGGAGCCGACCTCCGCGCTGACGCCTCCACGTTCGACAAGCAGGCGCTCGTCGGCACCACCATCGACGGCAAGTATCGCGTCCTGGAGCTCCTCGGCGCGGGCGGCTTCGGCGTCGTCTACAAGGTGGAGTTCCTCCTTCTCGACGAGAAGAAGATCTTCGCGCTGAAGGTCCTCCATCCGAGCCTCTCGGCGGACGCCACCGTCCGCAAGCGCTTCCTGCGCGAGGCCCGGCTGGCGATGTCGCTCGCCCACGAGAACGCCGTGCTGGTGCGCGAGCTCGGCGAGACCGACGACGGTCTGCTGTACTTCACCATGGACTACTGCGCGGGGGAGTCGCTGAAGACCGTGCTCGCCCGCGACCGTGTCCTGCCCGCGTCGCGCGCCCTGTCGCTGACGCGACAGATCCTCTCCGTCGTCAACGCGGCCCACGAGCAGGGGATCGTGCACCGGGATCTGAAGCCGGAGAACATCTTCATCGAGCGCGACGCGCAGGGGCGTGATCGCGTCAAGGTGGGGGACTTCGGCCTCGCCAAGACGCTGCACACGCGCTGCGAAGACATCACGCAGGGCGGCATCGTCGGCAGCCCCCGTTACATGTCTCCGGAGCAGTTCGCCGGCGGCGAGCTCGACGAGCGAACCGACATCTTCTCGGTCGGCATGATCCTGTACGAGATGCTCTACGGCTCCATCCCGCAGGACGCCCAGCTCGACGACACGGAGGGGCTGCTGGCGCGGCCCGATTGTGACGAGTCTCGCGTGACGGGCGCTGTTTTCGACGTGCTTCGTCGCGCGCTTGCGAAGGACGTCGATCGTCGCTTCCGGACGGCGGCGAAGTTCATCGAGGCGATCGACCGCGTCTCGGCGGGAGTCCGCGCGCGAGTGGAATACCGGCCGGGACAGACGTTCAAGCGCGCACTGCTCGCCGCGGCGGCGCTCGTCGTGGTGGTGGCGCTGCCGTATCACGCCGTCGTGCGGCTCGCCGACGACCGGGAGGCCGCGGCCGGGCCTGTCGACCCGCCCGAGCGCGGTCCGGTCCACCAGGCGCTGTCGCTCGGCCGCGTCGAGCCGTTGCGGATCGAGGACTACGTTCCGCTCGAGGCCGGCCGGATCTTCGAGTACGCCGTCAACGCTCCCGACGCCGGTATCGAGGAGCGCGTCCGCCTCGAGATCGTCGAGGAGACCGACGACGGCCGCTTCCTCGTCCGCATGGAGCCGGACGCCCACACCTTCTACCTGGTGCGCGACATCGAGTCGAACAGCCTGACGCGCGAGTTCGCCATGCCGAATCCGGAGACGGGCGAGCTCGACCGCATCGAGTCGCGCGTCATCCTCCGGCTGCCGCTCGCCTCGCCGGTCGGCTGGAAAGGCTACCGGACGCCGATCGACGGCGACGACGTCGACGTCCAGGTCAACTTCCTCTCCGGCACCTGCACCTTCGACGAGATGACCTTCGAGGACTGCGTCGAGGTCATCGAGACCATCCCGGGCGAGTCGCGAAAGCGCGTGCGCTACTTCCAGAGGGGCAACGGCGAGGTCGCGCTGCGCATCTTCGATACCGACACCCGCCGGATCGTCTACTCGCGCGTACGGGTCGAGGACTGACGTCCAGGACCCGTTCCCGTCCCCGCCCCCGTTCCCGTTCCCGTTCCCGTTCCCGGGCGCGATCGAGTTGCGACGAGGACGGGAACGCAGATTTCCGCAGATTCCGCAGATTGACGAAGTCGGAGTCGGAGTAACCATCGGAATCGGAATCGGTCATCGGAATCGGAGTCGGAATCGGTATCGGTCCTCTGCCTCGGACACGGACTGTCTCTGCGAGGCCTTCGAGGACGAGGACGAGGACGAGCACGAGGTCCGGGACGAGGGTGCGGCGTCCGATCAGGGCTTCCTTCTCAGATCAACACACACCATCCCCTCCAGATCCCTCATATACAACAACCCCTCGCGCAGCGCGGGCGCAGTCCAGCAGCGGGATGAGAAGTAGGCGGCCTTGAAGCGCGGCCGGAAGCCTCTCGGGCTGGCCGGCGCCATCTGCAGCTCGCCGCGCTCGGTGACGAAGAGGATGGTGCCGTCGGCGATGATGAGCGTGCCGTGTCGGAGACGGGGGATCGACCACGCGACACGTCCGGTGGCGAACTCGACGCACTTGAGGCCGCGCTCGTCGGACGCGTAGAGGAACCCGTCGTGGAGCACCGGCGTCTGGAACTTCGCGCGGATCGACTCGTTCTCCCAGATCAGCTTCCCCTCGAGTCCGCCATCCGCCTTCCGGAGCTTGTAGAGCGCGGCGCCGTGGTGATAGCCCGAGCTCAGAAAGAGTCGACCGCCGTCGAAGATCGGCGTCGCCGCGTTGACGTCGTAGCTCGTGCGCCAGCGGAGCTTCCAAAACTCCTTGCCGGTCGCGGCCTCGACCACGATCGCCTCGCGGCCGAGGAACCCCGCGATGTATCGCGTGCCGTCGATGGTGAACGGGTACGGCGTGGCGTATCCCGCCGGACCTCGACCGCCGGCGGTCGACCACCTGGTGGCGCCGGTCTCGCGGTCGAGCGCCACCAGGCCTCCGGCGGCGCCGCCCGCGGCGACCACGGCGAGGTCGCCCTCGACGAGCACCGAACCGCTGAAGCCCCACTCCGGGACACCGGAGAAGGTGCGGTCCCACACCTTGTTGCCGGCGAGGTCGACGCAGAGCACCGTGCCGCGAGCGCCCATCATGTAGACGCGTTCCCCGCTGACGGTCGGCGTCGCGCGCGGGCCGTCGCCGCCCTGCCGCTCGCGATAGGCCGGCTCGATGCGTGTCGACCAGATCTCGTCGCCCCTCGTCGCGTCGAGCGCGTAGAGGACCTGGTGGCCGTCGCGCGTCCCCGCGGTGTAGACGCGATCGCCGACGCACGCGAACGAGCTGAAGCCGCTGCCGAGATCGCGCTTCCAGAGGACCGGCGGTCGCGACGACCAGCGCACCTGGATCCCGGCGTCCTCGACGACGGCCGAGAAGCCCGGGCCGCGGAAGTTCGGCCAGTCGGCGGGTGCGACCGTCCCGGCGGGCGCGACGGCGGCGAGCAGCAGCATCAGGGCGTGGCGTGTCGACCTCTTCGGCGCGGTTCCTCGCGACATGTCGGCTCCGTCTGTCAGGGTGGTCCTTGGCGGGATCTGCGCGTAGATTCTTGAGCTGCGGGGCTACGATCGCCACCAATTTCCGACTCCCGAGCTGACGCTTGCCCCTTCCAGCGCCTCTCGCTATAGTGCTTGCCTTCATTTTCACACCGTCGCGACAGGGAGAGGTCACGTGCTCGTTGGCGTGCCGAGGGAGATCGTCGAGGGAGAGCACCGCGTCGCGGTCGTGCCCGAGACCGTCAAGAAGATCGTCGAGCGCGGACTCGACGTCGTCGTCGAGGCCGGCGCCGGCGAGGGGTCGCATCACGCCGACGATGCCTACGCCGCCGCGGGCGCGCGCGTCGAGAGCTCCGCCGAGAGCGTCCTCTCCGACAGCGATATCGTGCTCAAGGTGCAGCCGCCGGCGGAGAGCCCGGCGATCGGGCGGCACGAGGTGGACGCCATGAAGTCGGGCGGGCTGCTGGTGTCGTTCCTGTTCGCTCCGGGCGGGGCCGCCGAAGTCGCGCGACGTCTCCGTGACCGCGGCGTGACCGCGTTCGCCATGGAGCTGATGCCGCGCATCACCCGGGCCCAGTCGATGGACGCGCTCAGCTCGATGAGCAACATCGCCGGCTACAAGGCCGTGCTGATCGCCGCCGCGGCGCTGCCGCGCTACTTCCCCATGCTGATGACGGCCGCCGGGACCATCACGCCGGCCCGCGTGCTCGTCATCGGAGCGGGGGTCGCGGGTCTCCAGGCGATCGCGACGGCGAAGAGGCTCGGCGCGGTCGTCGAGGCGTACGACGTGCGGCCCGTGGTCAAGGAGCAGGTCGAGAGTCTCGGTGGACGTTTCGTGCAGCTCGAGGTCGAGACCGGTGACGCCGAGGGTGCGGGCGGTTACGCGAAGGAGCAGACGGCGGAGACGCAGGAGCGCATCCGCAAGCTGCTCTTCGACCACATCCGCAAGTCGGACGTCGTCATCACCACGGCGCTGGTGCCCGGAAAGCCGGCGCCGCGGATCGTCGAGACGGACGCCCTGGCGGCGATGCGCTCCGGCTCGGTGATCGTCGATCTCGCCGCGGAGCAGGGCGGGAACTGCGAGCTCACCCGGGCGGGCGAAACCGTCGTCGAGCACGGCGTGACGATCATCGGGCCGCGCAACCTGCCGAGCAGCATGAGCGTCCACGCCAGCCAGCTCTACTCGCGCAACGTCAGCACGTTCCTCTTTCACCTCGTGAACAAGGATGGAGAGCTCGCGCTCGACCTCGATGACGAGCTGACGCGCGCGCCGCTGGTGACACGCAACGGCGAGGTGTTGCACGAGCCGACCCGCCAGTTGCTCGACGACGCGACCCGGAACCAGGAGTAACGTCGATGCCGCACCCGTTTCTCTCCCCCGACTTCCTCGCCGCGTTGCTTGCCCAGTCCGCCGAGTCCGGGACCGGTGGGCTGGCGACGCTGATCACCGGGCTCACCATTTTCGCACTGGCGATCTTCGTCGGCTTCGAGGTGATCTCGAAGGTGCCGCCGACGCTGCACACGCCGCTGATGTCGGGCTCCAACGCGATCTCCGGGATCACCATCATCGGCGCCATCATCTGCGCCGGCCGCGGCGGCGAGTGGCACTCCACGGCGAAGCTCCTCGGCATCGTCGCGGTCGTCTTCGCCACCGTCAACGTCGTCGGCGGGTTCCTCGTCACCAATCGAATGCTGCAGATGTTCAGGAAGAAGTAGGCGGACCGGAACACATGACGGAGAACCTCGTCAAGCTCGCCTACGTTGTCGGCGCATGCCTGTTCATCGTCGGGCTCAAGATGCTGAGCTCGCCGCGGACGGCGCCTCGCGGCAACATGCTCGCCGCACTCGGCATGCTGACGGCCATCGTCGCGGCGCTCTTCGAGAGGGAAGTCCTCGGGTGGACCGAGATCCTCGTCGGCGTCGTCATCGGGTCGGCCATCGGCGCCGTCGCGGCGCAGACGGTCAAGATGACCGCCATGCCGCAGATGGTGGCGCTGTTCAACGGCTTCGGCGGCGCCGCCTCCGCGGTGGTCGCGGCGAGCGAGGTGTCAGCCACCGAGACAGCACTGGCGCCGATGATCTCCGTCCCGGTCGTCCTCAGCATGCTGATTGGCGGTCTGACGTTCACCGGCAGCCTCATCGCGTTCGGCAAGCTGCAGGGTCTCGTGGCGGGTCAGCCGATCGTCTACCCGCTCCAGAAGACGGCGAACGCGCTGCTCCTCGCCGGCACGGTCGCGCTCGGCGTGCTCTTCGTCCTCGACCCGGCGGGCGCGTGGCTGTCGGAGAACGGCATGCCGGACTGGCTGTGGTTCGTCGGGCTGACGGCGATCTCGCTCCTCCTCGGCGTCCTCAGCGTCATACCCATCGGCGGGGCGGACATGCCGGTGGTGATCTCGCTCCTCAACTCCTACTCCGGTCTCGCGGCCTGCGCCACCGGTTTCGTGCTGCAGAACAACGCGCTCATCATCGGCGGCTCGCTGGTCGGCGCTTCGGGAATCATCCTGACGCAGATCATGTGCAAGGCGATGAACCGTTCGCTCGCCAACGTGCTCTTCGGCGCGTTCGGCACGGGCGACGTGGCCGCCGTCGCGGGTGCGGGCGCGGGGGCGAGCGACAAGGTGGCGAAGAGCGCCTCGCCGGAGGAGGCCGCGATGATCCTCGACGGCGCCAGCCTCGTGGTCTTCGTGCCTGGCTACGGCATGGCGGTCGCCCAGGCGCAGCACCAGGTGCGCGAGCTCGACGCGTTGCTTCAGAAGCGAGGCATCGAGGTGATCTACGGCATCCACCCGGTGGCCGGTCGCATGCCGGGCCACATGAACGTCCTGCTGGCCGAGGCGGACGTGCCGTACGACCAGCTGCTCGAGATGGAGACGGTCAACCCGCGCTTGCCGCAGACCGACGTCGCCATCGTCATCGGCGCCAACGACGTCACCAACCCGGCGGCGCTCGACGACCCGTCGAGCCCGATCTACGGCATGCCGATCCTCGAGGTCGACAAGGCGAGAACGGTCTTCGTCCTCAAGCGCAGCCTCAACCCGGGCTTCGCGGGCGTCGACAACCCGCTCTTCTACCGCGACAACACGCTGATGATCTTCGGCGACGCCAAGGACACCATCACGAAGCTGGTCCAGGCGGTGAAGGAGGTCTGAGCGGTTCCCGGACTCGTCCTCGGTCCCGTTCCCGTGCCCGGTCCCGTGCCCGAAAACCCGGGCCGTCATTCCCGTGCCCGACGTCGGGGCCGATCCCGCGGAGCTCGAGACCGAGACAGAGGACCGAGGTCCGAGTCCGATGACGGATTCCGATACCGACTCCGACTCCGATACCGATCGCGAGGTCCGAGTCGGACAGGGACCCTTCCTCAATCTGCGTCAATCTGCGTAATCTGCGTTCCCGTCTCTTCCGTCCACCCCTCCCTACTTCCCCAGCGGCAACGCGAACCCCAGTGTGTCGCCGTTCGGCCGGAAGCCGTTGCCGTCGATGTCGACGTAGATCGGGTTGGTGAACGCGACCGGGTGCATCGCGGACTGCCATGAGCGGCCGTAGCCGGTCTCGAGGTCGTGATTCTCGCCGACCGCGGCGACGATCAGGTGGGCGTCCTCGGAGAGCGGCACGGTGATGGTCTTCTCGAAGCTGACGACGCCACGCTTGAAGAGATCGGCGTTCGCCGCGCGGGTGAAGTTGAGCTTGGCCGGCGCGCGGCCGTTGACGAGGACCTGGACGCGGTCGATGTCGATCCACGTCGTCGTCTGGACGCGCACCTTGACGCGCACCTCGCCGCTCGCCCTGGCGAGGCCGCCCGGCATGGTGCCGTCGTCGAGGGTGACCTCGAGGAACGGGCCGTTGGTCACGACCATGCGACCCGCCTTCGAATGGCGGATGATCTCGCGGTAGTCGACCTTGCCCGGCTCATCGGTCGAGCTCGGGACGTACGTCCGCCACGCGCCGACGCCGTTGCCGAACACCGAGTGGGCGTCCGAGACGGCGATGCACCACATCCGCCGTCCCTGGTTCAGGAGCTGCAGCCACGCGAAGGTGCGGTTTTCCCGCACGCTCTTCTCGCCGTTCGAGTTGACGTACTCGTACGTCGGCGCGAGGTTGAGGATCTCCGTGCTCCACACCTCGGCGGCGTCGACGAGGTCCTCGAGTCCCGGATATCCTCCGTCCGCGACGCCGTCCGCGTCCCGATCGCGGAAGAACTTGCCGACCTGGGGGTGGTTGATGTGCACCCAGCGATCCGGTCCGCTGTCCCCGAACTCGCGCAGGACGATGGCGTTGATGCGCGGGTCGTGCACCCATGTCGGCGCGCCGTTGTCCTGGCGGTAGGGGGTCATCTTGAGCGGAAAGGAGTTGAAGTGCGCGTTCGGGCCGGTGAGCTCGATGCCGACGACGGTCGCGATGTCGGCCTCGAGGCCCAGCCGTTTGATGTGGGGCGCCCAGTCGTACAGCCGGTTGTGCTCCGTCGTCGGCGCGAACTCGATGTGCTCCGCGGCGAGGTTGATCACCCGGTCGTCGGTGCCGCAGTAGTTGTCGCCGCTCGGTGTCGAGTGGTTGTGGTAGTCGGTGGAGATCCAGCCGGTGGTGTCGACGACGCGGTCGAGGACGGCGCGCACCTCGGCGGTCGCCCCCTGCCGGAGGTCGACGATGTCCTCGTGATGGCTGTACTCCATGCCGCGCGTGATGACGACGCGGTACTTCCCCGCCGGGACGCGCATCGTGAAGTCGCCGATCTCCGAGTGGTACTGGTGGTCGCACCCGCGCGCCTGGATCGGCACGCCGAAGCGCGGATCGGACGTCGACCCGACGCCGAGGAACTGCACCTTGCAGGGAATCGTCCGACCGGACTCGGACCCCTCGGTGACGACGAAGTGGACGCGACTGGCGGGCTCGAGCTCCACCGTGATCTCCGCGACCTCGCCCTCGCCGACCGTCACCGTGGTCTCGATGTCGGGGCGTCCGAGATCGCGCACGGTGAGCGGATACTCGCCCGGCGGCAGGGCGACCTCGAACCCTCCGTCCTCTCGCGTGTAGGCGTGCAGCGAGCGGGTGACGCGCTTCTTCTCCTTCTTCTTGGTCTCCTTGTTCTCGACCTCGATCTCCACCTCGAAGTCGATCTCCGCCGTCGCCGTGGAGATCGGGGCGCCGCCCTCCTCGACGATGAGGCCTCGCAGCGTGCCGGTCGCGCCGCGCATCGGCGCGAGTCGAGCGAACGCATCGGCCGGCGAGCGGCCCGGGGCGATGGCGTACTCGATCTCGATCGACTCGCCCGGCGGGACTTCCTTCTCGCCCGCCTCGCCCGCGAGGACCGTCCACGCGTAGCCCTGGCGATCGTTCGGGTTCTGGGCGTCGCCGAACGAGATCCCACGGACGGACTTCACGTCCCTGAGCCCCTTGACCGCGGGCGAGGTCCGCACCTTGACCTTCTCCTTGCCGGCGTTGGTCCACGTCGAGTGCACCCGCAGGAACGGCGCGCCCTCGTCCAGCTTGTAGTCGTGCCGCTCGTGGAGGCCGTTTCCGATCGCGGCCGTGCGCTCGGCGCGGACGTGCGCGACGCCGTTCGTCCCGTCGGAGACGATGATCACCGACGAGATCATGCCGTGGAGGTTGCCGGGCGCCCAGCACGTCAGCTGATCGTTCCCGGAGCTCCGGACGGAGAGGTCATAGAGACAGCCCGGCGTCGGCGAGTCCCAGTTGGTTCCCATGTTCGCCTTGCGAGACGGGAGATTGCCCGAGACCAGCGCCTCGATCTTCGAGTTGCGCAGCACGAAGTCGCCGATGATCCCGTCCGCCTCCTTGCCGCGAGGCAGCTCGGATACCTGGTCCTTGCCGATCTGGAGCGCCCGCGGACCGACGGAGCCCGCCGCCGCGACGCGCCGATTGCTCTCGACTCCGGCGACGAGAGCCAGGAGAACGAGCGAGACCGCTGACCGGTGGAGTGTGCGAGTGGACACGCGACCTCCTTCAAAGAAGCGCTTGACGAGATAAAACCCTTCCACGCCGGGATGATTGCACAGGGAGTTGTGCTCCCGGCACTCACAGACACCGACGGAGATTGTATCAGAAAGGGCCCGCGTCTCCGGCGACGATTCGGGACGGACGATCGTGAGGTCTCGAGGGGGCTACCTGGCGTGCTCCAGGACGACGATTCGAGTCGCCGCCGGGAGGGTCTCCGCGGTGACCTCGATCGACGACGTCGACTGGCGCTCGATCTCGAAACCGGGGCACAGCCTGAGGAAGTGATCGATGGTCAGGAGGTTGAGGTTGACCTTCTCGGTCTTGTAGTGCATCGGCAGGACGAGCGGCGGCCGCGTGAGCTCGATCACCTCGACGAGGTCGGCGAGATCGATGGTCGGCGGCCCGCCGGCGAGCGCCAGGAGGACGCCGACGCCGCGCAGGAACTCGAGCGAGGCGCCCTGCAGCGGATGCCCGAGGTCGCCCATGTGCGCCACCGTGACGCCCTCGAGCGAGAGCTTGACGAGCGCGTTCGGCCCCTCGCCGGCATCGTTCTCGTGCACCTCGAAGGCCTCGAAGCGGACGCCGCGGACGACGCGCGACGAGCCGGCCAGCGCCAGACCGTCGACGAGCTCGAAGTCGCCCTGGATCGATGACGTGTCGGAGTGGTAGCGCGGATTGTCGTGGCTGACGGAGACGATGTCGGCCGGCTCGTCGATCGGCAGATATCCGCCGGCGCCGGGGTAGTTGTAGGGGTCGAGGATGATCTTCACCGACTCTCCGGCGTCGTTCCGCCCCTCGATTCCGAACGCGGCGTGCCCGTACCAGGTGATCTTCATTCCTGGACACCTCGCGCCTGGGCGTCGTCGCGGCGCCGTGACGGCAGCCATCGCGCCTGCTCCGCCATCACCGCCGCATGCCGTGGGTCCGCGGCGACGTTGGTCCACTCGTTCGGGTCGGCGTGGTGGTCGTAGAGCTCCTCCGATCCGTCGTGGTAGCGGATGTAGCGCCACCGCTGCGACCGCACCGCGTGGTCGGCGTGCTTGCCGTTCCACCAGCGCCGGCTGGTGACCGCGGGCCGCCGCCGCGGCAGCGATGGATCGCGCAGCCAGGGCACCAGGCTGATGCCGTCGTTGTCCGGGTTGGGATCGAGACCGCAGAGGTCGAGAAGCGTCGGATAGAGGTCGACGAGGCTCACCGGCCGCGAGCACCGCGAGCCGGGCTCGGTCACGCCCGGCGCCACGACGATGAGGGGCACCCGGGTGGCCTCCTCCCAGAGGGTCGACTTGTGCCACCGCTCCTTCTCGCCGAGGTGCCAGCCGTGGTCGGACCAGAGGACGACGATGGTATCGTCGCGGTGCTCGCTGCGGTCGAGCGCGTCGATCACGCGGCCGACCTGGGCGTCGGCGAAGGTGATGTTCGCCAGGTACGCCTGCACCGCCGAGCGCCAGAGACCGCGCTCGAGGATGCGCGCGTGGAAGTGGTTCGGGTTGCGCAGGTATCGCGTCGCCGCGGCCGGCACGTCGTCGACGTCGCCATCGAGCGTCACCGGGAGGGTCACGCGCTCGATCGGGTGGCGATCGAAGTAGGAGCGCGGACAGTACCACGGGCCGTGCGGCCTGTAGACGCCGAGCGCGAGGAAGAACGGCCTGTCGTGCTCGCGCCGGAGCTGCTCGATCACCCAGTCGGCGTCGCGTCCGTCGACGGTGGCGACGTCCGGGTGATCGAACGGCCCCCAGTCCCAGTGCCAGACGTCGAGGCCGTTCCAGTTCTGGCCGGCGAGCACCACCGGAATGGGGAGCTGCGCATCGTGCGACGGATGCCGCTCGACCCACGACGCGGGGTGATTGAAGCCGCGCCGTCCGCCGTGGCCGCCGGTGAGCGCGCCGGTCTCGCCGCCGTGGTTGGCGTGGTAGATCTTCCCGGCCGCGCCGGTCCAGTAGCCGGAACGGCGGAAGTACTCGGGCAGCGTCGGGCGACCGGCGAGGAAGGGCTCGCGCCGCCAGTCCTGATCGTTGCCGAGAACGCCGCTGGTCGCCGGGAGGAACCCGGTGAGCACGCTCGCGCGCGACGGGTTGCACAGCGGCGCCGCCGCGTGCGCGTTGGTGAACAGCACGCCGCGCGCCGCGAGCCGGTCGATGTTGGGCGTCAGCGCCTGCGGATGGCCGCCGAGACACCCGACCCAGTCGTTGAGGTCATCGACGGCGATGAAGAGGACGTTCGGGCGCGGGGCCCCTCGGGGCGACCGCTCGTCTCCCGCCGCCGCGGTCGCCGTCGCCACGAGGACCAGCGCGGCAACCGACCAGCGGCGGGAGGCGCGCATCAGTCGGCCTCCTGGAGCCTGCGTTTGAGTTCCTCGAGCTCCCTCGTGAGCTCGGCGGGAAGGCGCGCGCCGAAGCGGGCGTAGTGCTTCTCGATGTCGGGAATCTCGTCGCGCCACCGCTTGACGTCGACGCTCAGCAGCTCGTCGAGATCCCTCGCCGGGACGTCGAGACCGGAGAGGTCGAGCGCGCCCTCGGCCGGCAGCCGTCCGATCGGCGTGTCGACGGCGTCCGCGCCATCCGCGCAGCGCTCGACGACCCACTTGAGCACTCGCGAGTTCTCGCCGAATCCCGGCCACAGGAACTTGCCGTCGGCGTCCTTCCGGAACCAGTTGACGTAGAAGATCCGCGGCAGCTTGTCGCCGCCCTTCTCGCCGATCTTGAACCAGTGGCGCCAGTAGTCGCCCATGTTGTAGCCACAGAATGGCAGCATCGCCATCGGATCGCGGCGCAGCTTCCCGAGTCCGCCCGCGGCCGCGGCGGTCTTCTCCGAGCCCATGATCGAGCCGAGGAAGATCCCGTGCTGCCAGCTCAGCGCCTCGGTGACGAGGGGCACGGTGGTGGCCCGGCGGCCGCCGAAGAGAATGGCGTCGATCGGCACGCCGGCCGGGTCCTCCCACTCCGGAGCGATCACCGGGCACTGACGCGCCGGCACCGTGAAGCGGGCGTTCGGGTGGGCGGCGGGCTTCTCGTTCGCGGGAGTCCAGTCGTTGCCGCGCCAGTTGACGAGATGCGCCGGCGGATCGGGCGTCATGTCCTCCCACCACACGTCGCCGTCGTCGGTGAGCGCGACGTTGGTGAAGATGGAGTTCTCGGCGAGCGCCTTCATGGCGTTCGGGTTGCTCTCGTCGCTCGTCCCGGGGGCGACGCCGAAGAAGCCGGCCTCCGGATTGATCGCGTACAGCCGGCCGTCCTTGCCGAACTTCATCCACGCGATGTCGTCGCCGATGCACTCGACCTTCCAGCCGGAAATCGTCGGGTTCATCATCGCGAGGTTCGTCTTGCCGCACGCCGAGGGGAACGCCGCCGCCACGTAGCTCACCTTGCCCTCTGGGCTCGTGAGCTTGAGGATCAGCATGTGCTCGGCCATCCACCCCTCGTCGCGGGCCATGACGCTCGCGATGCGGAGCGCGAAGCACTTCTTGCCGAGGAGCGCGTTGCCGCCGTAGCCGGAGCCGAACGACCAGATCTCGCGCGTCTCGGGGAAGTGGCAGATGTACTTGTTGTCGGCGTTGCACGGCCATGGCACGTCGTCGCGCTTCTTCCCCTTGGCGTCGACGAGCGGGAAGCCCACCGAGTGCATGCAGGGGACGAACTCGCCATCGGCGCCGAGGACATCGAGGACGCGCTGGCCGACGCGCGTCATGATGTACATGCTGACGACGACGTACGGGCTGTCGGTCAGCTGGACTCCGATGTGCGCGATCGGGCTCCCGATCGGTCCCATCGAGAACGGGATGACGTACATCGGCCGGCCACGCATCGACCCGTCGAAGAGCTTGCCGAGCGTCTTCTTCATGCCGGCCGGGTCGGTCCAGTTGTTCGTCGGGCCGGCGTCGTCCTTCGATTTCGAGCAGATGAAGGTGCGGTCCTCGACGCGAGCGGTGTCCGCGGGGTCGGACAGACAGAGATAGCTGTTGGGACGCTTCTCGGGGTTGAGCTTGCGGAACGAGCCCGCATCGACGAGCGCCTGCGCCAGCCTGTCGTACTCCGCGGTCGATCCGTCACACCAGACGACCTCGTCCGGCTTCGTGAGGCGGGCCATTTCATCGACCCACTTGGTCAATTTCGCGTTCTTCGTGCTCATGCGCTACCCTGAAATCGCTTCTGAGTGTGGTCTTGACGTGTCCTCGCGGTAAGCGGCCCGCCCGCGACGCGGGAGCCCGGCGGCCCGCAGGCTTTCGGGAGCGTCGCGGTGATCGCCTGAAGGAATCCGATCATACAGAAGTGATCGGTAAATTCACGCGGATTTCGGGGCGTTTGCGCCCGGGCGCCCCGCCCGCCGTCGACGGACCCGGCCCTCACCCGACCCGGTGGGCCCTGAGCTCCTCGAGCGAGACGAACTCGAGGGCGGACATGTGGGTCGCCTCGAGAATCACCGGAGGGGCGCAGCCGGCCTCGAGCGCCTCCTTCCATCGGGCGACGCAGAGGCACCAGCGGTCGCCCGGTCGCAGGCCCGGGAACCCATGGGCCGGCATCGGGGTCGTCAGGTCGTTGCCACGGCCGCGCGTGAACTCGAGGAACTCGGCGGTCATCTCCGCGCAGACCGTGTGGAGCCCCACGTCCTCGCGCCCGGTGCGGCAACAGCCGTCGCGGAAGAAACCGGTGAGGGGATCGAGGCTGCAGGTCCCGAGCTCGCTTCCGAGTACGTTCTTTCCCGCTGGCATGAGACGAGAACGTACTCGAGGCGGCGGGGCCGCGCAAGGCCAATCCACGTGGCTCCCGCCCTCGTCGTGGCCGGTGCCGGTAACCGCGATGATCGCCTTCACCGCCGCGACGGCGGTGCCGATCAACAGAGGGGGTTCGCGTCGAGTCCCCGCTCCCGATGTCGTTCCACGAGAAAGATCTGGGTGTGATCCGCAGCGGCCTCACGATGAAGCGAGTCGGCGCCCTCATCTCGTACATCGCGTACGCCTCGACGGCGATCGCTCTCATCGGTCTCTGGCTCGCGCTGGAGCTCGCCGGCGTGACGTGGCGGGGGAGCGTCGCGCTCCACACCGTCGCGGAGACCGTCGCCACGGTTCTCGCGTTCGTCGTCGGTGTCGCGGCGCTGGTCCGGCTCCAGGGCCGGCCGGGCAACCTGCTGCTTTTTTCCGTCGCGGGCTTCGTCGGGACGGCGCTGCTCGACGGATACAACGCCCTGGTCGCCAGCGCGTGGACAACGCGTCTCGGAGACATCGCCGGCGCGACGCTGATTCCCTGGGCCTGGAGCGCGTCACGGACCTTTCTCGCGACGACGCTGTTGCTCGGGTGGATCAGCGCTCGTCGCGACGCGCGACTCGGAGGGGACGGCCGAATCCCGGAGCACACCGTCCTCCTCGTCGTCGGCGCCATCTGCGTGCTCTGTTGCTGCGTCTTCTTTCTCCTGCCGCTGCCCTCCGGGTATTTCCCGGGAATCGCGCTCGGCCGCCCACAGGAGCTTCTGCCCGCGGGCATCCTCGCGGCCGCCGTCATGGTCGCGATCCGGGATCGCGCCTGGAAGCGCGGTGTCTTCGAGCACTGGATGGTGGTCTCCCTCATCGTCGGCCTCCTCGCGCAGGCGCCCTTCATGTGTCGCTCGACGGCGCTCTTCGACCACATGTTCTTCGCGGCGAGCGGCCTGCGGATCGCCAGCTACGGCTGCGTCCTCATCGGCCTGCTCGCGAGCATGCAGGAGCTCTTCCGGGTCGCCGAGCGCGATCAGGCGGCGAGCGCGCAGGATCTCGATAACTTCGCCTATGCGGCCTCGCACGACCTGAGAGCGCCGCTGCGCGCGATCGACAGCCTCGCCACGTGGATCGCGGAGGACAACGGCGCGACGCTGGCGCAGAAGTCGAGAGAGCACCTCGACAAGATGCGCCAGCGAGTCGGCCGCATGGAGCGCCTGCTCGACGACCTGCTCGAGTACTCCAGGGCCGGGCGTATGCGCGGTGAGGTCGAGGAGGTCGACATCGCGCAGCTCCTCGAAGAGACCGTCGCGAGGCTCTCCCCGCCGAACGGCTTCGAGGTGAAGATCACCGCCGAGATCGAGTCGCTGAGGACCAATCGGAGCGAGCTGGCGGTCGTGCTGGGGCACCTCATCGAGAACGCCATTCGACACCACGACCGCACCGATGGGCGCGTCGAGGTCACCGTCAGGGACCGCGGCTCCTACCTCGAGTTCTCCGTGTCCGACGACGGTCCCGGCATCGAGCCGCGGTTCCAGTCGCGCGTCTTCGCGGTCTTCGAGACGCTCCGTCCGCGAGATGACGTCGAGGGGACCGGCGTCGGGCTGTCGGTCGTCAAGAAGATCGTCGAGAGTCGTGACGGAGAGATCAGTCTCGAGTCAGAGGGCGACCGGGGAACGACGTTCACGTTCACGTGGGTCAAGGAGCTGCGCGGAGAGCTCGTCCATGGCTGACCGTGACACGGTGCACATCCTCCTCGTCGAGGACGACGAGATCGACGCCGAGGCGGTCGAGCGCAGCCTGCGCCGGTGCAAGGTCGCCAACCCCCTGCACCGCGTCACCAACGGGCTCGAGGCGCTGGCCAGGCTCAGGGGCATCGATGGCGTCGAACGACTGCCACGCCCCTTCGTCGTGCTCCTCGACCTCAACATGCCGAAGATGAGCGGCATCGAGTTCCTCGAGGAGATCCGCAACGACGAGGCGCTGCGGAACAGCATCGTGTTCGTGCTGACGACGTCCGACGCGGACCGGGACAGGGTGGCCGCGCACGAGAGGAGCATCGCGGGCTACGTCGTCAAGTCGGAGGTGGGGGAGGCGTTCGTGGAGCTGGTGACCATGCTCGACCACCACTGGCGAGTCGTCGAGTCACCGCCGGAGCGAGACGATCCGGAACAGTTCTGAGCGGTTGCGGGCCTCGTCCTCGTCCTCGTCCTCGAAGGCTCCGTCGCGGAGTCCGATGACCGATTCCGATACCGATGGCCGATACCGACTCCGACTCCGACTCCGACTCGGATTCCGAGGACCGATTCCGATGCCGATTCCGACTCCGATTCCGATGCCGATGCCGATGACGATCTGCGGATCTGCGCAGTCATGCCGGCTCCTCCGATCGTTCTCGCTCCGTGGCCGTGATGCCGAGTTGATCGAGGACATGGTCGGCGAGGTCCTCGCCGACGCTGTACTCGTCGTCGACGACCGTGCGCGCGCCTGCCGCCTGGTAGCGCTGGGCGTGCAGGTGGTAGCGGCTGCGCGCGACGATATGCGCGCCGGGGGCGAGCGTCCGGACGTTCTCGATGACGCGCACCGCGGCGCTCGGGGCCGGGACGGAGACGACAACGACGCTCGCGCTCGTGACGCCGGCGTGCTCCAGGGTCTCCGGCAGCGTCGCGTCGCCGATCACGCAGCCGAATCCGACCGTCTCGGCGAGGTCGCGCGCTCTGGCGTTGAGATCGACGACGACTCCGGAGAGCGAGCTTCCGGCGAGTGCGCGGGCCACGGTCTGCCCGGCCGGTCCGAGGCCGATGATCACCACGTCCGGAGCCGGGTGCCCCGATCCGGAGCTTCCGCCCTCCGCCAGCGCCGCGCGTGAACCGCGCAGTCGCCGCTCCACCCAGACACCGGCGACCGGAGCCACGGCGATCAGGTACGGCGAGACGAAGAGCGTCAGGATCGTCGATGAAACGAGCGTCAGATACGTCGTCTCGCCGAGCAGGCCGCCCCCGCGTCCGAGCCCACCGAGCACGAACGCGAACTCGCCGATCTGCGCGACGCACAGCCCGGTCGCGATGCCCTGGGCATGCGGCCGCCGCGCCAGTCGAGTCACCAGCCAGACGATGGCGGCCTTGCCGGCGAGCACGAGCGCCGTCACCCCGATGACGACCATCCAGTTGCGCGCGATCCAGACCGGATCGGCCACCATGCCGACGGCGCCGAAGAAGAGCGTCAGGAGCACGACGCGCAGCGACGCCACGTCCGACCTCACCTGCGTCGCGAACGGCGAGGCCCCGAGGAACATGCCGGCGATGAAGGCGCCGAGGGCGGGGGAGGTCCCGGCGGCGTGCGCCGCCCAGGCCGAGCCGAGCCCGACGACGATGGCGAGCAGCGTGCCGAGCTCCCGATTCCGCACCAGCGCCATGGTGCCGAGGATCCATACTGCCAGCCGGCTCGTCAGCCAGAGTCCCGCGATCAGCCCGAGGACCAGCAGGAGGATCTTGCCGGCCTCCAGCGCGACGTCGAGCGCGCTGCCCTCGCTCGCGAGCAGCGTCACGACGAGCGCGAGCGGCACGACGGCGATGTCCTGCACGAGCAGGATGCCGACCGAGTTGCGCCCGTGCACGCTGTCGATCTCCCCCCGATCCATCAGGATCCGGAGCACGCACGCCGTGCTGCTGAGGGCGATCATCGAGCCGACGACGATCGCCTCCGCCGGCCCGAGCGAGAACGCCATCGCGACGCCGGCCGCGACCATCAACGTGACGACGACCTGCGCCGCGCCCACGACGAGCGTCCGGAAACCGAGCGAGAGCAACCGTCGCCAGGAGAACTCGAGCCCGAGACTGAAGAGGAGAAGCGCCACGCCCAGCTCGGCGATGGTCTCGATCTCACCGCCCGACTGGACGATCCCGAGGCTCCCCGGGCCGCCGAGGGCCGCGCCGGCGATCAGGTATCCCACCAGCGGGCTCTGGCGAAACCGCGTCGCGACCGCGCCGAGGAGCAGACATGCTCCGAGCAGCACCACGACGTCCAGGAGGAAGTTCCAGGCTCCCATCGGGTTCGTTCCGCGAGTCGCGTTATCGCGACCGCTCCACTCCCAATCGCGGGCAGCGATCCTCCAGCGGACACTCCGAGCACCGGGGCGAGATCGGCACGCCGAGGTTCTGCCCGAACAGTACCCGAAACGGATCCCGCTTCCGCGACACCACCGTCACCGCCGGCACGGCAAACCGCCGGATCTCCCGGCAAACGGTGCGGACGAAGTGGTTGATGTCGATGGGTTTCGCTGCCGTTCTGGGTGTCATGAACCGCTTCACTTCAAACTCGTCCTCGCCTCTCGTCCTCGTCCTCGTCCTCGTCCTCGAACGCCCTTGCTGCCGAGTCGACGTCCGATTCCGATGACCGATGACCGACTCCGATGCCGATTCCGATTCCGATGCCGATTCCGATGACCGAGATCCGACTCCGACCCCGACTCCGACCCCGACCCCGACTCCGACCCCGACCCCGACCCCGACCCCGACTCCGACCCCGACATCGGGCCCCTGCCTCGGTCCTCGGCCTCCGACCCCCGTTCCCTGACCCCCGATCTCTGACCTCTGATCTCTGTCTCTGTCCCCTTCTCGGCCTCACTCCCCGATCGTCCTCCCCCCGGGACCGCGGGCCCCACACAGTACCACGAATCCCCCGCCCCGGCTGCCGGTTCCCGTCGTGGACTTCCGCCACTCCATCCCGCAGAATGTCGCCCCGGAGGGAGCCGTATGGTCATCGAGGTTTTTCTGGCGCTCGTGGTGGCGCTCCCCGGGTCCGGCGATGGCGCTCGGGGAGATGGCGCTCCGGGGGCAGCGGAGCGGCACTGGGCGTTCGTGCCGCCCGCGGAGCCCGCGGTCCCGGAGACAGTGCGCTCGTCGTGGTGCGCCGGGCCGGTCGATGCGTTCGTGCTCGACGGGCTCCGCGCTGCGGGTCTCGAGCCCGCGCCGCCCGCCGCGCCGCCCGAGATCGTGCGGCGGGTGACGTACGACCTCACCGGGCTGCCGCCGACGCCCGAGGAGGTCGAGGACTTCCTCGCCGACGATTCGCCCGACGCGCTCTCGCGGCTGCTCGACCGCCTGCTCGCCTCGCCGCGCTATGGTGAGCGGTGGGGGCGGCACTGGCTCGACGTCGCGCGCTACGCCGACTCGAACGGCGTCGACGAGAACCTCGCCTACGCGAACGCGTTCCGCTACCGCGACTGGGTGAT
Organism: Planctomycetota bacterium; assembly: GCA_041569895.1. Lineage (GTDB taxonomy): Bacteria > Planctomycetota > UBA8108 > UBA8108 > JACQVS01 > JBFFXF01. The sequence goes on along the minus strand of JBFFXF010000054.1, from coordinate 12,523 downwards.
CGCTTCCTTCAACCGCGACACGTCGTTCGACCGCTTCATCCACGAGCAGATCGCCGGGGACCTGCTGCCGGCGGCGCCCGGTGAGACGGACGGGCAGCGGATCGACCGTCTCGTGGCCACGGGGTTCCTGTCGATCGGGCCGAAGATGCTCGCCTGCGACGATGGCACCAAGATGGAGCTCGACATCGTCGACGAGCAACTCGACACGCTCTCGCGAGCCTTCATGGGCGTCACCATGAGCTGCGCCCGCTGTCACGACCACAAGTTCGACCCGATCACCACGAAGGAGTACTACGCGCTCGCCGGCATCCTGAAGTCCACCAAGACGATGGAGAACTTCAAGGTGGTCGCCGAGTGGCACGAGCACGTGGTGGCGACGGAGGCCGAGCGCGCCCGCTTCGACGCGTGGGAGCGCCGGCTCGATGAGGCCAAGTCGGCGCTCGAGGAGCGCCACCGCGAGGAGCGGCGCGATCTCGTCGAGGCCGAGCGCGCGGGGGTGACGCGTTACCTCGCCGCGGCGGCGGAGCTCCTGTCGCATGGCGACCTCGACGCGGCGGATGGCCGCGAGCCGATCGCGCCGACGCTTGCGGACGAGGACCTCGCATCGCGGGGGCTCCTCCTCGAGGCCGAGGCGTTCCAGCGCGGCACGCTGACCGTCGACACGACGACGTGGGGCGCCGGCATCGGTGTGCTGCTCCACTCGGGTCACGCCGAGTACGACCTCCAGCTGCCGCGTGACGGCCACTACCAGCTCGAGCTGCGCTACGCGGCTCTCGAGTCGCGACCGATGGTGATCTCGATCGACGGTCTGACGGTGACCACCGACGGCGTCTCGAGGACGACCGGCGGGTGGCACCCGAAGCACCAGCGCTGGCACGTGGAGGGGGTCTTCGAGCTCCGCGCCGGCAGCGTCCTCCGCCTCGAGCGCTCCGCCGGACCGGTGCCGCACGTCGACAAGATCCTCCTCGTCGCGCTGCCCGACGGCGAGACGGGCGTCACCATCGGCGGGCTGGTTCGCAAGCACGGTCTCCGCGAGCCGTTCTTCCGCCAGTGGGTCGAGGCGCTGCGGGGCGACGCGGCGCTGCGCGACACGATCGCCGGCGGTTCGCCGGATGACCTCGCGGGGCGAGAGTCGATCCGCGCGCTCGTCGCAGATGACAAGGCCGGTCCGTTCCGCCTGCCCGACAAGCCCGAGAGCCTCTATTCGCCCTCCGTGCGCGACGCCATCGCCGCGCTCGAGGCGGAGAAGAAGCGGCTCGAGGAGTCGAGGCCGTCGTTGCCGCGAGCGATGGGCGTGCGGGAGGGCGAGGTCACCGATCTGCGCGTGCACGTGCGCGGCGACTACCTCGAGCTCGGCGAGGCGGCGCCGCGCGGGTTCCCCTCGGTCCTCGGCGGCGACGCCGGATCGCCGATCGACACGCGCTCGAGCGGACGGCTGGCGCTCGCCCGGTGGCTGACGCGCCACGACCATCCGCTGACGGCGCGCGTCGCCGCGAACCGCGTCTGGCTCTGGCACTTCGGCGATGGGCTCGTGCGCTCGCCGGACAACTTCGGCACGCTCGGCGACCGCCCCGTCCACGCCACGCTCCTCGACTGGCTGGCGCTCCGGCTGGCGGGCTCCGGATGGTCGATCAAGTCCCTGCACCGCACGATCATGCTCTCCGCGACCTACGGCATGAGCACGCGCCACGACGGGGACGCCATCGCGCGGGACCCCGAGAACCGGCTGCTGTGGCGCTTTCCGCGACGGCGCCTCGAGGCCGAGGCCGTGCGGGACAGCCTGCTCGCCCTCGGCGGCAGCCTCGATCTCGCGATGGGCGGCCAGCTCCTCCCCGACGGTAACCGCGACTACGTCACCGGCACCGGCTCGAAGGGCGCGACGTACGACTTCGACCGCCGCTCGGTCTACCTCCCGGTGCTCCGCAGCGCGGTGTACGACGTCTTCCAGACCTTCGATTTCGCGGACCCGAGCGTCATCGCGGGGCGGCGCGACGTGACCACCGTCGCGTCCCAGGCGCTCTTCATGATGAACGGCGAGCTGGTCAACCGGGAGATGCGCCGCTTCGCGGCCCGTCTCCTCTCCGCCATCCCGGACGACGACCGTGAGCGCGTCCGCCGGGCGTACCTCGAGGCGTTCTCTCGGCCGCCGACGGCGCGCGAGATCGACCGCTGCCTCGACTTCGTCCGCGGGCTCGGCGAGGAGCTGGAACGCGAGAGCGTCGCGCCGGACGAGCGTCGTCTCGGCGCGTGGCACGCCCTCTGTCGGGCGCTGGTCGCCTCGAACGAGTTCATGTACCTGGAGTGATACGGGAGCACGATCACAGAAGATGCGCACCTCGGCCTGTCACGACTTCGATCCGCACCCGCTGACGCGGCGGGAGATGCTGCGCCGCTCGAGCATCGGTTTCGGCAGTCTCGCGCTCGCCGGCTTGCTCGCCGGGGAGGCCCGCCCGTCGAGTGGGCCGTCCGCCGGCGCCGGACCCCTGACGCCGAGACCGCCGCACCACGCGCCGCGCGCCAGGCGCGTCATCTTCATGTTCATGCACGGCGGGCCATCGCAGGTCGACACCTTCGACTACAAGCCGCTCCTGCAGCGCGACGACGGCAAGCCGTATCCGGGAGAGAAGCCCCGCATCCAGTCCGGGAAGACCGGAAACCTGCTGGCGTCGCCATGGAAGTTCACGCCTCACGGGAGCTCGGGGATCCACGTCTCGGAGCTCTTCCCGAACGTCGGCGCGCTCGTGGACGATCTGTGCGTCCTCAATTCGATCCATGGCTCGAACTCGCGCCACGGCGGGGCGCTCCTCGAGCTCCACACCGGCTCCGACACGTTCGTGCGGCCGTCGATGGGCTCGTGGATCACGTACGGGCTCGGCTCGGAGAACCAGAACCTGCCGGGGTTCATCACCATCTGTCCGACGCTGGGGCACGGCGGCGTCAACGCCTGGTCCTCCTCGTTTCTCCCCGCGCACTACCAGGGGACGCCGATCGGGACCTCGAGCATCCCGGCCGAGCGGGCGAGGATCCCGTTCATCGGGAACGGCCAGCGATCGACTCGCGTGCAGCGCCGCGAGCTCGACTTCGTCGCCCGGCTCAACCGCGATCACCTCGAGCGGGCCGGTCCGGACGGCGAGCTCGAGGCGCGCATCGAGTCCTTCGAGCTGGCGTTTCGCATGCAACGTGAGGTGCCCGGTCTGCAGGAGATCAGCGGCGAGGACGAGGCCACCCGGCGCCTCTACGGCATCGACAGTGACGTGACGCGGAACTTCGGCATCCAGTGCCTGATGGCGCGTCGTTTCGCCGAGGCGGGCGTGCGTTTCGTGCAGGTCACCCACAGCTACAAGTGGGACCAGCACGCCAACCTCCGTGAGGAGCACGCGCGCAACGCGGCGGAGGTCGACCGTCCGATCGCCGGTCTCATCACCGACCTGAAGCGGCGCGGCCTCCTCGAGGACACGCTGGTCCTCTGGGGCGGCGAGTTCGGCCGCACGCCGACGGAGCAGGGGAACCGCAACGGACGCGACCACAACCCACACGCCTGCTCGATGTTCGTCTGCGGCGGCGGCGTGCGCGGCGGGCTTCGCTACGGGAAGACCGACGACTACGGCTACTATGCGGTCGAGGACCGGGTCCACTTCCACGATCTCCACGCGACGATCCTCCACCTGCTCGGCCTCGACCACGAGAAGCTGACGTACCGATACGCGGGGCGCGATTTCCGGCTGACGGACGTGTACGGGCGCGTGGTGCACGACATCATCGCGTGATCGAGGAGACCCGCGAGGGGGAGAGCGCAGAGGGGGACGCGCGCCGGCGACGGGTGGTGGGGAACCCGGATCCCGCCGGCGCCGTTGTAAATCTTGATCGGGGAGCTCGCCCGGACTGGGGGGAGCGAGCGGAACGGACTCCGCGACCGTCCTGGCGGCCCGATTCTGGATCCCGGAAAAGGACTCTGAATGAATCGTCGAATCGATGAGCCGCCGCCGCTGACCGACGACGCGTTGCGCGCATACCTGCGGAACTTCTACGGCAAGGCCGTCCAGCAGACGTCGGATCTCGAGACCAAGTCCTGCTGCGCCGACAACACCGCCGCGCGGTATCCGGAGATCGTCAAGCTGATCCCGCGGGAGGTGAAGGAGCGCAACTACGGGTGTGGATCGAGTCTCCCCGACGACGACCTCACCGGGCTCACCGTGGTCGACCTGGGGTCCGGGGCCGGTCTGGACGCGTTCATCGCCGCGAAGCTGGTCGGTGCGCGCGGGCGGGTCATCGGTCTCGACATGACCGCCGAGCAGCTCGAGACGGCGCGACGCAACATCGCGCCGACGATGTCGGCCTTCGGCTTCGACGAGCCGAACGTGATGTTCAATGAGGATTACATCGAGACCGCGGATTCGCTCCAGGACCACAGCGCCGATCTGGTGATCTCCGATTGCGTGATCAACCTGTCGCCGTTCAAGCAGCGAGTCCTCTCGACCGCGTACCGCCTCCTCCGCGACGGCGGCGAGCTCCACGTGGCGGACATCGTTGCCGACCGCCGCGTCCCCGAGCGCATCCGTCGCGACAGCAAGCTGGTCGCCGAGTGCCTCGGCGGCGCCCTCTACGAGCACGACTGGTTCGATCTGCTCGACGACTGCGGCTTCCGCGACGCGCGCGTCGTCAGCAAGGTGGTCGTCGAGGAGGACGTCCTTGGCGAGCCGATCCGCTTCTACTCGACGACGGTCCGCGCGTTCAAGTTCGACGACCCGCTCGACCGGCGCTGCGAGGACTACGGCCAGTCGGCCACCTATCTGGGCACCATCCCCGGCGCGCCGGCGCGCTACTCGCTCGACGACCACCACACCTTCGAGGCCCACCGCCCGGTCGCGGTCTGCCGGAACACGGCGCGGATGCTGGCCGAGACACGCCTCGGACGGCATTTTCGCGTCACCGAGCCGGTGCGCCATTTCGGGCTCTTCCCCTGCGCGCCGCCTGCCTCCTCGGGAGCCGACGTCCCCGCCTGCTGCTAGCCCTGGTTTTTCTCGCTGGAAGTGCGAGAAAAACCAGGGCTAGCATTGAAAGGGCGAGGATCTTGCCGTGCCCGGACGGCTTGCATGAGAAAAATGTTCCGCAGCTGCTTCACGATCGGCGGAGGAAGAGGAGCACGGGAGATCATGCGTATTCGCCCTGGTTTTTCTCGCTGGAAGTGCGAGAAAAACCAGGGCGGCGATTTCAGGAGATCACCGCATATCGCCATCGCTCGCCGGATGCGAAACTCGCTCCGGGAAGAGCGCGGCACCGGAGGAGGGTATCGCCCGAACGCGCTCCCCGAACGGCGTTCAGGAGGAGCCGATGGCGCTGGAGCGAGCGAGCCGGAAGGCGAAGACGGCCGGGAGCGGGGGTGGCCACGGGTGCCCGGGGACCGCTCGCGTGCTGGTCGTCGATGACCACCGCATGAACCAGGCCATCGTCTCGCGTCTCCTGAAGAAATGGGGTTACCGGGTCGACGTCGCCGAGAACGGCCGCCAGGCGGTCGACATGCACGCTACCGGCGCCTACGACATCGTCCTGATGGACCTGAGCATGCCGGAGATGGACGGCTTCGAGGCAACGACGTTGATCCGGAGCCGCGAATTGGAGAACGGGGACGGGAAGCGCGTTCCGATAATCGCCTTGACGGCCTGTGCGATCGATGAGTATCGGGAGAGGTGCTTTGCCGTCGGGATGGACGAGTTCGAGACCAAGCCGCTCGACACGGCTCGGCTCCGTGAGCTCATCCGCAAGCACTCCGGCGGCGGCGCCCCGGGCAGGGGCGGCGGCGACGACCCCGGGGACCACTGAATCGAGCGAGCAGCAGTTGGAAGACATACTCGAGCGCTTTCACGAGCAGACGGAGAGCGTCCGCGCAGTCCTCGACCGACTGGCGGGCTCTGACGGCGGCGAGGAGGCCGTCGACCTGCTGCGGACCCTCGTCGCGGACGTCGCCAACGAGCTCAACAACTCCATCGGGTCGGTGATGCTCGCCGCGGAGCTGGCGCTCTCCAACCTGGCATCGCCGCAGACCGTCACCGAATCCCTTCACACCATCAAGGTCGAGACCTTGCGCTGCCGAAACATCGTCAAGGCAGTCAAGGACACGCTCCGGCAAAGTTGATCCGCCCTCGCGCCGGCTCGACCCGCCTGCAGGCCGTGCTTGCAAAGCCTCCGGAGCTAGTTTAAAAGGACACGCGGTCGTCCGGCGGGGCGGCATCGCCGCCTCGATGGGCCGGTTCTGGCGCTTCTACTGACGTGGGCGCGTCCCGGTGCGGCCGTGTGAAGAGAAGGAAGAGGAGCAGGAGACGAGGCCGCGCCGGGCCGTTCGAGGGGTTCGGGCCCGCGGCCGCCGCCTCGCCAGCCTCGAAGCAGATGCCGAGACGCAAGCAGTTGATAGATTACCGGGATCCCGGCTCGGTCGAGGAGGTCACGTTCCACGACGCCGCCCGCCGGCGTTACCTGAACTACGCCATCTCCGTCATCACGTCCCGGGCGCTCCCCGACGTTCGCGACGGGCTCAAGCCGGTCCAGCGTCGCATCCTCTACACCATGTTCAACGATCTCCGGCTGCTGCCGGATCGCAAGACGATCAAGTGCGCCAAGGTCGTCGGACAGGTGCTCAGCAACTATCACCCGCACGGCGATACCGCCGTCTACGACGCCCTCGTGCGCATGGCGCAGAACTGGAACCTGCGCTATCCGCTCGTTTTCGGCCAGGGCAACTTCGGCTCGCTCGACGGTGACAGTCCGGCGGCGTTCCGGTACACCGAGGCGAAGCTCGAGCCCCTCTCGGTGGAGCTCCTCGACGAGATCCGGCAGGAGACCGTCGACTTCCGCCCGAACTACGACGGCAGCCAGAAGGAGCCGGAGGTCCTGCCGGCGCGCGTGCCGCATCTGCTGATCAACGGCACGTCGGGCATCGCCGTCGGCATGGCGACGAACATCCCCCCGCACAACCTGCGGGAGGTGGTCGACGCGTGTGTCGCCCTGATCGAGAACCGCAAGATGAGCACGGCGGATCTCGTCAAGATCATCAAGGGGCCGGACTTCCCCGTCGGGGGCGAGATCCTCAACTCGCGCGCGGAGCTCAGGAAGATCTACCAGTCCGGCCAGGGGAGCATCCGTGTCCGCGGCGAGTACGAGATCGAGAAGAGCGGACGGCGGATGCAGCGGATCATCGTCCGCTCGATCCCGTACATGGTGAACAAGGCGCAGCTTGTCGAGCGCTTCGGAGAGCTCGCCGCGTCGCGCAAGGTGCCGCAGATCGTCGATGTTCGCGACGAGTCGACCGACGACATCCGCATCGTGCTCGAGCTCAAGGGCGACGCCGACGCGGACCAGGTGATGGCGTATCTGTACCGTCACACCCCGCTGCAGACCAACTTCAACGTCAACCTGACGTGTCTCGTGCCGCACGACGGCAGCGACGCATGCGTGCCGCGTCGCGCCGATCTCAAGACGGTGCTCGATCAGTTCATCAAGTTCCGGTTCGAGGTGGTGCGGCGTCGGTTCGAGCACGAGATGCGGCTCCTCAAGGAGCGCTGCCACATCCTCGAGGGCTTCAAGAAGGTCTTCGATGCCCTCGACGAGGCGATCCGCATCGTCCGCCGCTCGGAGGGCAAGAAGGACGCGGCCAAGAAGCTGCGGAAGCGCTTCCGCCTCGACGAGGTCCAGGCGGACGCCGTCCTCGAGCTCAAGCTGTACAAACTGGCGAAGCTCGAGATCCAGGCCATCCTCGACGAGCTGCGCGAGAAGCGGAAGCGGATCAAGGCGATCAAGGCGATCCTCGACAATCCGCGTCGCATCTGGACACCCGTCAAGCAGGAGCTCAAGGAGATCGGCGAGCGCTACGGCGACGAGCGGCGAACGACGGTGACGACGAAGGGCCAGGAGGAGGCGTCCTTCAACGAGGAGGCCTTCATCGTCAACGAGGACGCGCTCGTGCTGCTGTCGCGTGACGGCTGGGTGCGTCGCGTGCAGCGCGTCAGCGACATCACCAAGGTGCGCACCAGGCAGGGCGACGAGATCATCGCCGTGCTCGGCGGCGACACCCGTTCGACCGTCGGCTTCTTCTCGAACTTCGGCACCGTCTACACGATCCGCATCAACGACGTGCCCGCCTCGCCGCGCGGCTTCGGTGATCCGATCCAGCGGCTCTTCCGGTTCAAGGACGGGGAGCGACCGATCGCGGCGGTCTCCTTCGATCCGCGGGCGACGCCGGATCTCGGGTCGGCGAAGGACGCCGAGGGAGAGATCCCGAAGAACCACGCGATCGCCGTGTCGTCCAGCGGCTACGGGCTGCGGTTCGCGCTCCACCCGTACGCCGAGCCGTCGACGCGAGTCGGCCGCCGATTCGCGCGCACCAAGCAGGGCGAGGAGATCGTCGGCGTCTCGATCATCCAGGGCGAGGAGGTCCTCGTCACCGCCTCGCGGAACGGCCGGGCGCTGCTCTGCAAGGTCGAGGAGGTCAACTTCCTCTCGGGGCCGGGACGCGGCGTGCGGGTCATCAAGGTCGACAAGACCGACCGCGTGCTAAGCTTCGACGTCAGCACCCGTCCGCGCGAGGGGCTCGTTGTCATCCGTGACGGCGGCAAGCGGATCCCGATTCTGCCCGGCAACTACCGAGTCACCTCCAGGGGCGGCAAGGGATTCGAGGTGGTGAAGCGCGGCTCGCTCGAGGAGATCGAGCGCCGCGCGCTCTCCCTGCCGGACTTCCTCTCGACCGGCGAGGGCGAGCCCGGCGGTGGAGCGCCGGCCGAGAGCGCCGAGGGCGACGAGGACGAGCACGAGGCCGACGACGAGGCCGGCAAGACGAAGACCGCCGCGAAGACCGCCGCGAAGACCGACGAGGGCGCCGAGGACGTGGACGACGCCGACGGCGAGTCCGCAGCCGGGAGCGCGGACGAGACGAAGGCCGCCAGGAAAACCGGCGCGAAGACCGGCAAGAAGACCGGCAAGTCGGGCAAGAAGGCGCGCAAGAAGGCGCGCAAGAAGGCGAGCGAGAAGGCCGGCAAGAAGAAGGCAACCGGATCCGGCAAGTCGGCCAGGAAGACGGTCAAGAAGTCCGGCGGGAATTCGGCCAGGAAGACGGCGAAGAAGCCCGGCAGCAAGCGGAGCTCGGGACGCAAGACCGCCAACGCCGCGAAGAATGGCACAGCGCGCGGCAAGGCGGCACGCAAGAGGGGCCGCAAGAAGGGGAACTGACGCCGGGACGGCGCGTGCCGGCCGGCGTACACGACCGTGGCGTCGCGACCGAAGAAATCGAGAGGGGGCGGGAGGCGTTCGGCGAAAAAGCGCCGCCGGACGACTGCGCGAGCGCCGAGGGGCGCCACGCGAAAGAGGAAGGGCGCGCCGAGAGCGAAGAGAACGAAGGGAAGGGGTAAAGCAGGACGACTGATGGGCACGTCGACCACGACCAAATCGTACCGCGCGAGCGATATCACGGTCCTCGAGGGACTCGAGCCGGTCCGCAAGCGTCCGGCGATGTACATCGGCGGGGTCGACTCGCGCGGTGTGCACCACCTGCTCTGGGAGATCCTCGACAACGCCATCGACGAGGTGATCAACGGTCACGCGACGACGATCGAGGTCGAGCTCGACTCGGACGGGAAGGGTGCGCGCGTCACCGACAACGGACGCGGCATCCCCGTCGACAAGCACCCGAAGCACAAGAAGCCGGCGCTCGAGCTCATCCTGACGACGCTGCACGCCGGCGGGAAGTTCGGGCACGAGAACTACATTCACTCCGGCGGACTCCACGGCGTGGGAGCGTCGGTGGTCAACGCGCTCTCCTCGACGCTCGTGGCGACGGTCAAGCGCGAGGGCTCGGAGTACCAGCAGAAGTTCCGTCGCGGCAAGCCGGCGTCGTCGCTCAAGCGAACCGGCGCGGCACGCGGCAGCGGCACATCGATCTACTTCCAGCCGGATCCCGACATCTTTCCGCGCACCACCTTCGACGCCAAGATCATCAGCGAGGTGCTCGAGTCGAAGTCGTACCTCCACCGCGGTCTTCGCGTCGTCTTCAAGGACGGCACGTCCGGCGAGAGACACGAGTTCGCGCACGAGGAGGGGATCCAGGAGTTCCTCAAGAAGCTGATCACCGAGCGCGACAAGAAGCCGACCCAGGACTTCGTCTTCTACCTCGAGCGGGAGGACGACCCCCGCATGGAGGTCGCGCTGCAGTGGACCGACGAGACCAGCGAGTTCATTCGCAGCTACGTCAACGGCGTGTACACGGCGATCGGCGGCACGCACGAGTCGGGTTTCAAGTCCGGCGTCGTCAAGGCCGTCCGCAACTACGTCGAGACCCACAACCTGCAGCCGAAGGGCGTGACCACCACGCCCGAGGACATCCGGGAGGGCCTCAGCGCGGTCCTGTCGCTCTACATCGCCGAGCCGCAGTTCCAGGGACAGACCAAGGAGCGTCTGAACAACCCGGAGGTCACCTCCTCGATCGCGAACAGCGTCGCGCCGGCGCTCGAGCAGTACTTCAACGAGAACGGCACGATCGCCAACGGGGTCGTGGCCCGCATCGTCCTCGCGGCTCGCGCCCGGGCGGCGTCACGCGCCGCGTCGGCCCAGGTGGTGCGGAAGTCGGCGGTCTCGCACCGGATGAACCTGCCGGGCAAGCTCGCCGACTGCGAGAGCTCGAAGCCGGAGGAGAGCGAGCTGTTCATCGTCGAGGGCGACTCCGCCGGCGGCTCGGCGAAGCAGGGCCGCGATCGGAAACACCAGGCGATCCTGCCGCTGCGCGGCAAGGTCCTCAACACCGAGCAGGCGAGCCTGTCGAAGGTCCTCGACAACAAGGAGATCTCCGACATCGTCAGCGCCCTCGGCACCGGGATCGGCCCGAAGTTCGATCTCAAGAAGCTGCGCTACGGGCGCATCATCGTCCTCACCGACGCCGACTCGGACGGCCACCACATCGCGACGCTCCTCTTGACCTTCTTCTACCGCCACCTGCCCGACCTGATCCGGGGCGGACACGTCTACCTCGGCCGCCCGCCCCTCTACCGGGTGCAGCTCGGCCAGGAGACGCTGTGGGCGTGGGATGACCGCGAGCTCGAGGAGGTGATCGCGAAGCACGGCGGCAAGGCGAAGCCCGAGACCACGCGCTTCAAGGGACTCGGCGAGATGACCGCGGAGCAGCTCCGCGAGACGACCCTCGACCCGAGAACCCGAACGCTCCTCCAGGTGCTCATCACCGACGAGCTCGAGACCGACCGCCTCGTCAGCGACCTCATGGGCCGCGACACCTCGGCCCGCTACACCTTCGTCATGGAACGAGCCAACGAGGCGGACGACCTCGATATCTGAGCGTCCCCGTCCCCGTCCCCGTTCCCGTTCCCGTCCCCGGTCCCGTGCCCGGAAAGAAGAGGAACGCAGATTGCACAGATCGGCGAGTCGGTATCGGTATCGGAACGCCCCTCAGGCCTTCGAGGACGAGGACGAGGACGAGGACGAGCCCGAGGAGGAGGAGGACGGGGGGGCCCGGGAAAACCCCGCTTGAAGCCCAACTTTGTGAAAAACGGCACGATCCTTTGTGAAAAATTTATCAGAATTGCGGTGGTGACGCCTCACCTCTACCATGGAGCCCTCGACCCGCATTATCGGGAGATGAGCGGCTCCGGGACGCGGATCCGGGGCGGTGCTCGCTTCCGAGCGGTTGGTGCGGGTGTTCCGCCGACATGGTGACAGGGTGATTCGATACACGGTGCTCCGATGAAGAATGCTCCAATGGCGCAGAAGGTGGTGGATTGGGAGAACTCGTACTTTTTCAACGGGGTCGCCCTGTCGAACGAGCCGGTGGAAGAGATCCGCGCGCTGGTCCGCGAGCAGGTCTTCAAGGCGAACGAGGAGATCTTCGACGAGGGTGACGACGCCACCAACGTGTACATCCTGAAGTCGGGTCAGGTCGAGCTCACCTTCACGCTGCCGACGCATCGAGACCAGACGGTCCGGATCACGGTGGTGCGCCCCGGCGAACTCTTCGCCTGGTCCGGGCTCACCGGCGGCACGCAGCTCACGGCGCGCGCCTGCGCCATCGAGGACTCCGAGGCGTTCATCATCCCCGCCTCCGGCCTGCGCAAGGTGATGGACTCCCATCCGGATTTCGGCTACCGCGCGATGGACCGCCTCGCCAGCCTGATCGCGACGCGACTCTCGCTGACGCGCACGCAGCTCCAGTGGCTGACGAGCTCGGTGTGAGCGGGGGGGGATTTCGCGTGGCCGCGTTTTGCCTGCGTGACACGAACGGCCGCCGTTCGTCCTCGTCCTCGTCCTCGTCCTCGGTGGGCTCGGTGGGCTCGGTGGGCTCGGTGGGCTCGGTGGTCGGTTTGAGGGCGATTCCGGTTCCGACTCCGATGCCGACTCCGATACCGACCCCGATACCGACCCCGACGTTGCAAAAACGTACCCGTACCCGTTCCCGTACCCGTTCCCGTCCTCGAAAGCTCTGGTATCGGAGTCCGATGACCGACTCCGATACCGATGGCCGATACCGAGATCCGGG
>JBFFXF010000053.1:0-32364 GCA_041569895.1 Planctomycetota bacterium | reverse complement strand
CGTCTGGCCGGCGCTTCTCCGCCCTGGCTTTGTCGCTCGGCCTCGACGATACTCTCCGCTGTATCGCCTCGGCCTCGCTTCGCGCCAGGACGAAGAATCGCTCGGCCAGCCACACCACTCAGAATCGCGCCGCGCTATTTAAAAGCCGAAGCGGACCTTCTTCGTTCGCGGGTGCTCGCGGACCGGGATGCGGATGGTGGTCTTTTCGTTCTCGGCGAGGTTGCGGACGCTGACCTCGCCCTCGGCGAGGACCTTGCCCTCGCGGTCGAGCAGGGCGTACTTCAGGCTGCCGTCAATGACCACCTTTTCGAACGCGAGCAGGTGAGGCAGCTCGTCGGAGCCGCGCGCGCGCTCCCGCTCGGTCTGGTAGCCCTCCACCGTCGTCGGGTAGTGCTCCGTCCGTCGCGCCTCGACGACGAGGTGCCCGCGCTCGAGGCCCTTCTTCTCGAGGTCGACGTAGCGCGACACCGGCCGGAGGTCGATTTCGTAGCGGTCGGCCGTCCGGAGCTCGTACTTCGACTGCAGGCGGCTCCAGACCTCGGAGTAGTCGAGAACGAAGAGCGAGCCGACGAAGACCACGAGCAGGACGACGCCGAAGATCGCCAGCGGCATGTACTGCTTCAGAGACCGGAGCGAGAAGGACCGGTCCGCCTTCTCCTCCGCCGGGTCGACGTGGCGCGCCTTGACCTTGACGCCCTCGGCGGTCACCAGATAGACCGTCTGGACCTCCTGATCGCCGCGCTCCTCGCGGCTGCGCACCGTCGACGAGACGGAGCCGCGAAGGTCCTCCGGGAAGACGTTCAGCAATTGCTCGATGCACTGCTGGACGCGATCGGCGAAGTTCTCGCGCGAGGGAACCACCACCGGACTGTTCGCCGCCAGCATGCTGAATGAGGGTCCGTCGATGGTGAGCTCGAACTCGAGCCCGCTCGAGCTCGCGAACTCGACCCATTCACGCAGGTGACGATCGGCGTCCTCGATGGGCGGCACCGGCCCCTCGAGCATGCCGTCGAGGAAGGCGCGCGTGAAGAAGTCGGTGGCGGTGGCTGTCATCGGGCCCTGGTGCTGCACTTACGTCTGGAACTCCGGCGCGTTGAGATGGTCGAGGAGCCCGGGCACGTCCTGGACCGGCATCCAGTTCTCCTGCTCGCCGGTACAGACCAGCGTGTCCGGCGTCAGGTTGCCGATCTCCCAGAACTTCTTCAGCTTGTCGAATGTCAGCGGCTGGCTCTTTCGCGTGCCGAACTTCACGAACCACTGGCAGTCCGTGAACGACTGCGGCGAGGGGGCGGAGCGGCCGGACGGCGCGGCCGACGGCCGTGGAACGATCGGACGCGCCTGACGGATCGGCGTCGGCCCGCCCGGTCGCGGCGTGATCGGAGTCGGACCGGCTGCAGGAGGACTGGCCGGACCCGGAAGGATCGGCGTCGCCGTCGCCGGTCCCGGCCCGATCCGTCTGGTGTCGACCCCGAGCGCGTTGTCGTGCGCGTCGATCCGATGCCTCATGTGGGTCTGGAACGACTCGTTGCGCAGCTGCTCGTGCTTGAGCTGCTCGCGCAGCCGTCGGGTCTCGGTCTCCATGTGGCTCATCAGTTCGCTCTGCTCCTTCTGGTTCGGCAGGCAGCTGATGATGATCAGGCCGATGCACCCGGTGAGGAAGCCCACGAAGAACCACCCGACCGCGCTCCGTCCCTTGTGAACCGCCACGGCGGAGGTAATGCCCCCCATGACGGCGGCTCCCATGAGCTGGGCGAAGAGTTCAGTTCCCGGTTCCATTGACTGCTCGAGACTCTCTTCAGCACACCCGTCCGAGCCAGTGCACGACGGACAGGATCAGCACGAATACCATCACGTACCGGTTGACCCCGGGAACCCACGCCCAGCCTCGCTTCCCCGCGAGTCGAGTCGACCTGTAGGGAAGTTGCAGGAGCAGGAGGAGTCCGATCGGCACTCCTGCGGGGTGGTAGCGGAGCGACGCGGTCCAGTCGAGGTGGCAGAAGGCGGCGACACTCCGCGTCAATCCGCATCCCGGACACCCCTCCGGTGTCGCGCCCTGCACCCAGCACACCGACGGCACCTCCGCGCCGCTCAACTCGAGCCTATCATCCTCGACGGAAAGCAGGCTACCGCACACGAGCATCGCGGAACATGCGACGAGAACCGTCGCGTGCAAGGTGCGGTTCTCGGAACCCGAGGAGCTCACGGCGTCACTCCGTAAAAGACGACAAGCACGACGAAGTTGTGCAGGAAGTGGAGCACCATCGGCAGGTAGATCGTCTCGGTGCGCGCCCGCACCCAGCAGAGGAACATGCTCAACATGAAGAGATAGGGCGCGCTCAGGACGCTGAAGTGGAGCGCGGTGAAGAGCACCGACGTCGCGCCGAAGCCGACGACCGTGCCGACGGCGCGGACCATGCGCTCCTGCACGACGGCGCGGAAGCCGAGCTCCTCGACGATTCCGGGAAAGACGCAGATGCTGAGGACGAGCGCCCACGGCGGAAAGGCCTCGAGCAGGGGCGCGAGCGCCGTCGAGTCATCGAGGTCGAGCAGCGAGGTGAGAAAGTCGTGGTACACCTTGTTGATCACGAGGCATACCGCGAGGATCGGAAAGCTCGCCGCCGCCACCCAGTTCAGCTTGAAGCGGTGGAAGAGAAAGGAGACCTCGCGCCAGTGGTAGGCCAGGTAGCCGATCGTCAGCGTGATCAGGAAGATCTCCTGGAGCGCCATGGTGACCACCATGTTCTCCTCGCCCAGGATGGCGCCGACGAACCCGAGAGCGACGAGGCCGATCGCGATGAGGCAGAAGAAGTTCCACGCGGACCGCGCACTGGTCATGATCCGCGTCTCGATCGACAGCTTCGGCTTCGGAATCTCCTCGTAGACCGATGCCGTGGGGTCCCGATGGACGGTCGCGCAGTGGGTGCAGAAGTGGTACCGCGGATCCAGCGTCCCGCCGCAGTACGCGCACGTGGAATCCCTGGTGAGCGTCGGATTCACGAGACCTCGGATAACCGGACCTTTTTCGACCCTCAGAGCGGTCCGAAGCGGGCGCCCGGACCAGAGATGCCCCTGATGGAGAATACCATCGGACGGGTCGGCAGACGTCCGCGCGGACAGCCCGATAAGTCCGTCTCAGCCTCGTTCCCGGACCCGGCTGTCGTGCTCGTCCTCGTCCTCGGAATCCAGAGTCCGAGACAGAGATCAGAGATCAGAGATCGGATACCGACTCCGACGCCGACCCTGACTCGGACTCCGACTCCGGGATCCGACTCCGAGTGCCGATATCGGACATCGGCTCTCGGACTCGGTCGTCGGAATCGGAATCGGCATCGGCATCCGAATCGGAATCGGAATCAGAATCGGTGTCGGAGTCGGTCATCGGAGTCGGTCATCGGAGTCGGTCATCGGAGTCGGTCATCGGAGTCGGACTCGGAATCGGTCATCGGACTCGGCATCGGTCATCCGCCCCGGCGTTCGAGGACGAGGACGAGGACGAGGGACACGGACGAGGACGAGGGACACGAACGCGGCCGAGGCTCACAGCAAATGCCGCGCTTTCAGATCCACATACCGATTGATCAGCCCCGTCGACAGCTCGCCCGGCAAGGTCTCGAGGACGAGCACGCCGGCGTCCCGGAGGATGGCGAGCCGGCGGGCCTGGGATGAGATCAGCTCGGCGGCGGCCGCCACGTGGAAGGCCTCGAGGTCGGCGTCGGGCATGCTGTTTGCCAGCGCGGAGAGCGACACGTCGCGGAGGAGGACGCAGAGCAGGAGGTGGGATGCGGTCAGCGTCCTGACGTAGGTGGAGAGGGTCACGAGGTGCTGCTCGTCGAGCGTGTGGCTGATCAGGATGACGAGGGCGCGCTTGCGCTGGCGACGGACCACCTCCTCGCACGCCAGTGCGTAGTCGGATGCCTCGAGGCGCGGCTCGAGATCGAACATCTGCCGCACGATCGATCGGATGCCCGCCTTGCCGCGAACGGGCGTCACCCATCGCTCGATGCGGTTCGAGAACGCCATCAGGCCGACGTTGTCGCCCTGGCCGAGCGCCACGTAGCTCAGGATGATCGCAGCGTTGAGGGCGCGATCGAAGTGCGAGATGCCGTCCGACTCGTTGCGCATCGAGCGGCCGCCGTCGAGCAGGATGAACACGTTCTGGTTGCGCTCGACCGTGAACTCGCGACTGATGAGCTGGTCGTACTTCGCCGTCGCCTTCCAGTCGATGCTGCGCGGCTCGTCCTCCCGCCGGTACTCGCGCAGCCGCTCGAACTCGCCGCCCCGGCCGCGGAGCCTCCTGAAGGTGAGTCCGATGTCGTCGAGGCGGTTCCTCACCGCCATCAGGTCGAATCGACTGACGGCGCGAACGTCGGGGTAGATGCGCACCGCGGTCTCGAGCGGCCGCTGTTCCATGCGTGTCCACAGGCCCAGCACGCTGCGATACCGCACGTGAACGGCCGCGAACCGATTCGCGCCGCGCCGCCGCGGCACCACGTCGTATTCGCCCTCCCTCTCCTTCCAGGGAGGCAGATCGAGCACCAGCGGCATGCCGGCAGTCCTCGACGGTCGCGGCGGCTCGTCGCAGAGCTCGACGCGGAGGTCGCGGCGCGACCGATTGGTGGCGGCGATGGTCACGGTGTTCTCGACGCCCACGCCGAGGACCTCCGAGACCTGTCGCCGCAGATCGACCACGCGTGGCGACGGGGTGAGGACGAGGTCGGCGACCGCGGCGGCGAGGACCAGCACGTTGACGGTGGCCGCGACGGCGATGGCGGCCGGATGGAACGCCGCAATCGCCGCGGGCACGGCGCCGAGCGCGAAGAGCGCGATCAGCGAGGCGCGCGGCGTCACGACCGCGGCACCTCGACGACCTCGAGGATCTGCCCGATCACCTCGTCGGGCGTGACCCCCTCGATCTCCGCCTCGGGCCGCAGGCGCAACCGGTGGCGGAGCACCCAGGGCGCCATCCCCTTGACGTCGTCGGGAGTGACGAAGTCGCGGCCGCGACAGGCCGCGTGGGTGCGGCTCGCCACCAGGAGGTTGACGCTGCCGCGCGGGCTCGCCCCGATGCTCACGGACTCCCAGGATCGGGTACGCGAGACGATCGATGTGATGTAGTCGATCACCTTCGGCTCGACGATCACTCCGGCGACCGCGCCCTGGATCTCGAGCACCTCCTCGGCGCGAACCACGGGTCCGACCTCGAAGGTCTCGAGCCGGCGCGGATCGCGTCCGCCGGTGTAGAGAGCGAGAAGGGCCTTCTCGTCCTCCGGCGGCGGGTAGTCGACCAGCAGCTTGAACATGAAGCGATCGACCTGCGCCTCGGGCAGCGGATACGTGCCCTCGTGCTCGATCGGGTTCTGCGTGGCGATCACCAGGAAGGGGCGATCGACGTCGTAGCGCTTGCCGTCGACGGTCACCTGGTGCTCCTGCATGACCTCGAGAAGCGCGGACTGCGTCTTCGGCGGCGCGCGATTGATCTCGTCGGCCAGCACGAGGTTCGAGAACACCGGCCCGCGGTTGAAGTGGAATCGCCGCTCGGCCATGTCGTACACGCTGTGCCCCGTGAGGTCCGACGGCATCAAGTCCGGCGTGAACTGCACGCGGTTGAACGAGCAGGACACGGCGCGCGACAGGACGTTGACGAGCAGCGTCTTTCCGAGGCCGGGCGCGCCCTCGATCAGCACGCTCCCCTCGGAGAAGAGGGCGACGAGCACGCCCTCGACGAGCTCGACCTGGCCGACGATGACCTTGCCGACCTCGTCCAGCACGGCGCGGAACAGCGTTTCGACTCGAGAGATCTCCATCGGACTCCGATCCGGCTCGGGGGGAGCGGACATTCTACCCGCTCGAACGGCGGCGTCGAGCGAGTCGATTCAGGCGCGCCAGATCGCGGATGCGATCGGCGGCTCGCGAGGCCGGCAGGCGGCGCTCCGCCACGACACCCTCGGCCTCCGCGAGGATCTCGGCGACCTCGCTCTCGGACAATCCCGAACGGACGGACGAACTCCAGGAGCGAGCGGACGCACCAGGCGCCGGAGCCGGTGCGATAGTGCAGATTCCCCAGCGCCTCGGCGTGCTCGACGACGCTCCGCCGGGGCGGCTCTGCGGGCTCGTTCGGAGCGCCGAACCGGCGGCTCCCCCACCAGGCGAACAGCAGCACGCAGATGAGAAACTGCAGCGTGAAGGGCCGAATCGAGGGATCGAAGAGCCAGCCGATCACCTTGGCGCCGCCGCGAGCGTGGAGCGATTGATCGAAGACAACCGATTGAACGGGCCCGAGGCTCTCGAGCAGCCCGTACGCGAGCACCGCGTTGTCGCCGCGGACCAGCGAGCGGTTGCTGAAGAGATAGTCCGAGCTCACCACGAGGACATGACCGAGACCGATCTTCCGGCTCGCCGCCTGCGGCTTTCCCCTCCACGCGAGGCGCACACGCCACCCGAGCGTGTTCTCGAGCTCGCCCCGCGTCTCCCAGGAGATGTCGCCCGCGGGAACCAGATCGGTTGCGACCGCGGCCTCGGGCGGCGACTCCTCGGGCGCCTCCTCGGGCCAGTCGTCATCCAGCGGCGCGACCCGGATGCCGAACTGCCGGAGATCCAGAGCCGGCTCCGCGAGACTCGCCGCGACGAGCAGCGAGCCGCCGTGGAACACCCACCTGTAGAGATCGTCCCAGACGCGCCGTCCGGGGTCGCGCGGGGGACCGATCAGACAGAGCACGACGTTGGAGTAGCCGAGCTCGTCGGCGAGGATCCCGGGGTCGACGTGGCTTCGCTCGGTGACGGAGCCGAGACGCTCGACGAGATCGTAGAAGAGGCGCTTGCCGGTCAGACCGGTGCCGTACGTGTCGGACGGCGCCGTCGGCTCGCCGGGGAACCACCACGCGACAAGCACCACGAGCAGTCCGAGGGCGGCGAACCAGCCGCACTCAGGAAGCCACCACGCTCTCATCCTGGTCGAATCCCTTCCTGAAAGTCCCGACGACGCGCTCGAACATCGCGCGACTCGCCGGGCGTCGGCCGAAGAAGATGTGCTCGAAGGCGTCGACGATCTCGAGCAGGGCCTCACGCATCCGCGGATGACGCCACACGGCGCGGACGTAGTCGTGGTTGGTGAGTCCCCGGCGGTGGCGGATCAGGCCGTCGCGCTCGATGCGACTCATCCCGGCCAGCAGCACCTCGCGCACCGCGCCGCGATGGTCACCGGCATCGGCGAGGGCCGCGGCCCGCTCCAGGTACGCGTCGGAGGGAAGCTCGCCCGGAGGCGGCTCGAAGGCCGTCGGGACGGCGTTCGCCGCGTCCGGCGGCGCGCGGCGGACATCGCCGTATTGCCACCTCCCGGCGATGGCCGCGAGCACGATCACCAGGGCGACCGCGAGCGCGATGGTGACCACCAGCCACAGGAAACCGCGCGCCAGCGGCATCGACGGGCTCCGCGACCGGGCGCTTGATCGCTCCGATCGCCTCTCGGGCTCGAACAGCCGCTCGACGAGGCCGCGATCCCCGTCACTGCCGGAACCGGCCCGCCGCCACCGGGCGAGGCGGCGGTACTCCGGCCTCGCCAGCAGCTCATCGAGCGCCTCGATCACCTCCGCGCGCGTCGCGCCATCCTGCGCCGGCGCGACGCCGGCGGCCACGACGACGGTCACCATCGCGAGCCCGCAGAGCCACGCCCGCGCCATCATGCGATCGATCACGACACCCCCTCCAGTCGCTGCGCCTCGACCTTGAAGTCGAGCTCGAGGTCCCAGCACTCCCTGCGGATCCGGACGTCGAGGTACCGGAAGAACCACGCGAGGCGCGCCGCCGGATACGTCAGCCACGTCACCGCGAGCAGCGTCGTCACCACCAGCGGATCGTGCGCGATGTGGTCGACGAGGCTGTCGAAAAACAGGCCGGTCGAATCGGTCGGCAGCCGACCGGCGAGGATCGGCGCATCGAAGAGGAGCTCCGACCCGCGGTCGACGAGCACGAAGATCGTGACGATGAGCACACCGTGATAGACCTGCGTTCGCAGGAAGTCCTCGAGCAGCTTCCAGAAGCCCCGCAGCAGGCTTAGCGTCCGCCGGCCCACCTGCGACAGCGGCTGGCGCTCGAGGAGCATGGCCTCGAAGTGGAAGGCGAACCGCAGGACGATCAGCACCCCCGGGATCACCAGCGCGAACGCGCCGGCGAGGATGGCGAGCCGGCTGATCACCAGGACCGTGATGAGCGCCGGCAAGCGTCGCAGCACGGTGCCGAGCGTGCCGCGAACGCCGATCGCATCGCCGAAGACGAGGTGCCCGGCGGCGACGACGATGGCGGCGCCGACGAGTGGCGAGACCATGAAGTAGAGGAACGCGACGGAGAGCAGTCCCGTATCCGATTCCGACGCGAGCCACCACGCCGCGAAGAGGGTCGGCGTGGCGAGAATCGCGATCAGCCCGAGCAACGTCGGAAGTTGGGCCCTGAGGAATACGAAGGCGAGATCGTGGCACTCGCCGATGGTCCGCTCCCGTATCGGGATGGTCGCCGCCTCGACTCTCATGGGGACCCCCGCCCGGTGTCCGGCGCGGCCACCCCGTTCGCCCGCGAACGGCCGCCGAGGGCGAGATAGAGCGCGACGAGGAACCAGCACACGCCGCCGACCGCGAACTTCATCGACGCCGGCGCCGGAGAGGGCGACCAGAACGCCTCGATGAGAGCCGCGACGACGAGCATCGCGCCGGCGCCGGCCGCCAGCTGGATTCCGACGCGTCCGCGCAGCAGCAGCGCTCGGAGGCGGGTCTCCTGTCCGGGGTGGACGAGCGCGTGACCGATGATCAGACCCGCGGCGCCCGAGATGACGATCGCCGTGAGCTCGAACGAGCCGTGCGTGATCACGAAGCTGAAGAAGTTCTCGGAGTAGCCGTGCTCGACGATGTACGCGGTGATGGCGCCGAAGAATATGCTGTTGTAGACCAGGAAGAAGACCGTGCCGATGCCGAAGAGGATCCCGGTCGCGAAGCAGCGAAAGGCGATGCCGACGTTGTTGTAGACGTAGAACCCCGTCATCATCCCCTCGGCCCGGCTTCCCTCGTCGTTCTCGCGGGCGTACATCTCGTCGAACTGCTCGAGGACGGACCCGGGCAGCACGCGCGTCGCGAGCTCCGGATCGTGGCCCACGGCCGTGCCCGCGATCACCCCGGGGATGACGAAGAGCGCCAGCGCGACACAGAAGTAGGCGAAGTTCTCGCGCAGCAGCCGGGGGAACCCGCCGGCGAAGAACTCGAGGACGACGCGGCCCCGCGCCGGCGGCGATCGATAGAAGTTGTTGTGACCGCGCGCCACCAGGTCGTTGAGGTAGCCCTCGATGTCTCCGCCCCAGTCGCGCGAGCGGACCGTCGCCAGGTCGTGGCACACGGCGCGAAAGAGACGCGAGAACTCCTGCACCTCCTCGCCGTTGAAGCGCGGCGTTCGATGGCGCTCGGCCCTGGTCAGAAGCGCCTCGAACTTCCGCCAGTCCGCCCGCCGACGGTCGAGGAACCGCGCTCGCTTCATGGCGACTCCTCCGCGCCCGCCGTGAATGTCTTCAGCACGCGCATCAGGAATTCGCGGGGACGCGTCAGCTCGGGACTCTCCTCGGAATCGTACCCGAGGCGGATGGCCAGCGCCGGCGCCAGAATCGCGGCGATCTCATCGGCCCGCGCGCGCGAGACCGTTGCATGGCGCGAGAGGAGCCGCTCGATGAGCGCCAGCGTGCGGTCCGCGGGACGGTAGGCGAGGTTGAGCTCTCCACGCGGCAGCGACTCGACGTCTCGAGGGAGCGAGCGCCCGAGCCGCAGCGACTCCCGTCGCTCGCGGACGACCATCGTGCCGGCGAGGACGTCCCCGATCCGCTGCATGCGCGGCGTCAGGAACATCACCGCGATCCCCGTGCCGTAGAACAACGGCAGGACGTCGGCGGCGCGCAGCAAGTTGCGGAGGAGCGCGTCCGGAAAGCCGATCGGATACCCGCCGGTCTTGATGACACGCAGGCCGACGATGCGCTTGCCGGGCGTGCGACCGCTCCAGAAGTACTCGAAGACGAACGGGTAGCCCCACTCGATCAGGAAGAGAAAGAGCAGCGTCAACCCCGCCGACATCCCCGCGACGTCACCGAGCACCGGCGCGACGAGACCGACGATCAGCACGAAGAGCCAGACGAGCGCCACCCGCACGATGAGATCGATGCCGTACGCGCCCATGCGCGAGGCCGGCCCGGCCAGCCGGAAGGTGAGCACGATGTTTTCCGGCGTCTCGATCTCCGTCTGCACACGGACAGCGTCGGCCGCGGTCATCAAACGCCCTCTCGATCCCCATCGATCCGCCCGATCCCGACGGCTCCGTGCCGGGGGTGGTGTGGAGTTGATTCTAACGTGTGGGGGTGGGTGTCAAGAGGTGAGGGCGGTCCGCAGATGACGCAGATTGGGGAGGGGACGGTCCGCAGATTACGCAGATGGACGCAGATTGGCGGCACTCGAGCTCGGGGAGCGAGAGTGGACTTCGGGGGCTTGCCGTCAGACGATTCTTTCAGGAAGGCAGGAAACTCAGGAAAGCAGGAAACGGAAGATGATGGCGTCGAGCTCCGTGAGCGTGCTCGCCCCTCGAACGGAGTCGAGTGGTCAGGTCTTGATGAATCCACTGCGAGCATTGAGAAGCTCTTCTGTGCGTCTCGGTGCTCTCAGCCGGTGCTGCGCTGCCGCGTCGCGCCTCTCGAGTTCAAATCGCAACCAACACTCGCTTCTCGATGTTGCCTTCGAGATCGACAGAACTCGCATGGCACGATCAACCTCGTTTCCTGCTTTCCTCTTCTTCCTGCTTTCCTCATAGATGCGTCGCAGAGTCTCGCAGGCGAAGTCGAGCAGCCTTTCGGGCACGGGCACGGGACCGGGTCCGGGTCCGGGTCCGGGTCCGAAGGGGAGGCCACTCTTGCGTCCGGGCTCTCCGTGCGATTGCATCGAGCCCCATGTCCTCGCGGTCCGCGTATTTCACCGAAGCCAGGCGGCTGTGGGATCTCGCGCTGCCGATGGTTCTCAGTCAGGTCGGCGTGATGATGCTGACGGTGGTCGACAGCATGATGCTCGGCCACTACGACAGCCACGCTCTCGCCGCCGCGGTTCTCGGCAACACCTGGATCGCCGGCACGAAGATCGTCGGCATGGGTGTCGTCTTCGGCATGGATCCTCTGGTCAGCCGGGCGCACGGCGCGCGGGACGCGGCGCGGGCGGGGCTCGCCCTGCAGCAGGGGCTGATCGCCGCGATCCTGGTCTCGGTGCCGATCATCCTGCTCTGGTGCCTCACCGAGGACGTCCTCGGGGCGCTCGGCCAGGATCCCTCGGTCGCCGCGTCGGCGCATCGCTACGTGGTGATCCAGGCCCCGGCGGTGCCGGCGTTTCTCGCGTTCACCGCGTTGCGCGCCTACCTCCAGTGCCGCGGAATCATGTACCCGGTGATGTGGCTGGTGTTCGCATCGAACGCGCTGAACGCCGCCCTCAACTGGGCGCTGATCTTCGGCAACGCGGGACTTCCGGAGCTCGGGCTCTCGGGCGCCGCGCTGGCGACGACGCTGGTTCAGTTCGCGCTCCTGGGCGGCGTCGTGCTGGTGATCCGATACCTGCGGCTCCAGCGCGGCGCGTGGACCGGCTGGCGTCGCGAGGCGCTCTCGCGCGAGCGCGTCGGCGAGGTGCTCGGCCTCGGCGTGCCGGTCGGCATCCAGCTCGGGCTCGAGATCTGGGCGTTCACGTTCGCCGCGTTCTGGGCCGGCGAGCTCGGATCGGCGCAGCTCGCCTCGCACGGCATCGTGCTCAACATGGCGGCGCTGTCATTCATGGTGCCACTCGGCGTCTCGATCGCCGCAGTGACGCGCGTCGGCAACCTGATCGGCGCGGGCGCTCCCGACCAGGCGCAGCGATCGGCGTGGACCGCGTTCGCGCTCGGCGGGGCCGTGATGCTGGTCTCCGCGGCGGTCTTCGTCATCTTCCGATGGGAGCTGCCGAGGTTGTTCACCGACGACCCCGAGCTCGTCTCCCGATGCGCGTCGATCCTGCCAGTGGCCGCGACGTTCCAGATCTTCGATGGGCTGCAGGTCGTCGGGTGCGGCATCCTCCGCGGCATGGGCCGGACCCGGCCCGCGGCGGTGTTCAACTTCATCGGCTACTACGTCCTCGGGCTGCCGACCGCACGCATCCTCGCCTTCGGGCTCGGCGTGGGTCTCGCGGGGCTCTGGTGGGGACTCTGCGTCGGCCTGGCGACCGTCGCCGTGCTGCTCATCGCATGGGTGGCGGTGCGGGGCCCCGCGACGGTGCGCGCGTGACGTCCGTAGTCCTTCCCGTCAGGCGAGGATCTCGTGCACCACCCGCCCGTGCACGTCGGTGAGGCGGAAGTCCCGGCCGGCGAAGCGGTAGGTCAGGCGCTCGTGGTCGAACCCGAGCAGGTGGAGGATGGTCGCGTGCAGGTCATGGACGTGCACGGGATTCTCGACCGCCCGGAAGCCGAACTCGTCGGTCACGCCGTGCACGAGACCGCCGCGCACTCCCCCACCGGCGAGCCACACGCTGAATCCCCAGTGGTTGTGGTCTCGACCGTTGACCTTGCCGGCGTTGGCGCCGGGCTGGGGAAGCTCGACGGTCGGCGTGCGGCCGAACTCGCCGCCCCAGATGACCAGCGTCGAATCGAGCAGACCGCGCTCCTTGAGGTCCTCGAGCAGCGCGGCGATGGCGCGGTCGCACTGGCCCGCGAGCCGCCGGTGGTTGACCTCGATGTCGTCGTGGTTGTCCCACGGCTGCCCGGCGCCGTGCCACACCTGCACGAAACGGACCCCGCGCTCGACGAGACGGCGGGCGATGAGGATCTGCCGGGCCTGGACGCCGTCCCCGTAACGCTCCCGCACCGACTGCGGCTCCCTCGAGATGTCGAACGCGTCCGTCGCCTCGAGCTGCATCCGGTAGGCGAGCTCGAACGACTGGATGCGCGCCTCGAGCCGGGCCTCTCGCTGCCGGCGCTCGAGGTGACGTCGATTGAGCTCATGGAGGAGGTCGAGCTGGCGGCGCTGCTCGCGCGACGACATCGCCGTGTTGCGGATGTTCTCGACGAGGCGGTCGATCGACGTGTGCTTCGAATCGATGTAGGTGCCCTGGAAGGCGCCCGGGAGAAACGCCGACTGCCAGTTCTGCACGCCCTTGATCGGGTAGCCGCCCGGGCAGAGCGCGATGAAGCCCGGGAGGTTCTGGTTCTCGCTGCCGAGACCGTACGTCACCCACGAGCCGAGGCTCGGCCGCACCAGTTGCGATTCGCCGCAGTTCATCAGCATCAGCGACGGCTCGTGGTTCGGCACGTTGGCGTGCATCGAGCGGATGACGCAGATGTCATCGATGTGCCGCGCGACATTCGAGAAGATCTCGCTCACCTCGATGCCGCTTCTGCCGTGGCGCTCGAACCGGAACGGCGACCGGAACGCGGCGCCGGTCTTGCGCTCGGTCCGGAGGTTCTTCGTCGGCAGCATCTTGCCGTGATACCGATCGAGCGACGGCTTCGGATCGAAGGTGTCGACGTGCGACGGACCGCCGTTCATGAAGAGGTGGATGACGCGCTTGACCGTCCCCGGGAAGTGCGGCGGGCGCTCCGCGAACGGACCGGCGTCCGACTCGGCCGGCCCGTGACGCCTCTCGGGTGACGCGAGGAGCGCTTCTCCGAGCAGCCCGGCCAGCCCGAGCGCCCCGAATCCCATGCCGGAGCGTCTGAGGAGCTCGCGGCGGGTGAGCGTGTGATCGGTTTTCATGCGTGGTTCAGTCCACAAAAACAAACTCGTTCGCCATCAAGAGCACCTGCGCGTACCGCGCCCAGACGCCCTCGCCGTCGCTTCCCTCCGGGGCGCTCGCGATGTAGCGCTCGCCGACGGTGATCTCGTCGGCGTCCGCCGGGCGGCCGTACGCGAGGCGGTAGAGCGTGTCGATCCGCTGGCGCGTGTCGTCCACCTCGACCACCTCCGGTCGCCGGACGAGCGCCGCGGCTTGCTCCCGCACGAAGTCGCTGTTCATCAGGAAGAGCGCCTGCTGCGGCACCGTGGTCTCGTGCCGCCTCGGGCACGAGGCGTCCGGGCTGGCGAAGTCGAACGAGCGCAGCAGTCCCGGCAGGTCCTGGCGGTCGATGAATCCGTACACCGCGCGCCTCCGCGTCGAGGGGCGCGACGTGAGCTCGACGGCCCGGCCGCCCATCGTCGGGTCGAGCTCGCCCGAGACCGCCAGCAGCGAGTCCCGCAGCGCCTCGAACTCGAGCCGGCGGCGGCGCGCTCGCCACAGCATCGTCGACTCCGCGTCGACCGACAGCGCCTCGGCGCGGAGATCGCTCGCCTGGCGATACGCGCTCGAGTGGAGCACCAGCCGGTGCAGCTGCTTCATCGACCACCCGCCGTCGATGAAGCGATGCGCGAGGCGGTCGAGCAGCCTCGGGTGGCTCGGCGGCGAGCCGCGAACGCCGAAGTCGCCCGGCGTCCGCACCAGCCCCTCGCCGAAGTGATGCAGCCAGATGCGGTTCGCCATCACTCGCGCCAGGAGGTGGCGGCTGCGGCCGGTGATCTCGCGCGCCAGCTCCAGTCGGCCGCTGCCATCGGTGAACGACGGCGGCTCGCGCTCGCTGAGAACCGCGAGGTAACGCCGCGACACCGAGTCCCCGGGCCGGTTGGGATCGCCGCGGACGAAGACCCGCGGATCGTGCGGCTTCGGTGCGTCGACCAGAGCCATGGCGCGGGGCGGAGCGGCCGGATGCGTGACGCGGAGCTCGTCGACCTCCCGCTCGAGCTCGCGCAGCCGGTTCTTGACGGCGCGGCTCAGGTAGCGCTTCGATTCGTCGATCGAGAGCGCGAACAGGCTCTGCGGTCCGTGGACCCGCTGGCGAACAGCCTCCCGCGCGGGGTCCGGCAAGCCGCTCGCTCCGGCGTCCGTTGCCCGGAGCTCGCGCCACTCGGCATCGACGGCGCGGAAGAGCTCGCCGTACCGCGCCGCCACGTCCGCGACCGTCGACGGGGGCGCTGCCGCGAGCGCCGCGTCGACGGCGGCATTGATCGCCCCCGCGCGCCGCAGCTCCTCGAGGAGCGCCGGCGCGCGTGCGGCGAGCTCGGCCGCCGGCAGCCTGGTGAGCTTCCAGAACGGCGCGAGCACGTGATCGCTGGATTCGGGCGCGCGCTCGAGCGCCTCGCGCGCCCGCCGGACGATCGAGGGGCGCAGGTCGTCCTTCCCGAAGGAAAGCCCGGCCTCGCCCGCGTCGAGCTCCTCGCCGAGCGCCGCGGCCAGGAAGTAATCGGAGGCGCGCTCGCGGAGCGACGTGACGAACTTCTCGTGCTCGGCAGCGAGGTAGTCGTCGACCTTCTGGCGCCGCGCCGCGAGCTCGGCGGCGTACTTCGCGTAGTCCGGCGTGCTGCCGGGCTCGTCGAGGAGCGGCGGCTCGTCCGGCTCGACGGAGCTCGCGAAGACGCCGTAGAGCGCGTAGTAGTCGCGCTGCGAGATGGGATCGTACTTGTGGTCGTGGCACCGCGAGCAGGTCACCGTGAGGCCGAGCAGGCCGCGCGTCACGACGTCGATGCGATCGTCGATGATGTCGTGGATCCGGTTCGAGAACCGGCGCCCGAGCGTCAGGAAACCGAGCGCGGCGAGCGAGCGACGGTCGCTGCCCGGCTCGAGGCGGTCCGCGGCGATCTGTGCGAGCACGAAGCGGTCGTACGGCAGATCCGCGTTGAGCGCGCCGATCACCCAGTCACGATAGGTGTACGAGTAGGCGTAGCGCGTCTCCTGCGTGAACACGTACCCCTTGGTGTCCGCGTAGCGCGCGACGTCGAGCCAGTGGCGCCCCCACCGCTCGCCGTGCCTCGGCGATGCGAGCAACCGGTCGACGAGGCGGCTCCACGCGTCCGGCGAGGGATCCGCGACGAAGTCCTCCACCTCATCGGGCGTCGGCGGCACGCCGAGGAGATCGAGCGTGACGCGACGGATCAGCGTGCGCCGGTCCGCAGGCGACGAGGGCTCGACGCCGAGGGGGGCGAGCCGATCGAGCACGTAGAGGTCGATCTCGTTCGAGGCCCACCCCGCCGCGTCGGGGGGCGACGGAGGCCGGCTGACATCGAGCGGCTGATAGGCCCAGTGCGTGCGGCGGGCCTCGTCGATCAGCTCATCGATCGTCCGGTCCGCCGCCGGCGCCGCGGCGGCGAGGATGGCGACCAGGGCGGCGGTCGCGAAGGACACCCGCGTCATGCTTCTTCTCACGCCTCGGTCAATCGACCTCGCACTCGGCGAGGATCTTCCTGTACGCCTCTCGCGCCACGTCATAGGCCTCCCGCGCCGCCTCCAGCTCCTCCTTGCGGATGCGTCGCTTCTTCTGCTCCCAGCAGACGTCGACGGCCTCGAGACACCACTTCGCGCTGCGGCGGCTCGCCCGGATCGGCGCGCCGTCCACCATCACGAACACCGGATTCGTGTGCGAGGTCGGGAAAATCCGCAGCGCCACCCAGCTCGAGCGCTCGATGGGCGTCTGGAAGCGCACGCTCGTCACCAGGCCGTCGGCGACGATCTCCTTGCGCTCGGCGGCCTGCCCGTTGACGATCAGCTCGAGCGGGACGCGGCGGGAATCGCCGATGCGGGCCCGCTCGACGTCCCAGTAGGGCTTCTGATCGAGCGGTCTGTCGCGCACCGACGGATTCGGCGTCTCGTCGAGCCACGCCGCGACCCGAGCCGACACCACCACCGACCGCGGCCTCTTCAGGCGGAGCTCGCTGATGGCCCCGCCCGAGCCCTTCTCCCCGACCGCCACGTCGTCGACCTTGAAGTCCATGATGTGGCTCTTGCCGTCGGAGACGTAGGAGCGGCCGTCGCGCAGACCGTCGACCCACGCGTCGAAATCGAGCTGCTTGCCGGGGGGCTTGTCGAGCTTGACATAGACGCGCCCGAGCCCGACGCGCTCGCCGTAGATGCAGGGGAAGTCGGTCTCGCCGCTGATGCGGCACCGGAAGCCGCAGTTGAGCGTGTGGTACCAGATGTTGAGCTCCCACACCGCCGGCGTGTCCACCGTCGAGATGAAATCGACGGCGTCGTGCACGACGTCGACGATGTATTCGTTCGCCCCGATGCCGTCGAACGGCGCCATGTTGTAGTTCGGCAGCTCGTCGCCCGGCACCTGCAGGCCCCACCCGCTGTGGCTGAAGCCAGTGACGGCGCCCTGCTCCTTGGCCCATTTGAGCACCGGCAGGTCCCAGCTCGGCCACTCCTCGATGCGCTCGACACCCTTGTAGTCGTCCTCGCTCATGCGCAGGATCGAGAGGTGCCCGGCGTGGCTCGACGGGAAACCGGAGACCTCGACGTCGTACCGCATGATGTAGCGCTCGGTCGAGAGCGCGTTCACCTTGCCCTCGAAGAACTGCTTCTGGTAGTACCAGCACGGCCCCCACGAGAGCACGCAGCCGACGTTGAGGTCCTCGCCGAGGATGTGACGCATCATGTCCTTCGGCGTCACGCCCTCCGAGGGGCTCTCGTAGTGCGCGCACCCGGCGGCGTGGATGTGGTGATCACCGGACCACCAGCCCTCCTCGGCGGCGTGGATCCATCGCCGCAGGCGGAAGGTCTCGCGGTAACTGACCGAGTCCGGCACCTCGACCTCGCGCGTCTGGAGGAGATACTCCGGTCCGCGGCTGAATCGGAAGGAGTACTTCCCGGGCGGCAGGTGGACCGACTCGCCGCTGTGGCGGTAGATCTGGTTGTGGAAGAAGAAATCGGGCGCGAGCCGGCGCGCCGGGGCGGGATAGACGCGGCCGAACCGGTCCCGGATCTCGAACATGCCGGTGGTCGGCTTGCCGTCGTGATCGAGCACCTCGAGGACCACCTCGACGGCGCGCACGCAGTTGAAGAGGATCGAGACCTCGTTGCGGAACCCGAGGTCCTGCGTGCCCTGCCCGACGTCGAACGCCAGCGTCGCCTCGCGCTTGCCGACGTCGCGGCTGTAGAGCTGGATCACCCGGTACTCGAGCTCGAGCCCGGAGAGCTTCTCCTTCATCGGCGGCTTCGAGTACACGTCGACGTCGAGGAATCGGTCGAGCGCGTCACCGGTGGTGATCGTGACCGCGGGGTCCGGGCTGCCGGTCGAGCGGCGGAAGAGCGGCGCGGCGTTCGGGCTCTCGACGCGCAGCGGCGCCGTGACACCGGCCTCGTTGTGCACCTTGACGAGGAACGTCCGCCACCCCTGCTGGACGAGCTCCTTGCGGACCGGCCCCTCCTTCACCTTGACGCGGCTCTCCGGATTGACGTGCACGGCGGCGAGGCAGAGCGGGTCGAGCACCGCCTGGATGCCCCGGATCGCGGCCTGCGGCTCATCCGCCCCGAGCGCGTCGTCCAGCTTCTTGCGAGTGGCGGCCCCGAGCGGCGCGCCGAGAAAATCGAGCGTCTCGACGAGACGCCGCGTCGCGGCGCCGAGCGGCTGGAGCTCGACCTCGGTGATCACCGGAAGGTCGTCGCCCCGGACGCCGGGCACGGCGACGACGCCCGCGACGAGGGCGGCGAGGACGACGAGCGGCAGGAAGCGCGTTCTCATGGCGGACATCCTCATGTCAGACAGCTCCATTCCCGAGCATCCCCGGGCGCGGCGCAACGCAAAACCGATCCGGATATCGTATCGCCTTCCGGCGCGACCAGGCAAGGTGGCGCCGTGTGCCGGGGGTCGAGCCGCGGGGAGCTTTTTTCGGGGCGCGGAGGGCGGGAAGGGGATCGTGCGGGTATCATGGGGCCCCATCTGGGCCTCGTCCTCGAGATCCGAGACAGAGACAGAGGTCAGAGATCAGAGGACCGAGCCCGAGTCGGAATCGGTCATCGGAATCGGTCATCGGAGTCGGAGTCGGAATCGGAGTCGGAGTCGGTGTCGGAGTCGGTGTCGGAGTCGGCATCGGACATCGGACTCGAAAATCGAAGGCGTTCGAGGACGAGGACGAGGACGAGGACGACGACAGGCGGGAACGGAGACCGGCACCCCTGAACGAGGAGGAAACACCCGGACATGACGCGACGACTCACCACGACCGCCGCCATGGTCGTGGCCCTCTGCGGCCACGTCGCGGCTGACTGGCCCGAGTTTCGCGGGCCGACCGGGCAGGGGATCTCGACGGCGACGGGGTTGCCCGTGTCGTGGGATCGGCGCACGAACATCGGGTGGAAGACCCCAATCCCGGGCCGCGGCTGGTCGTCGCCGGTGCTGCGGGACGGGGCGATCTATCTGACGACGGCGGTCTCGGATGTCCCCGGCGATCCGCGCGCCCTCGACGGTAGCCAGTCGCTGCGTGTCCTGCGCGTCGATGCGTCCACCGGAAAGGTGACGTGGAACGTCGAGGTGTTCCGGCACGGCCAGACGCGCATCCAGAGGAAGAACAGCCACGCGAGTCCGACGCCGATCACCGACGGCAAGCGGGTCTGGGTGCATTTCGGCGCCAACGGCACCGCCTGTCTCGACGTCGACGGCAAGGTCATCTGGCGAAACGAGTCGATCGACTACGACCCGGTCCACGGCAGCGGCGGCTCGCCGGCGCTGGTGGGCTCGCTGCTGATCTTCAGCTGCGACGGCGCCCGGGACCCGTTCGTCGTGGCGCTCGACGCGCGCACGGGCAAGGAGCGGTGGCGGACGCCCCGACCGCCGAGCTCGGAGCGCAAGCAGTTCGCGTTCTCGACGCCGCTGGCGATCCAGGTCGACGGCGCGACGCAGGTCGTGCTCCCGGGCGCGAATCACGCCGCGAGCTACGTTCCGGAGAACGGCAAGGAGATCTGGCGCGTGCGCTATCCGGGGGGCTATTCCGTCGTGCCGCGGCCCGTGTTCGACGCCGACTCGGGGCTGGTCTTCGTCAGCACGTCGTACGACACGCCGAGGCTGCTGGCCATCCGCCCCGACGGCCGTGGGGACGTCACCGATACCCACGTGGCGTGGACGCTGCGATCGGCGGTGTCGCACAACCCGAGCTTCCTGCTCGCCGGCAGGGAGCTCTACGTCGTCAGCGACGGCGGCGTGGTCTCCTGCCTGGATGCTGCGACCGGACGCCGACACTGGCGCCAGCGGCTGAGCGGCAGCTTCTCGGCGTCGCCGGTCCTCGCCGACGGTCGGATCTACCTGCTCGCCGAGGACGGTGAAGGGATCGTCCTCGCTGCCGGCAAGCGATACCGGCTGCTGTCGCGCAATCCCCTCGATGAGCGCGCCCTGGCGTCGTACGCCGTCGGCGACGGCGCGCTCTTCGCCCGCACGCTCGAGCATCTCTGGCGAATCGAGAAGCCCGAGCCGGAACGGGAGGCGCGCTGAAGGAGGGCGCTCTCTCGACCCGCGGCGCCGCGCCCTCCAATTCGGGTCGCGGGAGTGCTACAATGCCGCGATCTTCATGTCGAAATAGTGGGGCGCGATTATGAGTGGTGTGGCTGGCTGAGCCGATTCTTCGTCCTGGCGCGAAGCGAGGCCGAGGCGATACAACGGAGAGTATCGTCGAGGCCGAGCGACAAAGCCAGGGCGGAGAAGCGCCGGCCAGACGCCCTCTCAGAATTGTGCCGCGCTATAGAAACGTCCCGGAGGTCCGATGAGCCGCAAGTTCCTCGTTTTCGCCGCCGTCCTTCTCGTCGCCGCCGCGGGGCGCGCGCCGCACGCGCTTGCCCGTGGCGTCGTCATCAACGAGCTCCACTACGAGCCCGAGGACAAGACCGTCCCGGCGGAGTTCATCGAGCTCTACAACCGGGGCTCGGCCCGCGTCGACCTCTCCGGCTGGTTCTTCTCGGAGGGAGTCTCCTTCACGTTCCCGGCCGGCACCATCCTCGAGCCCAAGGCCTACCTGCTGATCGCCGAGGATCCCGACGTCCTGCGAGAGGTCTTCGCCCTCGCCGAGGACGTCCGCGTGCTCGGCCCGTACGAGGGACGTCTCTCCAACGACGGAGAGCGGCTCGTGCTCAGGAACCGCGCCGGCGCCATCGAGGATCGCGTCGACTACGGCACGCGCTTTCCGTGGCCGCTGGCGTCGACCGGACGCGGCAGCTCGATGGAGCTCATCAACCCGTCCCTCGACAACGACCTCGGCGGCAGCTGGCGCGCGTCCGGTTTCATGACGTCGCTGCCGGCCGAGCGCGAGTATTTCCTCCGGGCCGAGGCGGAGGGATGGCTCTACCGCAAGGGCACATCCGAGGCGTCCGACCCGATCGACGCGTGGCGGCAGCCGGATTTCGAGCCGGATGATTCGTGGCTCACCGGTCAGACGAGCATCGGCTTCAACGACGACGACGACAACACCGTGCTCGACGACATGCGCGAGAACTACACGACGATCTACCTGCGCCGCGACCTCGTGCTCGACGCGGAACCGCCGCGTCTCCTGATGCTCGGGCTCTATGCCGATGACGGGGCGATCGTGTGGGTCAACGGCATCGAGGTGCTCAACCGGCGTGGTCCGGACGGGCCACCGACCTTCGACGCCACCGCCGGGCGCAGCTCCGAGGCGCGCTGGGAGACCTTTCTCCTCGACAACCCCGGAAGCTTCCTGAGTCGCGGAAGAAACGTCATCGCCGTGCAGGTCTTCAACACGAGCCTTCGAAGCAACGACGTCTCGATCGACGTCGAGCTCTTCCGGCCGTCCTCGTCGGACGTCGGCAACGAGGGCGCGCCGCCGACACCGGGGTGGTTGAATTCCGCGTTCCTCGAGAACGCGCCGCCGCTCGTTCGCCAGGTCGACCACCAGCCGGCGCAGCCGACGTCGGAGGAGGCCATCGTCGTGACGACGAAGGTGACCGACGCGAACGGCGTCGCCTCCGTGACGCTGCGCTACCAGGTCGTGCCGTCGGGCGAGTTCCTCCCGGCGTACCTGCCGCTGCCCCACCCGCAGCTCCTCGGCGTGCGGCCGGACCAGCCTCGGTTGCCGAACCCCGAGTTCGAGGCGGCGGAGAGCTGGGAGGCGACGCCGATGCGCGACGACGGCGAGGGCGACGACCTGCTCGCCGGCGACGGCGTCTTCACGGCGACCCTGCCGCCGCAGCCGAACCGCACGCTGGTGCGGTATCGAGTCGCCGCGAGCGACCGCGCCGGTGTCTCGGTGCTCGTGCCCCACCGCGACGATCGATCGCTCAACTTCGCTCTCTTCGTCTACGACGGCCTGCCGTCGTATCGCACGACGCGGCTCACGGTGCACCCGGACGGCGTCGGGCACGAGTACCCGCCGGACGTCCTCGAGACACTGCCCATCTACTTCCTCATCACGCGCGAGCCGGACCTCACCCACTGCATCGCCTACAACGCGTCGTTCCACATCCCGAAGTCGAACGAGCGGGCGCGCGATCGTTTCAACTGGGAGGGCGCCTTCGTCTACGACGGGCGCGTCTACGACCACGTCTTCTACCGGTTGCGCCAGGCGAACGACCGCTACGGCGGTCAGGGGAAGCGTTCGATGCGGATCCGCTTCCACAAGGGGAACTACCTCCGCGCGCGCGACCAGTACGGCAAGCTCTACCCCGAGCGCTGGCGCACGCTGAACACCGGAAAGATGTTCGACAACAAGCGCGTCGGCAACTTCGGTCTCACCGAGACAATGAACGCCGACCTCTGGAACCTCGTCGGCGTGCCGGCGCCGTGGTTCCACACCTTCCACCTCCGCGTCATCGACGGCCCCGAGGAGGCGCCGGACGACGCGCTCGGGCAGTACAACGGCGACTTCTGGGGGATGTTCAACGCCATCGAGGACTACGATCCGCGCTTCCTCGACGCGCACGACATGGAGGACGGCAACCTCTACAAGCTCAAGGACGGCATCTTCGACGGCAACCAGCTGCGCCGGAACCAGGGCCGCTTCGCCACCAAGACCGACGCCGACTTCCAGAACATCCGCCGCACGCTGCGGCCGCAGCGGCCCGAGGAGTGGCTCGACGCGCACGTCAACTACGAGAAGTGGTATCCCTACCACGCGGTGGTCGAGGGGATCCGGCACTATGACTTCCGCCCGGCGGACTCGCACTCGAAGAACCGCGCGTGGTACTTCGAGCCGGATTACTCGGGCAGCCAGTTCGGACGCCTGTGGACGCTGCCGTGGGACTCCGACGCCAGCTGGGGGCCGAACTGGAACAGCGGCGTCGACTACACGAAGGACGCGATCTTCACGGGGCGCAAGCAGCGGTTCAAGCAGGCGTACAGGAACTTCATTCGCGAGTTCCGCGACCTCGTGTGGACGGAGGAGGTGATCCACACGATGATCGACGACCTGGCCGCCTTCGTGATCGACTTCTCGATGGCCGACCGCGATCGCTGGCGCAACGGGCCCGCGCAGACCGGCAGGCAGGACTTCGGGCCGATTCAGGCGAAGATCGTCGACATGAAGCGCTTCGCGTTCATCGGCTGGACCGGAGGCAGCGGGCCGACCGTGCCCGCGGGCGGCCGCGCACGCCACCTCGACACGCTCGCCGCGGCGGAAGGCGATGCGTCGCGCGTTCCGGAGACGCCGGTGGTGACGTCGACGTCGCCGGACGACTTCCCCCGCGACCAGCTGACCTTCACGTGCTCCGAGTTCGTCGACCCGCAGGGCGATGGTTTCGGCGCCATGAAGTGGCGCGTCGGTCAGGTCGGCGATCCGGACCGTCCCTTCGATCCGCGCATCCGCCGCCCGTTCGAATGGAACGCCGTCTGGGAGAGCGGCGAGCTCGAGGAGTTCGCGCCCGACGTGCACGTCCCGGCGAACGCCG
Organism: Planctomycetota bacterium; assembly: GCA_041569895.1. Classification (GTDB taxonomy): domain Bacteria; phylum Planctomycetota; class UBA8108; order UBA8108; family JACQVS01; genus JBFFXF01. The sequence goes on along the minus strand of JBFFXF010000053.1, from coordinate 8,659 downwards.
TCGAGATCGGACGGAGATACCGCGTGCGCGTGCGACTCCGCGACGACACCGATCGGTGGAGCCACTGGTCGGAGCCCGTCGAGTTCGTGGTCGGCGAGCCGACCGCGCCGTCCGCGCTCGAGCTGGGGCTCCGGGTGACGGAGATCATGTACAACCCGCTCGGCGACGACGCGCACGAGTTCATCGAGCTCCGCAACGTGCACTCCGCGCCGCTGGACCTCGGCGAGGTGAGCTTCACCGACGGCATCGAGTTCGCCTTCGGCGGCAGCGACGTGACGACGCTCGACCCCGGCGAGTTCGTCGTCCTCGTCCAGAACCGCCGCGTCTTCGAGACGAGGTACGGCCGGCGGGACATCCCGATCGCCGGCGAGTACGCCGGACGCCTGTCGAACGGAGGCGAGTGGCTGCGGCTGATCGACGGCCGATCGATGGTCATCCAGGAGTTCCGCTACGACGACGAGTGGTACCCGCGAACCGATGGCAGCGGCCGCTCACTCGTCATCCAGGATGAGCTGGCGCCGCGCGAGTCCTGGTCGATGGCGGTGTCATGGCGAGCGAGCCGCGTGATCCACGGCTCACCGGGCGCGGAGGACGCGGAGTTCGCCTCGTCCGGCACCCTGCAGCTTCCCGGCAACCTCGACCAGGACGACCGCCTCGCCGTCGGCGACGCCGTCACGCTCCTCCGTCACCTCTTCGTCGACGCGAGCACCCCGCTGCCCTGCGGCGACGGCACTCTCGACGACGAGAGCAACCGGGCGCTCGCCGACAACGACGGCGACGGCACGGTCCAGCTCGGCGACGCCGTCCACCTGCTCCTCCACCTCTTCCGAGGCGGCCCCCCACCGACACTCGGCCGCAGCTGCGTGCCGATGGTGGGGTGTCCGGATGCGTGTCGGTGAGCTCGTCCTCGTCCTCGATCCGCAGAGACAGAGACCAGAGGACAGAGACGGAGGTCAGGGATCAGAGATCAGAGCCCCGAGTCCGAGTCGGAATCGGTCATCGGAGTCGGAATCGGAGTCGGAATCGGTCATCCGCCTCCGTCACACCTCCACCCGCCGCCCCTCCCTCGCCGAGCGGTAGATCGCCGTGATCACCGCCACCGCGTGGCGGGCCTCGGCGCCGTCGATTCGGGGCGGCCGGCCGGTGCGGATCGCCTCGACGAAGTCGACGAACTGGCGGCGATGCCCCTCGCAGTCGATCGCCTTGGCGTCGGCGGCGCCGCCGCCCGAGAGGCCCTCGCGGGGGCCGAGCTCGCGGCGGATGCGGTCGTCGTCGGGTTGCTCGTCGCGGAACTCCCAGGTCTGGATCACCTCGTCCTCGAGGACGACGTGGCCCTGCGTGCCGCAGATCTCGGTGCGGATCTTGGCGCCGGGCCACGCGCCGGTCGTGCCGACGACGGTTCCGAGGGCGCCGTTCTTGAAGCGGACCGCGGCGCCGGCGACGTCCTCGACCTCGATGCGCTCGTGCGCGAGCGTGTCGGTCATGCCGCTGACGCTCTCGATGCCGCCGAGGAGCCACTGGAGGAGATCGATGCCGTGGATCCCCTGGTTCATCAGCGCGCCGCCGCCGTCGAGCTTCCACGTGCCCTTCCAGCCGCCGGTGTCGTAGTACTCCTGACTGCGCCACCACTTGATCGCGACGTCGGCGAGGACGATGGTGCCGAACCGGCCGACGTCGACCGCCGCCTTGACCGCGAGGCTGCTCTCCTGGAAGCGGCGCGGGAAGATCGCCCCGAGGACGACGCCAGCGTTCTTGCACGCCGAGATGATCTCGTCGCAGCGCTCGGGAGTGATTTCGATCGGTTTCTCGACCATCAGGTGTTTCCGGGCGCTCGCCACGCGGACCGCGGGCTCGAGGTGCGCCCCTGACGGGGTGCAGATCGACACGGCGTCGACGTTCGGGTCCGCGGCGAGGTCGTCGATGGTGTCCCAGGTGGTGCCGCCGTACTGCGAGACGCGCTCGCGGGCGCGTTCGGCGATGGCGTCCTGGTAGCCCGCGATCTCGGCGCCCTCGACCTGCTTGATCGCCTGCGACTGGAACTCGCTGATCATGCCGCAGCCGACGATGGCGATGCGAACTGGTTTCGTGGTGCTCACACTCTCCCTCCCCCGGCGACCGGGGCAATTACTCCCACGCCATCACTCGCACGCCATCACTTCCACTGGAACGGCTGCGGCATGATCGGCTGCTGCCCCGCCGACCCCGTCTCGTTCAGCACGCTGATACGCGCGGCGACCTCGCCCGCGAACTTGCGGTACGCCTCGGCGGTCGGCGAGTCCGGCTTGTCGACGACGATCGGCTTTCCCTGATCACCGCCGACGACGATCTCCGGATCGATCGGGATCTCGCCGAGGAACGGCAGCCCGAGCTGCTCGGCGACCCGGCGTCCACCGCCGTGACGGAAGATGTCGTGCCGGTGGCCGCAGCTCGTGCAGACGAAGAAGCTCATGTTCTCGACGATTCCGAGCACCGGCACATTGAGCTTCTGGAACGTGAACAGACCCTTGCGCGCGTCGAGGAGCGAGATGTCCTGCGGCGTCGTGACGATCACCGCGCCGGTGATCGGCACGAGCTGCGAGATCGACAGCTGCGCGTCTCCGGTCCCCGGCGGCAGGTCGAGGACGAGGTAATCGAGCTCGCCCCAGGCCGCGTCCCGGAGGAACTGCTGCAGGAGCCCGTGCACCATCGGACCGCGCCAGATGACCGGCTGGTTCTCGTCGGCGAGGAATCCCATCGACAGCACCTTCACGCCGTGCCCCTCGAGCGGCACGATCTTGCGATCCTCGGTCACCTGCGGGCGATCGTGAACGCCGAACATCATCGCCATGCTCGGGCCGTAGACGTCGGCGTCGAGCAGACCGACCGCCGCGCCGGCCTGCCGCAGCGCCAGCGCCAAGTTGATCGCCGTCGTCGACTTGCCGACACCGCCCTTGCCGCTCGCGACGGCGACGATGTTCTTGACCCCGGGCAACGCCCCGCCGCCCGTCCCGGCTCCCGCCGCCGCCCGCACCTTCGCGGTCATCTCGACCGAGACACGATCGACGCCGGCGAGCGCGGCGGTCTTCTCCTCGCATTCACGCTTGAGCTGATCCTTGACCGGACACGCCGGCGTGGTGAGCTCGACCTTGTACGAGACGTGGCCCCCGTCGATGACCAGATCCTTGATGAACCCGAGCGAGACGATGTCGCGGGCCAGATCGGGATCCTGGACCGTCCTCAACGCGTCGAGCACGTCCGACGCGGTCACGGCCCCCCCACCGGAGTCACGGGGAGCCAGCCTGGGCGAGTTGGCGGACATGATGGTATTCCTCGAGAAGTGTGCCGCGGATCGAAACGTCCGGTTTAACAGATTGTTGGGGTGAATGGAAGGCGGTGCAAGGGCGGAGGGTGGGGAGCCGGAGGAAGAGGCCGACGCGGGGCGCCGTCGTGCTCGTCCTCGTCCTCGTCCTCGATCCGCCGGGGCAGGGGTCGGAGACAGAGATCAGAGGACTGAGATCAGAGACCAGAGATCAGCGGTCCGAGTCGAAGACCCGAATCCGAGTCGGAGTCGGAGTCGGAATCGGCATCGGAATCGGTCATCGGAATCCGATCTCGGACTCGGTATCGGATGGGAGTCGAGCTGCGACCGCGACCGGTGCGTCCCGTCGCCCCAATCTGCGTCAATCTGCGTAATCTGCGTTCCCTCTCTCTTCGCCCGTCATCCGGCCAGCGTCCCGTACAGCTCCAGCGTTCGCCGCGCGATCGTTTCCCAGTTGAAGAGCTTCTCGACCCGGGCCCGACCGGATCGGCCCATGCGGGCGGCGCGCTCGGGGTCGGCGAGCACCTCGCCGATCGCGGTCGCGAGGTCGCGGGCGAAGCGCTCGGGGTCGCGGGGCTCGAAGTCGGGCGGGGCGTTCTGCTCCACCGGGACGAGAATTCCGGTCTCGCCGTCGACGACGACCTCCGGGATGCCGCCGACGCGGGACGCCACCACGGGTGTCTCGCAGGCCATCGCCTCGAGGTTGATGATGCCGAAGGGCTCGTAGACGGACGGGCACACGAACACCGACGCGCCGCTGTAGAGCTCGATGAGCTCGGGCACGGCGACCATCTCGGGGATCCAGTGGACGCCATCGCGCTTCGAGCGCAGCTCCTCGACGGCCCTCGCGGTCTGCTCGCCAAGCGCCGGCGTGTCGGGCGCGCCGGCGCAGAGGACGGCCTGAACGCCCGCGTCGACGTGGTGGAGGGCGCGCACGAGGTGCAGGATCCCCTTCTGGCGCGTGATCCGCCCGACGAAGAGCAGGTAGGGCCGCGCCGGGTCGATGCCGTGCTTGCGGAGCGCGCCGGTGGCGTCGGTCTTCCGGTACCGCCGCAGATCAATGCCGTTGTGGATCACGTGGACGCGGTCCTCCGGCACGGAATAGCACTCGAGGACCTCCCGGCGCGTGCCCTCCGACACCGCGATGACGGCGTCCGCGGCGAGAATCGCGGCGCGCTCGATCCAGCTCGAGAGCCGGTAGCCGCGGCCGAGCTGCTCTTCCTTCCACGGTCGCAGCGGCTCGAGCGAGTGCGTCGTGATGACGAGCGGCGACCCGTAGAGCAGCCTGATCCACAGGCCCGCGAGCATCGTGTACCACGTGTGGCAGTGGACGATGTCCGCGTCGACCGGCTCCCCGGCGATCGCCAGGTCGGTGATCACCGGCTCGAACGCCTTCCAGAGGCGCGCATCCATGCGCTCGCGCAGCACATCGGCGCCGGGAAGCGGCCGGAACCCGTGCACCTCGGGACGGCCGGCCCGCCGCGACTCGCGCTGATCTCCGAAGCAGCGCACCTCGACCTCGGCGATCCGCGCCAGCTCGCGCGAGAGGTGCTCGACGTGGACGCCGGCTCCGCCGTAGACGTGCGGCGGGTACTCCCTGGAAAGCATCAGAATCCGCATCATGTCTCCATGTCAGGGCCCAGCAACGCCACCGCCCCGCAACGCGGGATACCGAAGAGACGACTCAGCAGGAAGCAAGGAAACCCGTGAAAGCAGGAAACGCAACGACTGATGGGGTTCACTTCGCGAGCTTCGCTCGAGCCGTCGAACGCACGTTCCTGCTTTCCCCGTCTTGCTGCACTTCTCATACAACTTCCTGCGTTCCGCATCGATCGTCGTCAGGAAATCGACCATGCCACTTTTTCAGCGTGTCCACCCGCGCAGACGTTGAAGCCCTGACCCGCACCAACTTGAGTTTTCTCGCCCCGCGAGAAAACTCAAGCACGGTCGAGAATCTCGAGCGCGCCCGCGATCGGCACCTCCACCCAGTCGGGCCGGTGCGAGAGCTCGTAACCGATCTCGGCCACCGCCTTCTGAAGCTCGAACGTCTCCACTGCATCGAGGAAGCTCCGCCGATCGCGAGGGGCGAACGTCGTGCCCTCGATCTCCTTCCAGTAACCCTCGAGGAGCTCCTCGCGGAGGCGAGACTCCCAGTTGCGTGTTCTCGGCCCTCCCGCCGTGCATCGTCGAGCGTACGAGAAGGACCGGAAAAGGCACGCGATGTCCCGCGCCGCCGGGGCCGGACGCCGGCGCGACGCGAGTGGCAGCGCCGGCTCGCCCTCGAAGTCGATGACCACGAGTCGATCGGTCTTCTCGACGGCGACCACCTGACCGAGGTGGAGGTCGCCGTGCGTGCGGATCGCCAGGTTCGCCGGGTCGATCTCGCGCGCGAGGGCCGCCTCGAGCTCCTCCCGCCTCGCCGCCAGCGGTTCTCCCGCGGGCGGCAGATGGCGCAGCACGGAGAGGTCCGCCTCGACGCGACCGGGCGGACGGGGCGGCCCGCCGCACCCCTCGAGCGCCCGGTGGAGCGACGCCGTGACCGCGCCGAGGCGGCGCGCGAGCGCGGCGAGCGCGTCGTCCGCCCTGTCGCTGTCACGGGGCGCGCCGGTGTCAGCCGGCTCGTCCGTGAACACGCTCCACAGCGTGCGGGTCGCGCCGAGATGCTCCGCCACCAGCATCAACGCCGATTCGTCTCCCCCGGCATCGCGATGGGCCACGCTGCCGACGAGCCCCGGCGCGTGCTCGCACTCGCCCCGCGCCAGCCACTCGAGCGCCTCGACCTCGGGGTGGACGCCCGGCGCCACCCGCCTGAAGATCTTGACGAGCTCGCGATCGCCGAGGCGCACGAGCGTGTTCGACATCTCGCCGGGGAGAACCTCGCCGATGGACGCGCCCTCGAGGGGCGCGACCGGACTGAAGACGATCTCGCCCCGACGGGTGCGCAGCCCGCCCTCCGGCGCGGCGCCGAAACCCTCGCGCAGCCAGTCGCCGAGCGCGTCGAGTCGCTCGTCGAACGAGCCGCCGTGGGCCCTGCCGACGAGCTGGTACGTGCTGTCGGGACCGCCGGCGAAGCTGGCGTCGACGAGGAGCCACCGGGTGTTCCCGGCGAGGTCGGCGTGATCCCGCACGCGCGCTCCGGTGAGCTCGCGCTCCTTGTCGCCGTACCAGCGCTGGCGAGGCAGGAATTCCTGCCACGCCCGCGCCGGAAGCGCGGCGGGGTCGCCGGCGACGCGGGCAGCCCTGTCGGATTCCCTCATGACCATGCCATCCGCTCCTGGCCAGACGCGGTCCGCTGGCGTTTCCGGTCTCCGGGGAGCCCGGAAAGGCCTGTTTGATTCCGCACGCGGTTTGCATTAAACAGGGGGGCTGCTGTTTGTCCAGAACCACCCGAATCGAACGACTGATCGGAGGCGGAGCTCTCCCGCAATGGCACGCCGTCGTCCCCCGCGCGACCTGCGCTCTTTCCTCGCCGCCATCGAGGCCGCCGGCGAGCTTCGACGCGTCCGGGTCGAGGTCGACCCGGTGCTCGAGATCACCGAGATCGTCAGCCGCGTGCTGCGCCACGGCGGCGGTCCCGCGATCCTCTTCGAGCGCGTCACCGGCTCGCCCTACCCACTCGCCATCAACGTCTTCTCGAGCCAGCGCCGGCTGGAGATCGCCTTCGGCCGGCGCCCGCGCGAGATCGGCGAGGCGATCCTGCATCTGCTCCGGGACGTCAACCCGCCGAGCGTTCGATCGCTCCTCCGCAACCGTTCGCTGCTGTGGCGGGCGACGAAGATGCGCGTCCGTCGCGTCGCCCGTCCGCCCTCGCAGCGGGTCGAGGAGGAGCCCGACCTCGGCCAGCTGCCGATCCTCAAGTGCTGGCCCGGTGACGGCGGCCGCTTCATCACCTTCCCGCTCGTCATCACCACCGGCCCCGACGGTCGCGAGCGCAACCTCGGCCTCTACCGAATGCACGTCTACTCCGCGACCGAGACCGGCATGCACTGGCAGATCCAGAAGGGTGGCGGTTTCCACCACCACTGCGCGGAGCGAGACGGGCGCCCGCTCGAGGTCGCCGTCGTCCTCGGAGCCGACCCGGTGCTGCTCTTCTCGGCGATGGCGCCGCTGCCCGAGGGCATCGACGAGGTCGCCTTCAGCGGATTCCTCCGCGGTGAGCCCGCGCCGATGGCTCGCGCGCGGTCGCTGTCGATCGACGTTCCCGCGAACGCCGAGTTCGTGCTCGAGGGGACCGTGCCTCCCGGCGTGCGCCGCATGGAGGGCCCGTTCGGAGACCACTACGGCCACTACTCGCACGCGGCCGAGTTCCCCCTCTTCCAGATCCGCAAGATCACGCGGCGCGAGGACCCGATCTACCTCGCGGCGATCGTCGGCAAGCCGCCGCAGGAGGACATGTGGCTCGGCAACGCCGCGCAGGAGATCTTCAGCCCGATCCTGCGCGTCATGCGACCGGAGATCCGCGACCTCTGGTCGTACTACGAGGGCGGGTTCCACACGCTGCTCGTCGTGTCGATGGAATCCCGCTACCGGAAGGAGGGGATCAAGACGGCGCTCGGCCTGCTCGGCGAGGGCCAGCTCTCGCTGACGAAGTGGGTCGTGGTGGTCGACCACGAGACGTCGCCGCGGGATTTCCCCGCGGTGCTGCGAGCGATTCGCGAGCGCTTCGATCCGTCCCGCGACCTGCTGATCCTTCCCGGGACGTCGATGGACACCCTCGACTTCACGAGCTTCAAGATGAACCTCGGCTCGAAGATGGTGGTCGACGCCACCGGCGACACGGGACTCGCGCCGCCGCCCGCGGAGCCCCCGGAGGACCCGCGCCTCGCCGGCGAGGTGCCCGGCGTCACCGGCTCCCGCGTCCTCGAGCGAACGCTGCTCGCGGTGGCCATCGACGACGCGAGCCGCGCCCGCAGCCGCGAGATCCTCGAGGACCTCGTCCGGCGCCCCGACCTGGCCGGCTTCAAGCTGATCGTCGCCCTGAGCGAGGACGTCGACCTCGACGACCGCGTCGAGCTCCTGTGGGGGTTCCTGACCCGCTTCGAACCGGCCCGCGACGTCCTCTTCCCGCGAACCGAGCTGCGCGGACCCTGCGCGATCTCCAGCGGCCCGATGGGCATCGACGCGACCTTCAAGGACGGCTACCCGGAGCCGCTGACGATGTCGGAGGAGATCGTCGAACGGGTGACCCGGCGGTGGGATGAGTACTTTCCGGAGGGGCTGTAGCCGCGGGCGCAGGCAAAAACGTACCCGTGCCCGTGCCCGAAAGCGCCCGTCGTGATCGACAAAACTCGCTGGACGGTCACGGTCACGGTCCACGGCTCACGGTCCACGGCTCACGGCCACCGTCCAGGCCAGGGTTGG
>JBFFXF010000052.1:0-32671 GCA_041569895.1 Planctomycetota bacterium | reverse complement strand
CGTCTACGACGTGGTGCTCGAGGTCGCCGATCCCGAGGGCCTCACCGGCAGCGCCACGCGGCAAGTCACCGTCGTCGTGAACTTGCCGCCGGTGGCGCGTCTGAGCGTCACGCCCGAGGGCGGCCCCGCGCCGCTCGAGGTCACGGTCGACGGCAGCGCGTCGACGGACGACGGCGGTCCCGTCGTGCGCTGGAGCTGGAACTTCGGTGACGGCGCCACCGGCAGCGGCAAGGTGCTCAACCACGTCTTCACCTCGCCCGGAAGCTATCGCGTCGTGCTCGAGGTCGAGGACGGGACCGGTCTCACCGACACCGCGAGCTTCACCGTGGTGGTCGCCGAGCAGGTGCCGCCGATCGCCAGCTTCACAGCGACGCCGGATCGCGGCGAGCCGCCGCTCGACGTCCAGTTCGACGCCTCGAGCTCGCGCGATCCCGACGGACAGCTGGTGCGCTGGAGCTGGGACTTCGGCGACGGCGGTCGCGGCACCGGACGGCGGCTGAATCACGTCTACACCCGTGAGGGCACGTTCGAGGTCGTCCTCGAGGTCGAGGACGACAGCGGCCTGACGGCCACCGCGAGCCGCACCGTGATCGTCGGTAACCGCATCCCGACGGCGTCGTTCGTGGCGACGCCCGCCTCGGGCGCGGCGCCGCTCGAGGTGCTCTTCGACGCGAGCGCATCGAGCGATCCCGAGGGGGAGCCGCTGACGTGGTCCTGGGTCTTCGGCGACGGCACGCAGGGAAGCGGCGAGATCGTGCGCCACGTCTACGAGACGCCGGGGACGTACCAGGTGATCCTCACGGTCGTCGATCCGGGCCGCCGCAGCGACGCGGCGTTCGGCGAGGTGCGCGTCACCGCGCCGGGAGGCGGCCAGGTGCCGGGCGACTGCAACCAGGATGGCGGACTCGACATCTCCGACGCCGTGTGCGTGCTCGGTCATCTCTTCACCGGCGTGCCGGCGCGGCTCCCCTGCGGCGATGGCGCGACGGGTCACCCCGCCAACCGGACCCTCGTCGACGTCAACGGCGACCGCGCCGTCGACCTCGCCGACGCCGTCTCGCTCCTCGCCTTCATGTTCCAGGGCGGCCCGCCACCGGCGGGCGGGACGGAGTGTGTGGTGATGGCGGGGTGCCCGGACGCGTGTGATCCGTAGGGCATCGCCCCGTTTCCGGACTCGTCCTCGTCCTCGACAGAGACAGAGATCGGAGATCAGCGTGATTGACAAAAGTCGCTGGACGACGCCAAGACGGTCACGGCCACGGTCACGGCCACGGTCACGGCACACGGTCACGGCACACGGTCACGGCACACGGTCACGGCACACGTTCCACGGGTCACGGTCCACCGTCCAGGCCGGGGTTGGGCCCGTGCTCGTGCTCCGTATCCGATGCCGATTCCGACTCCGATGCCGATTCCGAGGTCAGATACCGAGATCAGAGATCAGAGCGCCAGAGATCAGAGAACAGAGTTCGACGGCGAGACCGGACCGCGGGCACCGGCGCGTATGCTCCGACCCCGCCTTGTATCTTAACCGCCGCTCAACGTCCCCCCCCGGACGTGCGGCGAGCTTTACCACCTCGCCAGCCCCCGCTATACTTGCCCGCTGCTGACGAAGGCGTTGCCAGCCGGTGAAAACGGCGGAGTCTCTGGGCAGTGGCGGGTGGAAGGGCGAGCGATCCCGTGCGCGTCGAGTGTCCCAAGTGTCAGACCTCGGTCGAGGTCGCCGAGCCGGCGCCCGCGGAGCTCGTGTGCGCGACATGCGGCTCGCGCTTCGGATCCGGGTCCGATCCCGACGAGACGGTGGTCGCGCCCGCGCCGCGGGCGGAGCGCCGCCGGCTCGGCAAGTACGAGCTCCTCGAGGAGCTCGGCTCCGGGTCCTTCGGGCAGGTGTGGCGGGCGCGTGATGCCTCGCTCGATCGCATCGTCGCCCTGAAGGTGCCGCGACCGGGAGCGCTGCCCGACGCCTCGGACTTCGAGCGTTTCCTGCGCGAGGCGAGAAGCACCGCGCAGCTTCGCCACCCGGCGATCGTGACGCTCTATGACGCGGGGGAGTCGGGCGACACGTTCTACCTCGCGAGCGAGTTCATCCACGGCGTCACGCTCTCGGACCGGCTGACGGCCGGCCCCCTGGACTTCCGCGACGCGGTCGAGATCATCGCCGAGGTCGCCGAGGCGCTCGACTACGCGCACCGCAACGGCGTCATCCACCGCGACGTCAAGCCGTCGAACATCATGCTGGACGCCGATGGCCGCCCGCACCTGATGGACTTCGGACTGGCGAAGCGCGCGGCCGGCGAGGCGACGATGACGACCGAGGGTCAGGTGCTCGGGACGCCGGCGTACATGTCGCCGGAGCAGGCCCGCGGTGACGCGCACGCCGTCGACGCGCGCACCGACGTCTACAGCCTCGGCGCCGTGCTCTACGAGCTCCTCACAGGCGAGCTGCCGTTTCGCGGCAACAGCCGGATGATCATCATGCAGTTGCTCCGCGAGGAGCCGCGCCCGCCGAGGAGAATCAACGACGCCATTCCACGGGACCTCGAGACCATCTGCCTCACGGCGATGGCGAAGGAGCGGGCGCGCCGTTACGAGACCGCCGGAGCGCTCGCCGGGGACCTGCGGCACTGGCTCGCGGGAGAGCCGATCCGCGCTCGTCCGGTCGGCGCCCTGGTGCGCTTCGAGCGCTGGTGCCGGAGGAATCCGGCGGTGGCCTCGCTCGCCGCGGCGATCTCCGTGCTGCTGGTGGCCGGAGTCATCGCCTCGACGCTCGTCGCCGTCCGGCTCGCCGGCGTCGCGGAGCGCGAGTATGGCCTGAGAATGTCGGCCGAGGCCGCGACGGCTCGCGCCAGGGAGCTCGCGACGGCGAACCGTCGCGCCCTCTACGTCGCCCGGGTGAATCTCGCGCGTCAGTTCTACGACGACGGCGACGCGGCGGGCGCGCTGGCGCTCCTCGAGAGTGTGCGTCCGGGACCCGATGAGGAGGACTTGCGTGGGTTCGAGTGGTACCACGTCCAGCGGCTCTGCCACGGGGAGCGGCTCGTCCTCGGCCGGCATGCGTGGGGAGTTCGAGACGTCGACTTCTCGCCCGATGGCGAGACCATCGCCACCACCAGCCGGAACACCGTCAAGCTCTGGGAGGCGGCGACCGGACGGCTCCTTCGCGTTCGCGCCCAGGACTCGACGGAAGTCTGGACGGCGGCCTTCTCTCCCGATGGTGACCGCATCGCCGCCGGGTTCGGAGATCGCGGCTCGCGAAAGGGCCGGGTGCGGATCTGGGACGCGCGCGACACGGCGCGTCACACCCCGGTGAGCCTGCGCGACTTCGACGCTCCGGTTCTGGCCGTGGCGTTCTCTCCCGACGGGCGCACGCTCGCCACCGGCACCGCCATGGTCGGACGTCTGGGGGGCAATCCGTTGCGACGGATCTTCTGGATCTCGCGCGGGGAACGCGACGGCGAGGTGAAGCTGTGGGACATGGAGAGCGCGACCGAGCGGCTCGTCCTCGCCGGACGCACCGGTGGCGTGCTCTCGCTGGCGTTCTCTCCCGACGGGGAGACCGTCGCCGCCGGCGCCTGGGACCGCCGCGTGACGCTGTGGAACGCGACCACCGGAGAAGTGGAGCGCACCCTCGAGCACGACAGCTACGTCTGGTCGGTGGCATTCTCCCCGGACGGCCTGAAGCTCGCGTCCGCCGGGGGCAAGTGGGACGGGCTGCCGGAAGTGCGACTCTGGAACGTCAAGACGGGCGCGCTCGAGCGCTCGTTCGCCGGGCACAGGTCCGGAGTCACCGGGGTGGCGTTCTCGCCCGATGGCATGAGACTCGCGACGTCGAGCTGGGATCGCACCGCGCGGATCTGGGACCTGGCGACGGGCCGGGTGACCGACACGCTGCGCGGCCACACGAGCTACGTCGGCGGCGTCGCGTTCTCGCCGGACGGCCAGCTCCTCGCGACCGCGGGATGGGACCACACGGCGAGGGTCTGGTACCTGGGTGCCCCTCTCGACCGCACCGTCCTCGCCGGACGCGAGTCGGGAGGCGGCTACTCCGTCGCGTTCTCCCCCGACGGCCGCTTCATCGCCAGCGGTCACCGCGACGTCAAGGTGCTCGAGCGGTCGAACGCCGCGATCGTGGCGTCGCTGCCCGGTCACTCCGGGATGACGCTCGTCGGGTTCTCCGCCGACGGCAAGGTGCTCGCGACCACGGGCTCGGATGGCCGGCTGCGGCTGCGGGAGACGCGGACCTGGTCGGCCATCGCCGACGTGCAGGCGCACGATCGCACGGCCTGGTCGATGGCGATCTCGCCGGACAGCGAGCTCGTCGCCACCGGCGGCGAGGACGGCGCTATCCAGCTCTGGAGCGCGACGACGGGCGAGGTCGCGACCACCATCGTGGCGGGACCGGAGACCGTCCGCTCGCTGGCGTTCTCACCGGATGGACGGGTACTCGCCGCGGTCGTTCACATCCCGACGTTCAAGTCGTCGGAGGTCCGCGCCTGGAGGCGCGACGACTGGACGCGGATCGAGGGCTTCGAGCGCCGATTCCGCGGACATACCGAGATGATCGAGATCGCCGCATTCTCGCCCGATGGAGACGTTCTGGCGACGGCGAGCCATGACACCACCGCGCGCCTCCACGACGCCGCGACCGGTGGGACGCGCGCGGTGCTCGAGGGCCACTCCGAGGTGATCTATCACCTGGCGTTCAGTCCCGACGGCCGCACCCTGGCGACCGCGAGCTGGGACGGGACCGTGAAGCTGTGGAACGTCGCGACCGGCGGGCTCCTCGGCACGCTCGGACCGCACACCGGCGTCGTCTGGCACGTGGCGTTCTCGCCGGACGGCCGCACGCTCGCGGCGGGCAGCGGTCTGAGCGAGGCGGGGCATGTCCTGACGCGCGCCGTCCGGGAACTGACGCTCTGGCACGGCGCGGGCGACGCGGACGTCGCTCGACCTGCCCCCGCCGGGGACGACGCCGTCAATCCCGTCCTGACGCTGCGAACCGGACGGGCGATTCGCGACGTCGTCTTTCTCCCGGACGGTCGCGCGCTCGTCGAGGCGGGGCACCGTCATCTCAGACGGTGGGACCTCGAGGCAGCTCGGCCGGTGGCGGCGATCGAGCTCGACTCGGGATCGATGAGCGTCGCGTGCTCGCCCGATGGCCGGTGGCTCGCCGCCGGCTACCCGGACGGCAGCGTGCGCATCCTCGCCGCCGAGGACCTCGAGGAGGTCCGCACGATCGAGTCGCAGGCCGAGCGGGTGCTGGAGCTGCTCTTTTCGCCCGACGGCGCCCTGCTCGTTGTAGCCCGGCTGGGAAACGCGGAGGCGACGGTCTGGGATACAGCCAGCTGGGAGCGGGTCGCGGCGCTGCGTGGCCACCGGTCCACGGTTGCCGCGGTGTCGTTCACGTCGGACGGCAACCTCCTCGCCACCGGCGCCTGGGACGACACGGTGCGGCTGTGGGACCCTCGACGTGGAGAGCTCCTCGAGACCTTCGCCGGCCACGACTGGGGCGTCACGGCGGTCGCGCTGTCTCCACGCGCGGAGCTCGTGGTCGCGGGCGCCGGCCATGGCGACCCGAGGGTGCTTCTGTGGGAACGTGGCTCCGAGAGGCGCGTGGTCCTCGGCGGCCACACGGACGCCGTGCCCGATATGGCGCTCCTCCCCGATGGCAAGACGCTGGCGTCGATCGGCTGGGATGGACAGCTCGTCCTCTGGGACCTCGCGGAGAGGCGGAAGCGGCTCGCCGTCCAGGCGCACGAGGAGCCTGCCACGAGCGTCGCCGTCTCGCGCGACGGCCGGCTCCTCGCCACGGGCGCCGACGACCACACGGTGAAGGTCTGGCGCGCCGACGCGCTCGATGCGCTCGCCGTCCCGGAGCGCACCGTCCGGCGACCGTACGTCGCGCGTCCGCCGCAGACGCCCCAGCTCGACCTCCACGCGCTCTTCGAGGCCGGGCGCTGGCAAGAGCTCGCCGACGCCGCCACGCAGGTGCTCGACACGTACGGGCCGGACGCGGAGCTCTTTCAGTATCTCGCGCAGTCGTGGACGGCGCTGGGCGACCACGCCGCGGCGCAACGGGCGCTCCAGGGCCACCTCGAGCACTGCGCGAACTGCTCGTGGGCGAAGCGCGAGCTGCTCGCGTGCTCCGTCCAGCTCGGGGACTTCGCGGGCGCCCGCGAGAGCGTCGACCGCATCGCCGAGAGCGACAGCGTATCGCCGACGTTGCTGAACAACCTGGCGTGGTTCCTCGTCACCACGCCGCCCGAGGCGCACCGCGATCCGGCGCGCGCGCTCGAGCTCGTCACCCGCGCGCTCGAGAGGTTCCCGCACGACCCGACGTTTCTCAACACGCTCGGCGTGATCCAGTACCGTCTCGGCCGGTTCGAGGAGGCGGTCGCCTCGCTCGAGAAGTCGATGGAGCGCAGCGAGTCGGGCGCGACCGCCTTCGACCTCCTCTTCGTCGCCATGGCGCACCAGCGCCTGGGACGGCGGACCGAGGCGCTCGAGGCGTACCGGGCGGCCGAGCGCTGGATGGAGGGGCGCACCGACCTCCCGCCCGACCAGCTCGCGGAGCTGCGGGTGTTCGAGGCCGAGGCGCGGTCGGTGCTCGGCGAGCCCCCCGAAAGTTCCGGTAAGGTCGAGGAGGGGATCCCCGATGGGCGCTGAGGGCGCCAGGCGGGCCGGGCAGCGGTCATTCCACGTGCGTTCGTTCAGAAGAAACTGACGGTATTCACGCAATATTCACATTCGGTTTATCCCTCTTTAACCCGGAATCTATACCCTCGCCCTCGTCTGAGGTTGGAGAGAACGCGACACCGAGGCATAGCGGCTCGGCAGAGTATGTTGCAGGCCGGCTCGACGGAGTCGGTCCGCCAGACCAGGACCTCAGAAGGAGAGTGCATTCGATGATCGGCAAAGGCTCGAGTCTCGTCCTGTCGGCGGTGGTGTCAGTCGCGCTCGTGGGCGCGAGCGGCTGCGATTCCGGCGGAACGACGACGGACAGCGGCGGCAGCGCCCGCACCGTCATCCAGAACACCGGGTCCGACACCATGGTGAACCTCGCCCAGTCCTGGGCGGAGGAATACAGGGAGGTCAAGCCGGACGTCTCGATCGAGGTCTCGGGCGGCGGATCCGGAGTCGGGATCCGTGATCTGATGACCGGCATCGTCGACATCGCCAACGCGAGCCGCACGCTCAAGCCGGACGAGGAGGCGCAGGCGAAGCGCAAAACCGGCAAGGACCCGATCGAGTTCACCGTCGCCTATGACGGCATCGGCATCTACGTCCACAAGGACAACCCGCTCGAGGAGATCACGCTGGCGCAACTGGCGGAGATCTACAGGGAAAACGGCTCGATCACCAAGTGGTCGCAGCTCGGCGCCGACGCCGACTCGTTCTGCTCCGGCGACGACATCGTCGTCTTCAGCCGCCAGTCGAACTCCGGAACGTACGTCTACTTCCGCGAGGCCGTCCTCGGCAAGGGCGACTTCCGCCTCGGCACCAAGGACCTGCACGGCTCGAAGGACGTCGTCGACGCGGTGGCCCACACACCCTGCGGCATCGGCTACAGCGGCATGGGCTACAAGACCGACGAGGTCAAGTTCCTGAAGGTCAGCACGGGCGAGGGGCAGCCCTCCATTCTGCCGACGACCGAGAACGTCCTCTCCAAGAAGTACCCCATCGCCCGCCCGCTCTACATGTACACGCTCGGAGAGCCGACCGGCGCGGCCAAGGAGTACATCGACTGGGTGTTCTCCGAGGCCGGTCAGAAAGTCGTCGTCGAGGAGGGATACGTGCCCATTCCCTCCAAGAGCTCCTGAGACCCGCAACAGGCCGCGATCCGCAACGCAGACCCGGGAGGGGAGTGTCTCTTGCTCCGCGATCTTCGTGACAAGCTGGTCGTCGTCCGCGAGAGGCTCATCGTCGGGCTGATCTGGCTGTGCGGCGTCAGCTCCATCGTCTTCGTCTTCGGGATCTTCTACTTCGTCTTCCGCGAGGGCGCGCCGTTTCTCTTTAGCCGGTTCGACGCCGGCGAGTTCTTCGGAAGCCCGGAGTGGTACCCGACCTCCGAGGTCAACAAGCGTTACGGGGCGCTGGCGCTGATCCTCGGCACGGCGAGCGTCACGGTGCTCGCGATGGTGATCTCCGTGCCGTTCTCGCTCGGATCGGCAGTGCTGATCTCCGAGTTCTGCACCGGCAAGCTCAAGGAGACGCTCAAGGTCACCATCGAGTTCCTGGCCGCGGTGCCGTCCGTCGTCTGGGGATTCATCGGGCTGGTCGTCTTCAACCCGCTGATCCGGAATTACACGCCGGCGTCGGACGGCCTCTGCGTCCTCAACGGCGGCATCGTGGTGGCGTTCATGAGTCTTCCGATCATCGTGTCGATCGCCGAAGACGCGCTGAAGGCCGTGCCCGACTCCTACCGCGAGGCCGCGATCGCGCTCGGGGCCACCCGGTGGCAGATGGTCTACCGAGTGCTCTTTCCCGCCGCGAAGAACGGTCTCCTCGCGGCCGTGCTCCTCGGCGTCGGCAGGGCCGTGGGCGAGACCATGGCTGTCCTGATGGCGACCGGGCACTCCGTGCGGATGCCGATCGATGGCAAGTTTCCGTTCTTTCACATCCTCGAGGGCTGCAGGACCCTGACCGCCACCATCGCCTCCGAGCTGGGCGAGGCCGCCCGCCTGGAGCCCGACCCGACCGGAGCGTATCCCGAGGAAGCCAACCACTACCAGGTGCTCTTCGTGCTGGGGCTCCTCCTCCTTCTCATTACCTTCACCATCAACCTGACCGCGGACCTCATCGTCAAGGGCGTCCGCAAGCAGGACGAGACATAGACGCAGCGCCGTGAGCAGCAACCCCTTCGCCGAGACAGGGCAGATCAGGAAACGGCTCAAATGGGAGACCGTCGCGAAGTGGACCTTCGCGTTCATGGCCGTGTCGATGATCGTGCCGCTGCTGACAATCCTGGCGTATCTGGTCTACAAGGCGAGCCCCGTGCTCTCCTGGTCGTTCATCACCGAGAACCCGGCGAATCGCATGCGAGCCGGCGGCATCTGGGCGCCGCTTCTCGGGACGATGTACCTGGTGGTGTTCTCGCTCGCCTTCACGGCGCCGGTCGGGATACTCGCCGGGATCTACCTGAACGAGTTCGCGCGCGACAACTGGTTCACCCGCATCGTCAATCTCGCCGTGGTGAACCTCGCCGGTGTTCCCAGCATCGTGTACTCGCTCTTCGGCATGGGCGCGTTCGTGCTCGCGGCGGGGTTCGGGCGCTCGATCGTCGCCTCGTCCCTGACTCTCGGCATCATGACGCTGCCGGTGATCATCACCGCGACGAGGGAGGCCCTGGGGGCCGTGCCGATGGCCTTCCGCGAAGCCTGCTGGAACATGGGCGCCTCGAAGTGGCAGACGATCAGGACGGTCGTGCTGCCGAACTCGATGAGCGGCGTGCTCACCGGCGTGATCCTCGAGGTCTGCCGGGCCGCCGGCGAGACGGCGCCGATCATGTACACCGGCGTCGCGTTCTACAAGGACATCTCGGATCGCGGCTTCTTCGCGTACGAGCCCTTCGAGCAGTGCATGGCGCTGTCGTTCCACCTCCATACCATCGCGACCCAGGTGCCGGGCGTGCCCGATGCGATCCAGTACGGCACGGCCGTGGTTCTCATCGGTCTCGTGCTCGTCTTCAACAGCGCCGCGATCGCGTTGCGGATCTACCTGCGGTCACGGAAGAAATGGTGAGCTGAAGGCCAGCCCGGATGTCGGACTCCGCGAATCCGAAGATCAACATTGCCAACCTCTCCGTCCGCTACGGCGACAAGGTCGCCTTGCAGGACGTCACCCTCGACGTGCGCGACTCGGAGATCCTCGGCGTGATCGGCCCGGCCAATTCCGGCAAGACGACGTTGCTCAAGTGCATCAACCGCACCATCGCCTTCACGCACGGCGCAAAGGTCGAGGGCAGCGTCGAGATCGACGGCGAGGACGTTCAGCGCATGAGGAACGTCTACAGGCTGCGGCGAAGGATCGGCATGGTCTTTCCGCTGCCGGTGGGCCTCCCGCTCTCGGTGTACGACAACGTCGCCTATGCGCCGCGCCTCAGCGGCATCCGCCGGCGGGAGGCGCTCGACGAGATCGTCGAACGTTGCCTCAGGCAGGCGGCGCTCTGGGATGAGGTCAAGGACCGGCTGCGAACGCTGGGGACGAAGCTCTCGGGCGGGCAGCAGCAGCGGCTCACCATCGCCAGGGCGCTGTCTCACGCCCCCGAGATCCTCTGCCTCGACGAGTTCTCGATCGCCGTCGACCCGGTGACCACCATGCGCATCGAGGACGTGCTGGTCGAGCTCAAGAAGAAGATGACGATCATCCTGGTGACCAACCTCGTCCAGCAGGCCCGCCGGCTCGCGGACCGGGTGGCGTTCATCAACCAGTCGCGTCTCATCGAGATCGACCGCACCGAGGCGATCTTCGGGGAGAACCCCCGAGAGAAGCTGACGTACGACTACGTGAGAGGACATTTCGGGTGAGCACGGAGCACGCACTCGAAACGAGGGATCTGAGCCTCTGGTACGGGGACTTCCAGGCGCTCTATGACGTCTCGGTCGCGATCAAGAAGGGCATCATCACCAGTCTGATCGGCCCGTCCGGCTGCGGGAAGACGACCCTCCTCCGCTGCTTCAATCGCATCAACGAGCGCTACGGCAACGTCACCACCACCGGCACGATCAACGTCCTCGGAAAGAATATCTACGACGAGGACGTCAGCCTCTTCGAGCTCCGCAAGTCGGTCGGCATGGTGTTCCAGCGCCCCAACCCGCTGCCGATCTCGATCTACGAGAACGTCGTCTTCGGCCTCAAGACGCACTCGAACGGCGGCCCCCTGAAGAGGGCCGCCCTCGACGACGCCGTCGAGAAGGCGCTGCGAGAGGTCTTCCTCTGGGACGACGTCAAGGACAGGCTGAAGAGGAAGGCGACGACCCTCCAGCTCGAGCAGCAGCAGAAGCTCTGCATAGCGCGCTTGCTTCCCCTGAAGCCGCTCGTGATCCTGATGGATGAGCCGTGCTCGGCGCTCGACGCGGAGGGCACCGAGGCGATCGAGCAACTGATGGCGGTGCTCCGCGGGAGCTACACGATCCTCATCGTCACGCACAACATGGCCCAGGCGCGGCGCGCCAGCGACGAGTGCATCTACATGCTGCTCGGAAGGATCATCGAGCACGGGCCGACGCTCGACATCTTCCTGCGGCCGAGGCACAAGGAAACCGAGAACTACGTCGAGGGACGTTACGGATAGCGTACGGGAGAAGCCGCATGCCGAAGAAACTGGACGATGAATTGAACGGCCTCAAGCGCAAGGTGGTCGCCATGAGCGATCTCGCCCAGTCGATGTTCCAGACGGCGATGCGGGCGCTGATCGACCGTGACGAGAGCCTCATCGCGAAGGTCCAGGAAATGGAGGAGCAGGTCGATCTCTACCAGGTGGAGATCGACGAGGCCGTGGTCAGTCTGATGGCGGTCTTCGGCCCGGTTGCCCTCGACCTCCGCTTCGCGCTCATGGTCGCCCGCATCAACACCGAGCTCGAGCGCATCGGCGACCAGTCGATGAACATGTGCGAGAACGTCCGGCTTCTCCTGTCGGAGCCCGAGCTGAAGAAGCTCGTCGACCTGCCGCGCATGGCCGACGTCGCCGCGACCATGGTGCGGGACAGCCTCTCGGCGTTCGAGAGCGGGGCCACCGACGTCGCGAGGAACGTGATCCGGGCCGACAACACGGTCGACGCGCTCTACGATCAGATCTTCCGCGAGCTCCTGACATATATGATGAGCGACCCGAAGACGACCGCTCGCTCTCTCGCCCTGATCCTGACAGCCGGCTCGCTCGAGCGCATCGCGGACCACGCGACGAATATCGCGGAAGAAGTCATCTACATGGTCAAGGGAGAGGACGTCCGCCACCAGGAATTGTGACTCGTCCCGCCTCGAGGATCCGCCGGCGCGCCTGGCCGCGGAGTCAGCGCCTCTCTTGCAGCTCCGCGTGCCGCACGTCTTCGCCCTTGACCATGTAGATCACCTCCTCGGCGATGTTGGTCGCATGGTCGGCGATGCGCTCAAGCGCGCGCGCTGTCAGGAGAAGCCCCACGGATCGCGTGATGTTCTTCGCGTCCCTCGTCATGTACGTGAGCAGCTCGCGGAAGATCTGATCGTGGAGGGCGTCCACCTGGCTGTCGGTCTCGATCACCTTGCGCGCCCGCTGCGTCGAGCCTTCCCGGAATGCCTCGAGACTCTCGTTGATCATGTTGGCGGCGATCTCTGCCATGCGCCCGAGGTCCGCCGGCTTCTTGAGCTCCGGCTCGGCGAGGAGGAGGCGGACGTTCTCGCTCATGTTCACCGACTGGTCGCCGATGCGCTCGAGCTCGGTGTTGATTCGCGCCGTCATCAGGACGAAGCGCAGGTCCAGCGCCACGGGTCCGAAGACCGCCATCAGGTTGACGACCGCCTCGTCGATCTCCACCTGGTAGCGGTCGACCCGCTCCTCGATCTCGAGGATCGAGGCGATGAGGCCCTCGTCGCGCTCCGCGAGCGCCCGGAGCGCCGTGCGGAACATGCGCTGGGCGAGGTCGCCCATCGCGACCACCTTCTCTCTGAGCTCGGCGAGCTTCTTGTCGAATCGCTTCGGCATCGGATTCTCTTCGGGCGCGGGTCGGAGATCGTCGTCTTTTCTGTAAAGACAAGGTTAAGATATCTGCAAGCGAACGTAAAGAGGTTCGCTAAAAACCTACTGAAAAGGCACTTCAGAGGAACGATGTCGGCGGCCCCGGGGGGCTTTATCGGACAACGGCTGGCGCCGTCAGCGCCGATTCGCGCCGGCGACGGCGGTCGGCCGGACGGCGGCCCCGCGACGACCGCCGCACCTCGACGCGACGCGGCGCCATGCTTCGTCGGCGCCCGGGACGGCGTCCACCTCCGAATCGCGTATTGACACGAGCAGATTCGTGCGGATACCTTTTCGTGCCGTCCACGGCAACCGGCGACTCCCGGATCTGCCTCGGCGAAGCGCTCGGTCGGGTTGGGGGATCACTCATGAGCGTCCTCGATCGACTCCTCGGAAAGTCGCCGTTCAGCGCGCTGGTACAGCACACGGCCAAGGTCCACGAGTGTGTCGAGCTCGTGCGCCCGCTCGTCGACGCACTCCTGACCGGCGATCACGACAAGATCTCGAAGCTTCAGGACCAGATGTCGAAGACCGAATACGAGGCCGACATCGTCAAGACCCAGATCCGCGAGTCGCTCTCGAAGCGCGTCTTCCTCGCCGTCAACCGGGACGATCTCTCCCGGTATCTGGCCTATCAGGACGACGTCGCCGACGCGGCGGAGGACTTCGCCGTCGTCCTGTCGCTGCGACGGACGGAGGTCCACGAGGACCTCCGGGAGGACTTGCGCGCCTTCGCCGAACAGGTGATCAACGTCAGCCAGAAGATGCTCGCCATGGCTGACGATCTCCTCGTCCTCGCCCAGGAGAGTTTCAGCGGCAAGCAGGCCGAGAAGGTCCTCGCCGGAACACGAGAGCTCGGCGAGGAAGAGTGGAAGGCCGACCGCCTGCAGCGGAAATTCGCCAAGCATTGCTACCAGATCGAGGACAAGGTCGGGCCGGTGGACCTGATCTTCTACGACAAGATATCCCAGACGCTGGGAGCGATCGCGAACAAGGCGGAGAACACCGGGAAGTTCCTCCACATGCTGATCGCTCACCGATAGACGCAAGCCGCGGCTCGTTGTGTGGTTCTCAGAATGAAAGCGCTCCTGTCACTCTTCGGAAAGAGCCCGTTCAAGCCCCTGCAGTCCCACATGGAGAAGGTGCGCGAGTGCGCGACGCGCCTCTCGCCGCTCGTCTCGGCGGTGCTCGGCGGAGACGAGGAGACGCAGAAGAAGCTGGTGGACGAGATCTGCGCCATGGAGTCCGAGGCGGACAAGATCAAGAACGACATCCGCTCGCATCTGCCCAGGAGCCTGTTCCTCCCGGTCGACCGCAGAGACCTGCTCGAGATTCTCGCGTTCCAGGACGCGATGGCCGACACGTGCCAGGACATCGCGATCACGCTGACGCTGCGCAAGGCCTCCTTGCACGCGGACCTCAAGAAACCGCTCGAGGATCTTGTCCGCGAGGTCACCACGACGTGTGCTCGCGCGGCGGACGTCACGCAGGAGCTCGACGAGCTCCTCGAGACCGGGTTCGGAGGGAAGGAGGCCGATCGAGTGCTGAAGATGGTGGACCAGATCGATGCGGATGAGACGATCGCGGACGACACCGCGATCGTCATCGCCAGGAAACTCTTCGAGCTCGAGCGTCAGCTCGAGCCGGTGGACGTCATGTACTGGTTCCACATGTTTCGACGGCTCCACGAGCTGGCCGACCTTGCCGACAGCGCCGGGAACCGCGTGCGGCTCTTGCTCGCCAGGTAGCCCGGACGTTCTCGGATCGGAAGCGGAGTAATCGTCAACGATGGACGCCGTCGGAATACTCGCCCAGGCGGGAATCTTCAGCAGCGCCCAGTACTGGATTCTGCTCAGCACCGGCCTCTTCTTCGGCTTCTACATGGCGTGGAGCATCGGCGCGAACGACGTCGCCAACGCCATGGGAACGTCCGTCGGCTCGCGGGCGCTAACGCTGAAGCAGGCGATCATCGTCGCGGGCATCCTGGAGTTCCTCGGAGCGTTCCTCGTCGGCCCGCACGTCTCGGCCACCATCCGCAAGGACATCATCCCGATCGAACAGCTTCAGGAGATCCTCCAGGCCGAGGGCGCGTCGCTCTACGTCTATGGGATGCTCGCGTCGCTCCTGGCGGCGGCGGTCTGGCTGATGGCGGCGACGTTCTTCGGCCTCCCGGTCTCGACGACCCACAGCATCGTCGGGTCCGTGATCGGCTTCGGTCTGGTTGTCCTCTGGGGGCACTGGGATGTCATCAGGTGGGGCACGGTCGGCGAGATCGTCTCGAGTTGGGTGCTCTCGCCGCTGACGTCGGGTGTGCTCTCCTTCGTCATCTTCACGCTGATACAGCGTTTCGTGCTCTTCCAGCGCGACATGGTGTCCGCGGCGAAACGTGTCGCGCCGTTTCTCGTCTTCGCCGTCTTCGAGGTCATCACGCTGGTGACGCTCTGGAAGGGTCTGAAGCACCTCAACGTCGGTCTCACGGACGTGCAGTCGATCCTCCTCGCCACCGGTATCTCCGTCGTTGTCGCGTTGCTCTCGATCCGGTTGCTTCGTGGCGTCAAGGTTCCCGCGCCGGCCGGCAATCCGGCGCCGGCGAGCCAGAATCCGATCCTCGCGGAAGAGTTGTCGAAGCTGAAGCAGCGCCTCGACCGCATGCGTCAGATCGCGCACGGCGATGTCGAGAAGAAGCTGCGGGACATCGGGGAGGAGATGGACGGCCTCCAGAACTCCGTCGAGGAGACGACCACGCCGCCGGCTGGGTCCTGGGGAACGCCGGAGATGCGCGCCACCGAGAAGATCTTCGCCTATCTGCAGATCATCAGTGCGTGCGCCGTGGCGTTCGCCCATGGCGCGAACGACGTCGCGAACGCCGTCGGTCCGCTCGGCGGCGTGATCGCCGTCCTCGAGACGAACGAGCTGGGGAAGGAGGTCACGCTCAGTTCCGCATGGCTGCTCGGCGTGCTCGCTCTCGGCGGCGTCGGCATCGTCATCGGGCTGGCGACGTGGGGCTGGCGAGTGATCGAGACCATCGGCAGGAAGATCACCGAGCTGACTCCGACGCGCGGCTTCTCCGCGGAGTTCGGGGCCGCCGTGACCATCCTCGTGGCGTCGAAGTCGGGCATGCCGATCTCGACCACGCACACTCTGGTCGGCGCCGTGCTCGGTGTCGGGTTCGCGCGCGGTATCGGCGCCCTCAACCTCCGCGTGGTGCGTGATATCATCGTCTCATGGGTGGTCACGCTGCCCGCCGGGGCGGGACTGGCGATCCTCTTTTTCTTCATCATCAAGGCGATCATGGGTTGAGCGCCCCGCACGGGGAGCTGACTCAATTCTCGAAGGAGCACGATGACTCGCACTCTCAAGAGCACTTCGATGGCGCTGATCGGCGCCATGCTGTCCGCGGCCCCGATCGTCGCCGGCGACCACTGGCCGCAGTTCCGCGGGCCCGGCGCGCGCGGCGTCGCCGACCAGGAGGGCCTGCCCTCGAGTTGGAGCGCCACCGAGAACGTCGTCTGGAAGCGCGAGGTCCCCGGACGCGGCTGGTCCTCCCCGATCGTCTGGGGTGATGCGCTCTTCCTGACCACCGTGAGCAGCGACGGCCCGGTCGAGAACGCCAAGAAGGGTCTCTACTACGGCGGCAACCGCAGCAAGCCATCGCCCCACAACCACCAGTGGCTCGTCTATCGCCTCGATGCGCGCGACGGCCGGGTGGTCTGGAAACGCCTCGTGCACGCCGCTCGCCCGGGAGCGCCGCTCCACGTCAAGAACACCTATGCCTCCGAGACCCCGGTCACCGATGGCGAGCGCGTCTACTCGTACTTCGGGAACGTCGGCGTCTTCGTCCACAACTTCGACGGGGAGCTCGTCTGGCGCAAGCGCTTCGAGCCGCGGCCGACGCGCTACGGCTGGGGGACGGCCGCGTCGCCCGTGCTGCACGGCGATCGGCTCTACATCGTCAACGACAACGAGGAGGAATCGTTTCTCATCGCCCTCGATCGCAAGACTGGCGACACCGTCTGGCGCGTCGAGCGTGACGAGAAGAGCAACTGGGCGACCCCGTTCGTGTGGCAGAACCCGAAGCGCTCGGAGATCATCACGCCGGGGACGGGCAAGGTGCGCTCCTACGACCTGTCGGGAGAGCTGCTCTGGGAGCTGCGCGGCATGTCATCGATCACCATCCCGACGCCGTTCGCCGCACACGGCATGCTCTACTTCGGGGCCGGGTTCGTGCTCGACGAGTCGAAGCCGGTCTACGCCGTGCGGCCCGGCGCCAGCGGCGACATCAGCCTCGCGCCCACCGGCACGTCGAACGAGTGGATCGCGTGGTGCGATCGGGATGCCGCGCCGTACAACCCATCGTTCATCGTCTACGGCGACCACCTCTACACCCTCTTCGACCGGGGTTTTCTCGCCTGCCGCGAGGCCCGCACGGGAGAGGTGGTCTACCGAAAGCGGCGCATCGGCGAGGGAGCCAGCGCCTTCACCTCGTCGCCCTGGGCGTATGACGGCAAGATCTTCTGCCTGAGCGAGGACGGCGACACCTTCGTCATCCGCGCCGGCCCGGAGTTCGAGGTGCTGGGCGTCAACAGCCTCGACGAGATGTGCATGGCGACACCCGCCATCGCCGGCGGCCGGCTCTACGTGCGCACGCTGAGCAAGGTCTTCTGCATCGGCGCGAGCGATAAGGAGACGGGCGCCGGCGAGTGATGGACGGCGTCGAGCCCTCGCCTCACGGTCTGGTGTTGTCGTACGCCATCTCCAGGTGGCATCCCGGAGCGCACGATCCGCCCGTCGGCGTCTTCTCGAAGTTGATCGGCAGCTCCCAGTCGTTCGGCCCGTAGGGAACGCTCTCGCGCATGTGGAAGGGAAGGTCGCTGGCGTGCACCTCGTGACACGCGCGACACGTCCTTCCGAGCCTGCCGGCCACGTGAACGTAGTGCAGATTGCGATCCCCATCACGGAAGCCCGTCAGGGTCGTGGTGCGCTCGACCTGGACGAGAGCCGGCGGGTGACAGCCGTAGCAGAGCGCGTAGTCCTCCTCCGAGTAGTCCCGGTAGAACTCCTCCGGAAAGGCGGCGCGGAGGAGATGCGGATGCCGCGACGAGTGCGGGACGTGGCATGCGTAGCACTCGCCCTCCACGACCGGCCCGTGCTTGAAACGGCCCGAGCGAATCGAGTGGGCGAGCGTCCCCGGCGAGTCGCCTCCGTGGCACTCCAGACACGATTTCGCGGCCTCCGCTCGCAGAAGACCGGGAGTGTGCGACGCGTGCGGATCGTGACAGCCAGCGCAGCCGTCCTCCGTACGGATGATCCCGTGCACGTGAGGGTCGAGGTCGATTCGCTCGCGCACGGCGTCGTGACAGGTGAGGCAAAGGCTCGTCGGCTCGCGGTGGAGCAGCATGTCGATGCCGGAGCCGTGGGGATGGTGGCAGAGGGTGCAGTCCGCGGCCGCCGGACCATGAACCCGTGAAAGGGTGGAGAGCCGATCGCTGACGTCGGCATGACAGCGCGCGCACAGGGCGTTCCCGGACTCGACCAGCAACCCGCGGTGATCCGACTGATGGGGCTCGTGGCACGTGATGCACTCTCCGGCGGCGTGCGGCGCGTGGTCGTGCGCGTCCGGCGATCGGCGGTGGCACCGGCCACACGTCCCGGCGTCGTCTTCACTCCTCAGGTGCGCGCGGGTCGGACCGCCGTGCGGGTCATGGCATTCCAGGCACGCGGACTCGCGATACGGTCCGTGCACCACCTGCCTGGCGGCCTCCTTCGCATGGCAGCGCGTGCACAGGGCCCGAGGAGCGCGAGCAGGGCGAAAGGCGTGCGCGCCGGGATCACCGGCGGGCTCGTGGCAGGTCTCGCAGGCCCCGGTGGCCACCGTCACGTGGATCGACGGCCTGTCCCGCAGGCTCGCGTGGCAGTCCGACGCGGTGCAGGAGCGAGCGTTCTCCCCGTGGGGCCCGGCCGCAATGGGTGCTCGCGGCCCGACGGGATTCTCCAGGTTCGGTTCAGGCGGGTCGGCGGCGGGTCGGGAGGTGACGTTGCGGCCACGCTCGAGGGGGTCCGTCCACTCGTCGCGATCGAGGCACGAGGTGATCAGCGCCGCCCCGACCAGAGCGAGACACGGAGACGCCCAACGGCGTATCGGACACGGGCTCATCGATCGAATGACTCGGCCTCCGACGAGCTCGAGACTCGAGTCGGGCCCGCTCGCGGCCCGCCTCGCCGACTCTCTCCGTGACGGTGCATCCCGGACAGATGATACCCGCTCCCGCGCCAATCCCGCAACGCATGACGCGCCTCGGGGTCCCGCCGGCGAGCGGCGCGCACCCCGTGGCGCGTGTCGATCCAGGCGATCGACGTTCCGGATCAGAAGTACAGCTGGAGCTGCGTGCGCACCATGATCCCCTGGAACTCTCCGAGGTTGGCCGAGCTGCTGCTGAACGACCCGTGCTCGAAGGTGTCCGGGAGATCCGGGTTGTCGAGCCCCGGGAGCTTCTCGGTCATGGTGATCATGTCGGGCGGAATGTCGAGGTAGAGGACATCGAGACTGAGCTTCAGGTTGTGGTCCTTGAAGAAGTAATTGAACCCGCCGCCCGCCTCGACGGCGTTGCCGGTCGCCGGGCCCTCCCTGTTCCAGACGGCCGAGCCGCGGCCGACGGCCTGGAGCTTCTCGGTGAGCATGCAGCCCGCCTCGAGGTAGGCGCCGTGCGAGTAGATCGCCGAGCCGTCGTTGTCGCCCTCGCCGTCGACCTCCGACGCCTCGAAGTCGAGCCAGCGGCCGAAGTACTCGCCGTTGAGGCTGAAGCCCTGATACTTGAAGACGAAGTCGTACGCGAACTGGTAGAGCTTGAACTCGACGAAGCCCTCGTCGGAGCCGCCGGATCCGTTGTTCTGATCCGTGACGACCGAGAAACCGGTGGTCAGGCCCGGCTCCTCCGAGATCTTGTAATCGCCGCCGCTCAGCGCGTAGCTGCGCATGTCGCCGATCACGTCGACGTCGACGTGCGCGAAGAAGGCGGGGACCTGGTCGAACTCGCCGTCGTCGATGTCGCGGTTGACGCTGTCGATGCCGGTGGTCACGCCGGTCTCCCAGCCGACCTTCCCCTTGCGTCCCTCGATCCAGAGGCCGATGTTGCGGTCGATGTTGAAGAACTCGTTGGCCAGCGATCGGTCGACGAGCAGCTGCTGGGCCGAGGACTGCTTCTCCTGGCGGCCGAAGAACGGCTTCCACTGCCCGGCGCCGATCTTCAGCTCGTAGTCGTCGTCGCCGGTCTGGTGGATGTACTGCAGGAAGGCGTCCGTCAGGCCGAGGGAGCCGGAGTCGCTGTGACCGTCCCACTCGAGGCGGAAGAAGAACCTCGGATCGAAGAGAGTTCCCTGGACCCGGATTCGGGCGCGCTCAAGCTCGGCCCAGCTGCGGTCCGAGCCGTCGCGGTCACCGCGATTGACGTCACGTCCCTGATAGGTGTACCGCGCCTGCAGGCGGCCACCGAGCTCGATCTTGAACTTGCCGTCGGCGCTCTTGATGTAGGGTCGCTTGTCGATCCCGGCGGTGAACTGGGAGCCGTCATCACCGCCGATCCTCTCCTCCAGCGCCGCGACGGCGCGACGGAGCTCGCCGAGCTCGGCCTGCAGGTCCTCCTGCTCCTCCTGCGCTGACGCGACGTCCGCGCAGGCGAGTGCCACAGCGAGCGCCATGGCCACTCCCCTGATGAATCGTCGAGACCTGGTTGGTTTTCTCACGGCAAATTTACCTCCCCTGGACATGAAGTGGCGGGGCACGGCCCGCCGTGACACGGGAACGAAACACTGACCTACCACTCTCTTGCTCTGTGAGCCCCGGAAGCTAAGTGCGCTATGTAAAACGCGAATAAAGGAAAAGTCAAATTCCGGGCCAATCTGGACCGGGACCGCGCTTGCCGATGTGGGCGCGCCGGGCTATGACAGAACCCCATGCCGCCCGAAGACCGTCTCAAGTGGGATCGGATCCATCGCGAGCGCGGGTTCTCTCCGTCCGCGCCCTCGTCGTTGATCGTCGGCTGCGAGGCGTTTCTGCCGCGTCGCGGTGTCGCGCTCGATGTCGCCGCGGGCTCCGGGCGGCACGCGCTGTGGCTTGCCGAGCGCGGGCTGCGCGTGACGCTGTCGGATGTCTCGCCGGTCGGGCTCGAGCTCGCCGCTGCCGAGGCGAACCGGCGGGGGCTCGAGATCGACACGCTCGAGATCGATCTGGAGGCCGAGCCGCTTCCGGCGGGCCCGTGGGACGTCATCCTCTGCTTTCACTTCCTGCACCGGCCGCTCTTCGCCGAGTTCGCGCGCTCGCTCTCCGGCGACGGCGTCGTCGTTGTCGTCCACCCGACGCGCTCCAACCTGCTGCGGCACGCGCGACCGGGTGAGCGGCACCTCCTCGAGGACGGCGAGATGGAGCCGCTCGCCAGGAAGAGCAGTCTCGAGCCGCTCCGACACGAGGAGGGCTGGCTGGAGGAGGGACGTCACGAGGCGCTTCTGGTGGCGCGGCGAGCCGGAAAGTCAGCCGATGGCGCGTGACGTCGCCGGATGACGCGAGATGCCGATTCGCCACCGCCCGCTCAGGGCGCGCAGGTCTGCTCGCAAGACAGGTCGTCGTCGGTCCGGTCGGTGCCGCAGCCCGGGAACGGCGCCGGGATGGCATCGCCGCCGGTGAAGAGGAAGTTGAGGAAGAAGACCGGGTCGGAGAGGTCGATGAGGCCGTTGTCGTTGATGTCGGCGCTCTTCAGGCAGCCGGGCTCGTCGCCCCCCGTGAACAGGAAGCCGAGCACGAAGACGGCGTCGGCCAGGTTGCGCGCGCCATCGAGGTTGGTGTCGGCGCGGACGAAGCTCGGCGCGCCGCCACCGGTCACCTCGATGTCGATCGCCGCCTCGTCCGATCCGCCGAACCCGTCGCGCACCGTCAACGTGACCCGATGCGTGCCGGGCTCGTCGAGCGACACGAGGAACACGGCCCGATCGCCCGCCGGCCGTCCCGCGATCGACCAGTCGAGCTCCAGCGAATCGCCGTCGGGGTCGAGGGAGGCCAGCGCGCTCAGCCGCACGACCAGCGGCGCCGGGCCGCTCGACGGCTCCGCATCGATCGCGGCCGCCGGCGGCGCGTTCTCCCG
This sequence comes from Planctomycetota bacterium, assembly GCA_041569895.1. Taxonomy (GTDB): domain Bacteria; phylum Planctomycetota; class UBA8108; order UBA8108; family JACQVS01; genus JBFFXF01. The sequence continues at coordinate 10,828 of JBFFXF010000052.1, read as the reverse complement.
CGCCGCCCGTCCCGGTGACCAGCCCGCCCGCCAGCTCCGCGGCAGGTCGTTGTCGAGATCGGTGCCGACGAGCTCGAGGCTCGGGCCGCCGCCGTCGGCGCGACGCGGCCAGGGCGCCCCGTCGAGGTAGCGCACGATGTCGACGGTCTCCGGGTAGTACCGCCCCTCCAGCCCGTTGTCCCGCAGGCGCAGCTCGGCCCCGCCGTTGTCGAGCCTTCCGGGATACGGTCCGAGGACCACCGTGTCGCCGGGGTCGATCGCGGCGCGCAGCGCGCGCGGATCGCGGGCGACGAGGACGCTCTCGCCCCCGCCGATGATCGCGTCGGCGGGGAACGTGTAGCCCACCGCCGGGATCGTCCAGCCGGCGAGCGACGCGACGACGCTTCCCGTGTTGGTGATCTCGAGGAACTCGAGCTGCTCGTCGTCGGCGGGATTGTAGTGGATCTCGGTGAAGCGGATACGCGGCGGCGGCGTGTAGCGGAAGCGGCGCCCCTGCGTCGTCGGGCTCTCGTTCAAAAGGAAGCGCTCGAGGAACGCGGCGCGACGCTCGATGAAGAGGCGGAAGTCACGGCGCCAGAAAGCCGCGTCGGTCCCGCGGGCGCCGAAGGTCCGCGGCCACCGTGCCAGATCGGCGGCCGCCGTGCCGCGCGTGTTCGCATCGAAGCGGTCGAGCTTCGGAAAGAGCGCGTCGGGAGTGTACTTCTCCTGCAGCAGATTGTAGACGCGCCCGTAGAAGGCCTTGATGAAGTAGTCGCCCGGGGCGCGCTGCAGGAGCGCCGTGAGGATGCCGTGGAAGCCCTGGTCGTGGAACGGGTACTGCTGCGTCTGGAAGAGCGGGTGCTCGTCGTAGACCCGATTGTCCGTGACCAGGAGCATCTGCCCGTGGCTCAGGTCGATGTCCCACGGGAACATGCTGATGCGATCGGGGCCGGGCCCCTTGAGCTGGTCGCGGCCGATGTAGAGGAGCCAGTTCTTCGCCACCGAGTCGCCGTCGATGATGATCGCCTGCACCGCCTGGTAGTCGAGGATCTCCTCGACGTCGAGCGACTCCTCGAGGAAATCGATGAGCCGATCGCCGGGGGTTCTCAGCAGGGCGACCGCGAACGCCAGCACCTCGTCGAGGCGCGCCGGAGACTCGTCCGTGCGTGGCTCGAAGCCCGCGACGCTCGGGTTGCGCAGCGGCGTCCGCGCCTTGTAGAAACCGCCGGCGGGATCGAGGCGGTTGCGCTCCAGGTAGTCCTCGTTGGGGTCCTCGATGGTGAAGTACGCGCCGTGAAACACGCCGCGGTTGGAATGCACGCGAGCGAAGCGCGTCTCGCTGTGCGCCACGCCCGCGTCGCGGAAGAAGTCGAAGCCGAACTGCTCGCGCAGCATCGACTTGTCGTTCCAGCCGGCGTTGAAGTTGAGGCGCCGCTGCCCCTCGAACCGATCCCCCTTGTTGAACTTCACGCGCATCGGCCGCTTCGGATACGCGCAGGCGGTCTCTCCCCGGAACTTCACGCCGACGGAGCGATGGGCGCGCGAGGTCGGGTCGACGAGATCACCCTCGCGCCACACGCCGGGATTGCACGAGAGGTCCCTGAGCGCGCCCGGCGTGAAGATATAGAAGAGCCGCAGGTCCTCGTTCTGGTCCGGGGGCGAGTCGATCACGTAGTAGCCGGTCACCCCCGCCGGGTTCTTCAGCCGCGGGCGGTGAGTCGCCTCGCCCGCGGACGTCGTCGCCACCACCGACACCCAGACGAGGGATCGACTCGGCGCCGGCGGGATCACTCCCGTGAAGACCCCGTCGCCGGCGAACGCGTCGGGCGCGTCGCCGTCATCGACGAGCGGCAGCGGCGTGCGATCGCCGTCGTCCACGCGGTAGAACGCGACGACCTCGTCGATCGGGTCCTCCGAGACGACGCGCGCCGCCACGGTGACCTCGTCACTCGACCCCGGCCACGGCGGCGAGAAGTCGATGCGCTCGATGGTCGGCGGCGTGCGCGAGCTGACGAACGAGTTCGGCGCCAGCGGCGTGCGCTCCGCCGCCTCGGACTGTCCAGTCGACGCGTCCCCCTCGACGTAGATGAGGCCGTTCTCGTCCGTCGCCACCGATGACCGGGCGACGAAACCGGTCGCGCCGGTCACCGGCTTGACGTGAAACGTCAGGGTCACCGCTGTCCCGGCCGCCGGCCTGTCGGCGACCGTCTGGCGGAGGGCGTGCTGGAAGCCGTTGCCGGCGTCGCTCGCCCGGACGAGTGCGCAGGGGCCGTTGTCGCCGAAGCCTCCCTCGTCGAGCGCCGTCGACGCCGTGTGGTTGCCCGTGGCCGACCACGCCCCGAGGCCGCTGTCGAAATCGCCGTCGCCGAGCAGGTTGGCGCCGTCGCCGCCCTTGACCTCGAGACGGATGCCGTCGAGGAGAAGCTCGCCGGCGCCGAGGAGATAGAAATAGAAGCGCGGACCGTCGTAAAAGCCATCGACGGAGAACGTCTGCCATCCCCCGTCGCCGCCGGTCGGCGGAGCCGGAGGCGCGACGCGCCAGTTGCCGGCGGCGCTCGATGGACCGAGCGCGTTGACGCGCTGCAGGCTGCTGCCGAGCCCGTCGGCGTGCGCCGGCCAGCCATCCTCCTGGTCGTAGCGGACGATGTCCTGGACGCGGTCGGCGTCGTCGACGAGCCGGATGGTCTCGCCGGAGTTGCTCAGGCGGCTGTCCTCGCGGAACGGCCCGAACACCCTGGTCCGATCGACGGCGTAGCGCGCGAGGAACGCCCCGGGATCGCGCGCCACGACGACGAGCTCGCCGGCGCCGATCTCGGCGCTCGCCGGAAACACGAAATCGAAGCCGCGGTCGAAGCTCCAGCCGCCGAGCGCCACGCGGCGATCGGATCGATTGAGCAGTTCGACGAACTCGAGGTCGGGGTCGCCGCCGGCCGGCGGGTGATAGTCGATCTCGTTGATGACCACGGGCCGGCTCGCCGCGTCCTCTGCGGGATGCTCCGGCGGGCACGCCGGTCGGACCTCGTGTGATCCCGCCGAGGGCGCGCCGGCGATCCAGTTGAACGGCGCCTCCGCGGGCAGATCGAAGCACGCCCGGTGGAGCGAGGCGCCGTCGCCGTCGGCGGAGCGGTCGAACGGATAGTCATCGTTGTATCGCACCGTCTCGATCACGGCGCCGAAGCCGTCGACGAGCGTCACGCGCTCGCCGCTGTTCTCGAGCGCGCCCTCGTAGCCGAGAATCGTCAGCGCCTCCGGAAGTCGAAGGGCATCGCGCAGCACGGCGGGATCGCGCGCCAGCACGACGAACCCGCCCGCCGGCAGGACGGCGCCGGGTCCGAAGGAGGCGCGAACGCCGTCGACGAGCGACCAGCCGACGAGGTCGACGGCGGTCGCTCCGGGATTGTGCAGCTCGACGAACTCGAGCCGCTCATCGCCGTCGGCGTTGTAGTTGATCTCGGAGATGACCACCGTCTGCGCCGCGGCCCCCGACAGCGCCATGACGAGAACAGCCGGTACCGCGGCGGTCAGGACGAGGCGTGGCCGTGCAGCGACGCCACGGTGGATCCGACACGCGCTCACGTGGAAACTCCTCGACTCCGCCACCGCCCCTCACTTGTCGTCCGAATCGACCTCTCTGACGGTGCGCACGCTGCCCGCCGGAACGGCCATTAGATCGCTCACCGCACCGCTCGACCAGCGAATTATCGCGCGGTCGAGCGCCGCGGCGCGACCGATTCCGACGACCACGGCGGGATCGCACGCGGAGGCGTAGCTGCGGCCCGCCTGGCACGAGAACACGCGCGTGCGCGAACCGACCGTCGCCTCGACGCGGGCGTCGAAGCCGTCGCGTGGGCTCGCGGCGCCGACGAGTCGCAGCGTGACGCTGCGGTTGCCATCGGGGTTGTCGTTGCGGAGAAGCACGACGGAACGGTCCGACGTCATCATCGCCAGGTCGACGTCGCCATCGCGGTCGACGTCGCACCCGGCGAGCCCGCGGGCGACGACACGCTCGGCGAAGAACGCCCCGGCGCGCTCGATCGACGCCAGGGTGAAGGCGCCGGTCCCATCGTTCAGGAAGAGCTGCGGCCGCTGCTTCCACGCCAGCCCGGTCCCCGGCTGCGACACCTCGACCCGGTCATCGACGTGCCCGTTGGCGACGACGATGTCCTCGTCGCCGTCGAGATCGACATCGATGAACAGCGTCCCGAACCCGAGCGAGAGGAAGCTCGGGCCGAGCCCGCACTGCTCGCTGCGGTCGCGGAACGCGCCGCCTCCCTCTCCGAGATAGAGGGCGTTGAGCTCTCGCGAGAAGTTGGTGACGTGGATGTCGAGCCGCCCATCGGCGTTGACGTCGGCGACGTCGACGCCCATGCCCGCCTGGAAGAACCCGTCGGCGCTCAGGGCGACTCCCGCCACCTGCCCGACGTCGACGAAGGTGCCGTCCCCGACGTTCCGCCAGAGGAAGTTCGGCGTCAGGTCATTGGCCACGTAGACATCGACGAGGCCGTCCCCATCGTGATCGAGCGTCACGGCGCCGAGCCCCTTGCCCTCCGTCGGACCGCCGCGAGCGATGCCCGCCCGCGCGCCGATCTCCTCGAATCGCCCGTCGCCGAGATTGCGATAGAGGAGGTCCGGTTCGCCGTTGAACCATTTCGGATGGCAGTAGATCGTCAGGCCGTCCTCGACACACCGCTTCGCCGTCCCGGGATCGTAGCTGACGTAGTTGACGACGTAGAGGTCGAGATCGCCGTCGCGGTCCATGTCGAACCACACTGCGCTCGAGGAGAAGCCCTCCTCGGTGAGTCCGGCGCGCTCGGTGACGTCCTCGAAGACGCCGCCCCCGAGGTTGTGGTAGAGCGTGTTGCGGCCGAAGTTTGTCACCAGCATGTCGCTCCGGCCGTCGTTGTCGTAGTCGCCGACGGCGACACCGCAGCCGTAACGCCGGTCACCGGTGCCGCTCTCGGCGGTGACGTCGGTGAAACGCCAGTTCCCGTCGTTGCGATAGAGTCGGTTGGTCTCGGCGCCCGGCCGCGCCGCGTTGCGCGAGTCGGAGTGTCCGTTGACGAGATAGAGGTCGAGGTCACCGTCACCGTCGTGATCGATCCAGCCGAGCCCCCCGATGATGGTCTCGGGGAGGTGTCGCGCCTCGCTCATGCCGTTCTCGAGGCGAAACTCGACGCCGCTCTCCGCGGTGACGTCGGCGAAGATCGCGCCGCTGCTCGCCGGCGGGCCGCGCTCGCAGCCAGCCAGCATCGCCGCGGCGAGCAGCGCCGCCCCACCGCCGTGGATCGACGACCGCGGTCCGCGTCGGTGGCGCCCCGCGGTCAGCCGCGACACGAGGTCGGGCATCCCTCCAGGCGGACGCAGTCGGGCCCGAGGGCATGGGCGGGACCGCCGGCGAAGAGGAACCTCAGGAGGTGGATCGCATCGGAGATGTCGACCAGCGCGTCGCCGTTGACGTCCAGGATGGCCGTGTTGACGTCGGCTGCCGCCCCGGCGTCCGGGTCGCAGCGCGGCTCGAGATCGACGCCGGCGAAGAGCCCGAGCAGAAGTGTCACCGCATCGCTGACGTCGAGCCGGCCGTCGCCGTTGGCGTCGCCCGGTCGCTGCCAGCCGCGCACGACGCCGCCCGACTCGTCCACGCCGGGAGACCCGCCCGGGTCGCGACTCGGCCGCCAGTTCGCCTCGTCACGCCACGCCTCCGGATCGAGCGTCGGATCCGTGAAGACCAGCGAATGCCCGCCGCCGTCGGTGATCGGATACCAGGCGTCGTCGTAGGTGAACTCGAGGATGGTCTCGCCGAGCGGGCCCTCGATGACGATCGAGTCGCCGGCGTTGTCGAGCTTGCCGTCGTACTCGCCGGCGATCCGCATGCCCGTGGTGTCGTGGAGCAGGCCGAAGGCCGCCGCGTCGCGGACGACGAGGACGAGCTCGAGCGGCCCGAGCGTGGTGACCTCCGAGCCCGCGAAGTCGAAATCGATGCCGCCACGCAGCGCGAGTCCCCGCAGGTCGAGGGCGCGGTCGCCGACGTTCTGGAGCTCGATGAACTCGAAGTCGTTCGGGTCGCGTCGAGCCGGCTCCGGAAGCAGGGGGTGGTACATCACCTCGGTGACGCGGAGGGGGTGCGAGGTCGGATCGACGAAGACGGCGCTGGTGAGCGCGCTCCACTCCTCGCCGTCGAACGCGCGCGCCCTGACGAGGGTGGTTCCCTCGAGCGCGAACGGCCCGGTGTAGCTCAGCGCGCCATCGTCCATCGGGTCGGCGCCGTCGAGCGTGTAGGAGACCAGGCCCGGCGGCAAGCGCGTGTCGAGCGTCCGGCCGACGAGCTCGACGAGGATCAGCATGTCGCTCGAGAACTCGCTGAAGTTGAGCCCGTGGACGGCGAGGAGGTTGTCGCCGACGCGCAGCAGGCCGGCCGCCTCGGAGATGTCGAATTCGGTGGGCGCGTCCGGGTTGGCCTCGCCGCCCGCCGTGGCGCCGGCGCTCCAGTCCGGGCTCGCCGGGGCGTTGGCCGCGGCCACCCTCTCGCCGTTCAGGTACGCGACGAAGCCGTCGTCGTAGGCGACCTTCAGCGTCAGGGTCTCGAACGAGTCGAGCTGCCCGCGGTCCTCGATGGTGAACGGGAGGCGCACGTAGACGGTCGTGTTGCCTTCGGCTCCCGACATCTCGGCGCCGACGTCGATCGCGATGGCGTCCTCGTAGCCGCTCGAGTTCTCGTAGCCCACGCCGTTGGCGCCTCGCCGCCACGTCTCGCCGCGCGATCCCTCGACGTACCCCGGACCGGTCCACTCGACTCCGAGCGAGCCATCGCGCGGCACCAGCGCGCTCGCCGGGTTGTCCCGGTCGATGAATGGCCTGTCGATGAACGACCTGAACTCCGGGACCACCATGCTGAGCCGCTCGCCGCGTTCGATCCGCCCGCCGTGCCGGGGACGGCCGTCGACGACGAAGACCGGCGCCTCGACGTCGGGATAGAGACCGACGTTGCGAAAGCGCTGCACCGCGATCGGGTGCAGGTCCTCCCAGTATGTGTCGCGCATCCAGTTCATCTCGGCGAGCCACTCGACCTCGCGCCGGAACGGCGGCGACTTCTTCGAATCCCCCCACCGGGCCGACTCGCCGACGATGGCGATGTCGATCTCGCGCTGTCGGTCCTGCCATCGGGCGGAGCTCGCGTCGCGCGTCAGCGCGCCGTCGTTGAAGAGATGCGCGTGCACGCGGTCGATGAACTTCCGCCGGAAGCTCTGGTTCGCCATCAGCCTGCCGTAGAGGAAGGACGGCGAGGGCGAGCTGATCGGCTGCTCGAACCGCGTCTGGATCCGCGTGTGCGTCCGCACCAGCGAGTCGTTGGAGATCGCCTGATCCCACACGAAGAACTTGAACCCATCGCTCTCCGGTCCGCGCCGGCGCGACGCCCACCAGTTGTGGTCCGGCCAGTCCTCGGCGCCGGCGGTGATGTGCAGGATCATGTAGTCGATCAGGTTGTCGACGTCGAGGTATCGCGGCAGCGCCGGATTGCGCGTGCCGTCGGGGTCGTTCCCCTGGATGCGCTGGTACGCCGCCTCCGACGCGAGCCCCCGACTGGCGAGCGAGATCATCTCGTTCCACGCGGTCGCCGTGCCTTCCCGCAGCTCGGCGAAGTCCTTGAGGACGTCGTACTCCTCCCGCTCGCCGCCGAGGCGCTCCGCGGCGAACGAGCTCGTCGGGCGCTCGGCGAGGTTGTAGAGCCCCCAGTAGAGGCCGTTCAGATAGAGGTGAACGTACATGCCGTTCGCCGACGGACTGCCCATGTCGAGCTGGGCGTCGCGCATGTGCTGGTCGCGCATGTACGTGGCGTGGATCGGGTTCCACCGCTGGACGCCGAGGACGAAGTTGCCGTTGACCACCGGCCACGAGTCCGTCGACGCGCCGCGCAGCACGAGCTGGTCGAAGCTCTCGATGCCGAAGAGCGGGAACCTCAGCTTGCGCGGCCCGAACTTGCTCTTGAAAACGATGCGGAACGAGTGCTTCGGCGTGAAGGTGTGGATGCGGCTCGAGTTGCCGTGAACGCGCAGGCCGGCGTCGATCTGGAACCCCTCCGTGCCGTCGGGGTGGATGAGCTCGATCGACGCGCCCCGCTCAAACGACGGGCCGCGACTCGACGAGTGGTAGTAGATTCCCCTCGACGGATCGAAGAGGTTCTCCGGATCCGTGACGACGCTCACCGACGGGATCGACAGCAGCGCCTCCTCGAGGCTGTAACCGGGACGCGTCGAGTTGACGACGTCCGGATCCACCTGATAGTCCGCCGGGAACCCGCCGCTCCACGTCGCCGGCAGACCGGGGGGCCGGGCTGGCTGGCTGCGGACGTCGCGAACGAAGAGGTACGTGTGCGTATCGACGTTGGTCGGCTGGTAGTCGTCCCGGAAAGCCGCCGCTCGAAGCCGCGTCGTGCGCGCGATGCGGATCGGTCCGTCGTGGAGCCGCGCCGTCGGGTTCTGCGGCGACGGCTCGGTGCCATCGGTCGTGAAGTAGATGGCGGCGTCCTCGGTCGCCGTGGTGATCTCGACGTCGAACGGCTCGGTGTAGAAGCCGCGGTCGACGCTGAACTTGGTGTCGGCGACGAAATCGAAGACGCCGGTATCGTTCGGCGCGCCGGGCGTCGGCTGCATGAAACGGTTCGACATCCGCTCGATGGCGATGAGTCGCGGCGCGAGGAGGAACTCCTCGCTGCCGGGGGTGTCGTTGAGACCGTGAAACGCGAGCACGTTGTCGCCGTCGCGAATCAGATCGACGTGAGACGTGAGGTCGATCGCTTCCTCCCGCGTCGACCGGCCGACGGCGCGGTCGGACGAGGCCCGCGCATCGAAACCCGCCGGCTCCGGCGCGTTGCGGCGAGCGACCTCGACGCCGTTCAGGTAGGCGATGTAGCCGTCGTCGTAGCGGACGCGCAGCTCGATGGCGTCGAAGTCGAGCGGTAATGTGGCCCGAAACGGGATACGCACGTAGACCGATGCGCTGACCCCTTGCATCGCCGACGCGACGTCGGTCTCGACGAACGGACGCACGCCGTCGAGCGCCAGCGGCGAGGCCCCGGCGGCGAGCCGGCCGATCTGTTCCGCGGAGAGAGCCGCGTCCCAGACAGCGACGTCGTCAATGAGGCCCGCGAAGAAGTCGCCGGCGGCGTCGTTCGAGAAGCCGATATTGATGCGCTGCTGCCAGTCGAAGTCCGACGCCGCCTTGACGCCGCTCGCGACCAGCCGACCGTCGACGTAGATCCGCTGGCCGCCAATCTCCCGGCCGACGACGTGAGCGACGTGGTGCCAGAGACGGTCGGCGTAGTTGCGTCCCGACGAGCGCACCGTCTCGTTGTTCCAGACCCGGGCGGCGATGTTGCCGCCCTCGAAGTAGAGCAGGCGGTCGTACCCGCCGGCGCCGAGGTCGCCGTCGACGACCGTGAAGATGCCTCGCCCGCCGGTGTCGGCACGGATCCACATCGACGAGGTAAACGCCGTCTCGGAGACGTCGATCTCGACGCCGACGAAGTCGTCGACACCGTCGAAGCGGAGCGATCTGCCCCCGTCGAGGGCCGGCGCGGTGATCGCCGAGAAAACCGCGCCGTTGACCGTCGCCCCGTGGCCGTTGCCGCTCCGGTCGGCCGCGCTGTCGTCGAAATCCCAGTAGCCGAGCGGCTCGACGCCGGCGTCGACCACGCCTCCCGACGGATACCCGATGCCGGCGGTCGCCGGAGCCCAGCCCGCCGCCGCCGAGTCGTCGAACGGCCCGCCGCCCGTCCAGGAGAGACCGAGCGCGCCATCGGACGGAACGTGGACACGCGCCGACGATCCGCGCCCGACCAGCTCGGCGACGACGCGGCTGCCGACGCCGAACGAGAAGCCCTCGCGCTGCCGGGGAAAGCCCGGGAACGCCGTCGCCACGGTGCCGTCGGGCGCCACCAGGGCGAGCGACTCGCCCCCGGCGTCGAGCCCGAAGTTGGTGTGGAGCTCGGGGCCGGCGCGGTTTTTGCCCGAGGCGAAGACGATCAGGAACCCGCCACTCTCGATGACGACGGGGGGAAAGACCCACTTGTGGAGGATCGACGGGTCGTCGGTGAGCGCCCACCCCGCAGCGTCGACCGGCCCGGCGGAAACGTTCTGGATCTCGATCCAGTCACTCGAGTCACCGTCCTCGTCGAGGAGCGCATCCCGGCTGGCCGCCATGAACTCGCTGATGACGAGATCGGCCCCGGCGCCCGGAACGGCGACCGAGAGACCCGCGAAGATCACGACAACGGCAGCGATGGAACGATCGAGATACACGGCCAGAGCTCGCCTCTCCCTCGGAAACACACCCCGCCGCCATTATCGGGGAGCCGCGGACCCAGTCAATGTCGCTCCCCGTTTCCGGTCCCGGTCCCGAAAGCACGGACGACGGTCGACGAGGACGGGAGATTGGCGTCGAGGAGCGTCTCGGCGTCTCGGACTCAGTCCGTCTCCGTTCTCCGTCCTCTGTCTCTGACCTCGGAGGTCATCGGTCTCGGTCTCGGTCATCGGAATCGGAATCGGACCCGACAGTTGCAAAAACGCAGGTCCCTTCCTGGCGTTTGACCCTCGAAATCGCGGTTGTTCCGGGCCGCGCCGTCGTCTCGGCAGATCGCACCGTGAGTGAGGTTCGCCGAGAATTGAACCACAGAGGCGCGGCGCGAGCTGGCGCAGCGCCGCACACAGAGAGGTCTCTCTCCCTCTTCAGTCCGAGCGACCCTTCGCCGCTCAACCCGGCCCGCGAACTCGAGCGACGCGTTCGAAGCTGCCTCTGTGCCCTCTGTGCTTCGTTCTCTGTGCCCTCTGTGGTTAAATCCGCTGAGCGCTGGCGT
>JBFFXF010000051.1:0-32729 GCA_041569895.1 Planctomycetota bacterium | reverse complement strand
GACGATGTTGTGAATCGGGGAGTCATCGACCGCGGCCTGGTCCCGGGTCCTCTTCATTGCGTTACGGTCACTGCGTCACCGTTATCGCGTCACGGTCACTCTCGGAGAGCAGTGCGGCGCGCACGTGAACGCGACGAGGGGAGCGCTCGTCCGCGCTTGACACTCCTCGAGACCGCCTCTACCATCATACCTGTTCGGGCGCGCGCGCCTGTCTTTTCGCGAGCCGGATGGTCGCACCCGACCGGGCCGATTCGTGCGGACCGGTGGATGGCCCCTCTCGTCTCGTCGTGTCCTCGTCGCGGCGGCAGAGCGGCCGGCCGGTCAGTGAGGTGGGTCTCCACGCCTGACCTGGCGTACACCGCGACAACTTCGTTCCAGGCCGCCGTTCTTTACAAAGACGCCATGAGTCAACAAGAAGATCTCCTCTTTTGCAAGATCGCCATCCAGAGCGGCCTCGTCACGCAGGAGGACGCGCGCAAGTGCCTCGTCTACGCGCAGAAGGTCGAGTCGCAGGGCAAGCCGCGGCCGCGTATCGGCAGCGTCCTGGTGAAGGCGAACCTGCTGACGCTCGATAACGCGCGTCGCGTCTACCAGGCGGTGGAGAAGCGGTCGGTCTCGAAGGGCGCGCCGGTCCGCGGGCGCGGAGGCCCGCGAGGACGCGCGCCACGCGCCGAGCGCCGCCAGCCGGCGGCGCTCCCGCGCGCCGAGCGGCCACGGCGGCGACGCGCCATGGACCCGAAGACCCTCTGGGTCGGCATCGTCTCCGGCGTCGTTTTGCTCTTCGCGGTGATGCTGATGTTCGTCATGGTGATCAACGCGAATCGGGCGGAGACCGGGACGCAGGTCAGCGCCGGCGAGGACTCGACGAGCGCTCGCAGCCTGCAGGACCCGAATGCCTTCAAGAAGAGCCTCCTCGGAGGTGACGATTCACAGGGCTCGACGGTCCAGGCCATCCCGCCCGACTCGGAGACGCGCAGGGAGCTCGAGCGCGAGCACAACCGCATGGTCATGGACGCCCGTTCGCTCCGGGGAGACAACTTCTACCGGGCGATCCAGATGCTCACCAAGTTCAAGGAAGCGCGGAAGAGCCGCTACGCGATGTTCCCCGACCTCCGGTCGACGCTCGACGCCGAGATCGCCGACATCGAGCAGGAGATGAAGAAAGAGCTCGAGAAGTCGCTGGCCGATGCGGAAGAGCTGATGAACCAGGGCCGGAAGGACGAGGCCCGCACGAAGCTCGAGGCCATCCGGGACAAGGTCGACCCGGACAGCAAGGCGATCGTCAACGAGAAGCTCGAGGCGGTGATCGGGCGGTAGCCCGCGCCGCCGGCTCATTCCGTCAGCGCCCGGATCTCCTCCTCGTCCAGCGCCCGCCACTCGCCGCGGCGCACGTCACCGAGCTCGAGCCCGCCGACTCGCACGCGGCGAAGCCACGTCACCGGGTGACCGAGCGCCTCGAACATGCGCCGGATCTGCCGCTTCCTCCCCTCGCTGATCACCGCCCGCACGACGGTCGTCGGCCCCTCCGCCTCGTGCGCGAGGACGCGGGCCGGCGCGGTCTTCTTCCCGTCGATCACGACGCCCTCCTCGAAGCGCCGGTAGGTCTCCGGGGTCGGGAACCCCTTGACGCGTGCCACGTACTCCTTCTCGATCTCGTGGCGCGGGTGAGCGATGCGGTGGTGGAGGTCGCCGTCGTTGGTCAGGACCAGCAGTCCCTCGGTGTCCTGGTCGAGCCGGCCGACGGGAAACACGCCGAGCAGCCGGAAGCGACGCGGCAGGATGTCCATCACCGTCAGGCGGTCGTGGGTGTCGTGGGTCGACGTGATCACCGCCGCCGGCTTGTGGAGCAGGATGGTGACACGCTCGGGCGGCGTCACCTCGTCGCCGTTGACGACGACGCGGTCGACTCCGGGCTCGATGGTGGCGCCGAGACGATCGACGAGACGCCCGTTGACCTCGACCCGCCCCCCCTCGATGAGGAGCTCGGCGCGCCGGCGCGACGTGTAACCGCAGTTCGCAATGTACTTGTGGAGCCTGACTCGCTTCGCCAACGGTCGCTCGCGCCCTGCGATGGCGGTGTGCCGGATCCGGTCACCTGTCTCGTTTCCGGGCGGACACCCCGTCCGCACGCCGAACAGACACCGGACAGATCGCGACAATCTACCAGAACCGCCTGGGCCGGTCACGGGCGAACGGCGTCGCGCGCCGACCGCGGCGACGTCCGGCGCAGGTCGTCGAGTCCGCAGTGATCGTCGGGCAAGCCGCGGCGACGGCGCGACTTCGCCGCCGGCGTCCGCTTTTCCCTGCAAAGGCGATCGCGCGGCCGGCGGCTTGCTTCAGGGTGCAGGCGATCGCGTCGGTCGTCGGTCGCCCCGTCCGTGGTGGGCGGTCGCGCTCGCCGGCGGAAACCGCGCGAGAGGTCACGGGAGAGTCAGGAGGCGAGATGACACCAAACGATTCCGGAATGACGACGCGAGTTTCAGCCGCGGAGCGTGCCTGGCGGGCGCGGGATCGCCGAGCTACCGAGACGCGGCGCCGGCCGATCCCGGCGCGGACGCACGCGCTCGCGCTGGCGCTCCTCCTCGTTCACGGCGTGGCGAGAGCCGCCCCCGAGCTCTTCGTGTGCGACTCGTCGATGGACCGTGTGGTGCGGCTGCAGGACATCGATGGATCGGGAGCCTTCGAGCCCGACGTCGCCGGCGAGGTCGTCGTCTTCTATGACGACGCCTCGCCCGGTCCCGATCTCTCGACGCCCTCCGCGCTCGCGCTCGGTCCCGACGGCCGACTGCTCCTCCTCGACGGGGGCACGCTCGATGCGATTCTCGCCCTGCGCGACGGCGACGACGACGGCGATGCGAACGACGAGGGCGAGGTCGAGGTCTTCTACGACGACTCTTCCGACGGCCCCGATCTCGGCACGCCGAACGCGATGGCCCTCGCGCAGGACGGCTGGCTCGTTCTCGTCGACGACGGCGGCAGTCGAGGACTGATCCTTGCGCTGCGCGACGGTAACGGCGATGGCGACGCCCTCGACGAGGGGGAGTGGCGCGTCCTCTACGATTCGACGATCGCCGGCGAGGGCGACGGTGCGACCGGAACGGTCCTCACCGATCCCGAGGCCCTCGCGATCGACGCTCGTGGACGCCTTCTCGTCACCGACGCGACCCTCGGAATCATCGCCGTGCTCGACGACGGCAACGACGACGGCGACGTCATGGACGAGGGCGAGGTGTCGGTGTTCCATGACCCGACCGGCGCGCACCCCTTCACGGATCCGGAGGGGCTGGCCATCGGCCGTGACGGCGAGGTCTACGCCGCGGACGAGGACACCGGAATCATTGTCAGACTCATCGACCGCGACGGCGACGGTCTCATCGGTGGGCCGACCGAGGTGACGCTCTTCACCGATGCCGAGGACCCCTCGAGTCCGCGCGACGTCAACGACATCGCGCTCGGCGACGACGGCGCGCTCATCGTCCTCGACGGCGCCCGCGACCAGATCTGGCGCGCTCTCGACGCCGACGGCGACGGCACGGCGCGCTCGGCCGGAGAGGTGATGCCGCTGATCGGCCCTGGCGAGCGCGTGGTCGGCACGCCATCGGGAGTGGCGGTCGCCGGCGGCAGTCCGGGGGTCAGCGGTCGCGAGTTTCGCCGCGGAGACGTCAACGGCGACGACACGATCAACCTGACGGACGCCATCGTGATCCTGGAGTATCTCTTCCTCGGCGTGAACGCCCCGGCGTGCCTCGACAGCGCCGACGTTGACGACGACGGGGCGGTGTCGATCTCCGATCCGATCGCGCTCCTCGGCCACCTCTTCCTGGGAGATGCCCCGCCGCCGCCGCCCTTCAGCGAGCCCGGCGGCGATCCGACCGACGACGACCTGCCGTGTGACGCGTCCTGACGGCAAGAGTGCTTCTGGGGAAACGCACGGTCACGCCAATCCCGCCACATCACCCTCTCTCTCAGCCCGCCCGTCCTCCCAGCACCCGATCCCGATCCATCCTGTCCCATCCCGACTGTCGCATGAGCTGCCCGAGCGTGACCGGCGTTTCCCGTTCTTCGATCCAGTTCCAGTTCCCGTTCCCGTTCCCGGCCCCGAAGGGCTGCTCGAGTGCGCTGGCGAGACTGCGGGACGGATCCAGGAGGAAAGCAGGAAGGCAGATCGAGGAAGGGTCGGTATCCGAGTCGGACATCGGAGTCGGACATCGGAAGTCGGAATGGAATCGGACATCGGACTCGGACTCGGACTCGGCCCCAACGTCGGCCGCGGAGACGAAGCCGAAGGTTTTCGGGCACGGGACCGGGCACGGGCACGGGAACGGGCACGGGAACGGGCACGGGAACGGGCACGGGAACGGGAACGAGGACGAGGATGAGGACGAGGACCGGGCCCGATCAGAACTGCTTTCGCAGGCGCGACGGCGGGATGCCTTCCTGGTCGCGGTACTTGGTCACCGTCCTCCGCGCGATGTCGAGCCCCTGGCCTCGCAGTTTGCGCGCGATGGCCGTGTCCGACAGAGGGCGTCGCTTGTCCTCGTTGTCGATGATCTCGCTGATCTGCCTGTAAACGTTGCGGCGTGACTCGACCTCGCCGTCGGCGCGCTCGACGCCGCCGGTGAAGAAGTACTTGAGCTCGAAGATGCCGTGGGGCGTCTCGATGTACTTGCCCTTCGCGGCGCGGCTGATCGTCGAGATGTGGACCCCGACCAGATCGGCGATCGTTTGCATCTTCATCGCCTTGAGGTTCTCGGGGCCGTTGTGCATGAAGTCCTTCTGGTACTCGACGATGCACTCGGCGATCTCCTTGATCGTCATGTGCCGCTGGCGAACGGCCTGGATCAGCCAGTGCGCGGAGTCGATCTTCTTCTTGAGGAAGCCGGCGATCTCGCGGTTCTTGCGGTGCTCGGCCAGGAGCTTCTTGCAGGTCTCGTTGATGCGCAGCTTCGGCAGGTCCTGGTCGCGGACGGTGACGTGGAACGAGCCGCTCTTGTCCACGACCACGACGTCGGGACGGATGTAGTGGCTCGGACGGTTCGAGTACTCGCGCCCGGGGTAGGGATCGAGCATGGCGATGATCTCGAGCGCGTCCTTGATGTCGTCGACGGTCTTTCCGAGCTCCTTGGCGATCTTGGGGATCTTGTTCTGGCGCAGGTCCTCGACGTAGTTCTCGAGGATCGCCATCTCGAGCGGGTAGCTCTGGCAGTCGCGCTTGAGCTGCAGCGCGAGACACTCCTGCAGGCTCTCGGCGCCGACGCCGGCGGGGTCGAGCGCCCGGACGCTGTCCAGCGCCAGCTGGAACTCCTCGTCCGTTGCCGTGCCGTCGAACGATTCGCGGAGAGACTGCACGGGGTGCAGGAGGTAGCCGCGCTCGTCGACGTCGTTGATGATGAACTCGGCGATCCCCATCACCTTCTCGGGAAGCTCGAGAACGCGCAACTGCTGCATCAGGTGCTCCCGGAGGCCGGGAGGGGTCCCCTCGAGGTTCTGGAGCGCCTCCTGGCGATCAAAGTCGTCGGACGCGCGCCGCCGGATGCGGTACTCCGGGCGGGGAAGGTTCTGGAAGCTCTCGATGTGCTCGAAGATGCCGCTTCCCTCGCGTTCGGGGGGCGACGTGTCTCTCTCCGATCCGGGCTCGTCCGAGGTCTTCTCGGCGATCTCGAGGGCGGGGTTCTCGATGAATTCCTTGTCGATTCGCGCCTCGAGCTCCTGATTGGTCAGGAGCAAGACGTCCATCGACAGGATCATCTGCGGGGCGAGGATCTGCTGCTGCTTGAGTTGCTGGACGAGCTCGATGTTCATGCACCCTCTCTTCCGCGCCGTCGCGCATCGCGCGACGCCTCTCCATACCGGGCCGCGGGGAGAAAGGAGGCTGCGGCGATCCGGTAGTGCTCTGCTGCCGCCGGGCGGTTTCCCGCGCCCGGCGACGGCTCGCCCTCAACCATTGGAAGACTATGATGGTCCCAAAAGGGCGTCAAACGGGCCGGGCGGGCCGCGCGGACTTCCTTATCGCCACGTATTTGCTATAGTGGCCGGGCACGATCCCCGCGTCCTCGAGGTGAGCCCCGAAGCAGGAGCCCCCACGGAGTGAGCCCAGAAACGACCGAGCTCGTCTGGCTGACGACCATAGTCAAGCCATTCCGCCTGGAGACGGTGATGAACGCGCTGGCGCCGTTTCGCGTGCTCTCACTGCTGGTCAGCCAGGTGCGCGGATACGGCCGGCAGAAGGGGCACCTGGAGCTCTACCGGGGCCGCGAGTACGCGATCTCGTTCATCCCCAAGGTGCGGATCGAACTCGCGGTGCGTCGCGATGAGCTCGACGACGTCATCGCCGCCATCGAGGGCGCGGCGCGCACCGGACGCATCGGGGACGGCAAGGTCTTCGCCCTCGGCATCGAGTCCGGGATCGACGACGCCGGCGAGAGCGATTGATCCCGGACGCGAGGGCCCGACCCCGGGCCGTCACGAGCACAGCACGGAGATCGCCTCGTCCGGCGTGTCCGCCACGGGGAAGATGTGGAATACCCCGAGGAGGTCGAAGATCTCCTTGACCTCCGGCGTGGGACGCACCAGAGCTATGTTCCCGTCGTGGTCCTGACACGTTCCGAGCGAGCCGATGAAGACACCGGCGCCGGCGCTCGAGATGTACCGCAGCTTGTGGAGATCGACCATGATGCGGTACTTCTGGTGCTGGAACAGCTTCTCCAGCTCACCCTCGAGTTTCTCGAACGTGTGCGCGTCCAGATACCCCTCGAGCTCGACGCGGACGACGTGCTCGTGACTGTCGTCGACGTTGATCCTGAGTCCGCTCATCTTCCCTTCCGTCTCTGCGGGCTCTTCCGGCCGCGTTGCCCAGGCGCCACTCAGCGCAGTTTGGTCATTCTCAGGACGTTGGTTCCATCGTCGGTCCGTTCGTAGTGAATGTCCTCGACGATGCGACGAATGATCGGGATTCCGTAGCCGCGCCGCCGCCGGCTGCTAAACGACTTCTTCGGGTCGACCGGCTCGGTGGCGAGCGGGTTGAACGGAACCCCCGTATCGCTGATCTCGATGGTGATGCGCTGCTCCTGGATGTCGATGTCGAGCGTGATGTCGCCGCGCTTCACCCCCTCGGGATAGGCGTGCTCCACGACGTTCGCGGCGACCTCATCGACGGCGAGCACCAGCTGGCGGTACACCTGCTGATCGATCGAGCTCGACTTCAGGGTGCGCTTGCAGAACCCGCGAATCTCCTCCAGGCTCCAGCTCTGGGCAGGGACCGTCAGGCGGTGCTTGGTAATTTCCATACCCTGTTCTTCCGTCGCCCAGGCGCGCGCCGACCTCCAGGCCGCCGATTCCCATGCGCGCGGGAGCGCCACCACGACCGGTGGCCGTCGCGGTGGTTTCGCGACAAAGAATATCATCCGCGCAGATCACGGTCGAATCGCGCCGTCAGCCGGGAGCAAGAACCGTACACAACATGGATAGATGGCGGCCGCGGCAGGTCGGACTCTCACCCCAACCTGCGCATCGAGTCGGAGTCGGTCATCGGAGTCGGTATCGGAGTCGGAATCGGTATCGGCCATCGGTATCGGAGTCGGTCATCGGACTCCGCGACCAGAGCCCTCGAGGACGGGAACGGGCACGGGAACGGGCACGGGTACGGGTACGTTTTTGCAACGCTGGGGTCGGAGTCCGACTCCGATCCCCACCCTGATCTCAGTCAGGAGCCGCCGCGGTGCACTTGATGACCACGAGCGTCAGGTCGTCCGAGCGCTCGACGTCGCCGCGGTGCGTGTCGATGTCGGCCAGGATCGCCTCCTGGATCTCGGGCGCGGTCCGTCCCGCGTTCTCGACCAGGACCCTGGCGAGGCGCTTCTGGGAGTAGTCCTCGCCGTCCCGGTTCTTCGCCTCGGTGACGCCATCCGTGTACGACACCAGGACGTCACCCCCGTGGAAGGTGAACTGCCTCGCCTCGATCTCGGAATCGAACAGGTTGCCGCCGGAGTCGAGTCCGAGCGCGATGCCGCGCGGGTTCACGTGGATCAGCTTCCGCGACCTTGCCGAGTAGAAGAGAGGTCCGTTGTGGCCGGCGCGCACGAGACGGACCATGCGCGCCGGGGCGTTGATGACGAAGTAGAGCAGGGTGACGAAGAGCCCGGGACTCATGTCGGGCGACAGCGTCCGGTTCACGGCGCGTACCGTCTCCACCGGCGACGTCGAGCCCCTCGCCGCGAGTCGGAGCAGGCTTCGCGTCATCGTCATGATCAGCGAGGCCGGGACGCCCTTCCCCGACACGTCGGCGACCACGACGCCCACGTCGTGCTGGCCGATCCGGAGGAAGTCGTAGTAGTCGCCACCGACCTCCTGCGCCGCCTGGTAGTAGGCGGCGACGTCGAAGCCCGGGATCTTCGGGACCGACGACGGCAGGAGGCGCTGCTGGATCCGCGTCGCGAGGTTGAGCTCGTGCTCCGTCGCCCGCTGGGCGATCTTCAGCTCCTGGGCCTCCCTGAGGTTCGACGTCATCTGGTTGAAGGTCCGGGCCAGGTCACCGAGCTCGTTCGGCGAGCTCACCTCGGACTTGTGATCGAGGTTGCCGAGACTGACCTGCTGCATGTCCTTGACGAGCATCCGGATCGGCCGCGCCAGAAAGGTCGCGAGGAGGAACGAGCCCAGGCCGGCGGCCAGCGCGGTGGCCAACGTCAGCGTGAACATCTCGTTGCGGACGCGCTGGCGGGCCTGTCGGATCTGGGTCTCCGAGAGGAGCACCTGCGCGCGTCCGATGCGCGCCGCGCTCTCGCCGTCGGGATACTGGAGCCACTTCTCGAAGCTCCGGATGGGCTTGGTCTCGCGTCCGTGATAGACGAACTCGAAGTCCATGATCTCGACTCCCGCTTCACGCGCGGGCGGGTACTCGATCTGGCTTCGATCTTCCGGATCGGAGACGCGCATCGATCGCGCCCCGAGCCCGGTTGCCAGGACGAAGTCCTCCTCGTCGTAGACGAGGATGTCGATGACGCCGCGATCCTGGCAGCTCTCGAGGGTCCGGGCGACCACCTCCTTCAGGACGTCCTGCTGCCGTGACATGACCCACTCCGGCTCGAGGCGGGAGACGACCAGATCGAGCGCCAGCAGCCCCTTCTCGTTGATCTCGATCTCCTGGGTCTCCCCCGCGACCCGGACCGCCTCGAAGCTCACCCAGCCCATCGCGACCAGCGTCAGGATGGCGATCAGGGCCGTGAACTTGATCGCGATCGGGATCTTCAGCGGGTTGGTCACCGTCGAGCGGTGTCGCGATCGTCGCTGTCGAGGGTGCCCGCTGTTCAGCGTCATGGGAAAGGCCGGGGGCGCGCGCCGGGCGAAAATGCACACATCGTCGCGTCATGGCAATGATAGCGTCTCGACCCGCGGCCACCAAGTTCGGGGGCGGCCAGCGCGAGCCTCACTTCTCCTCGCCGGAGGATGAGGCCCGGCCGCCGAAGAGCCGGCATGCGCGCACGACGTAGTCGATCGAGCTGGTCACGGTGAGGAGCGCGGTCGCGGCGAGCAGGGCGATCGCAGACCACTTCCAGAACGCCGAGCCGTCGCCGTTCGCCTCGTAGAAAAGCACCACGGGAATGGTGACGCTCTGCAGCCCCATCTTGATCTTGCCGCTGAGCCCGGCACCGAAGGGGATGCCGCGCGACTCGAGGAAGCTTCGCAGCCCGGAGATGAGGAACTCTCTCGTGAGGATGATCACCGGGAACCACGCGCGAACCAGCTCACACGTCTCGACCAGCAGCACGAACGACCCGCAGATCAGCACCTTGTCGACGATCGGGTCGGAGATGCGCCCGAAGTTGGAGACGATCTCCAGCCGGCGCGCGATGTACCCGTCGAGGAAGTCGGTCACCGCCGTCAGAATGAAGAGGCCGATCGAGAGGTTGAGGACCAGGGACCGGCTGGCGCCGAAGTAGCCGTGGTTCGTCAGGATGATCAGCAGGAAGAAGACCACCGAGAGGACGAGCCGCGAGAGCGTGATCTGGTTGGGCAGGTTTCGGTAGCGCTTCGCGGCGGCCCGCCGGGCCTCGCCGGCCGCGGTCTCCGGTTTCTCGACGCCCGCGCCTTCCACGTCGGCTCCTCCGGTCAGCCCCTGCTCAGATCCCTGCTCGGCACTGCAAGCTCATCGCCCGACCGCCGCGCGCTCGGCGATCGATGGGCTCGCCAGGAGATCGTAGTCCTGGTGCCCCGTGATCCGCACCTCGACGAAGTCGCCGGGCTTCCACCGGTCGCGACGGTCGACCTCCACCCGCTCGACGGGATCACCCTCTCCGCCGCCGACCGCCGGATCGACGATGATCGTCGGGTCGATCTCCGGCGCCTCGCCGGCGCTCCTGGCCACCCAGCGACCGCCCTCGCGGCGGTCGAGCAGCACCTCGACGCGCTCCCCGACACGCGAGCGGTTCTGTTCGAAGGCGACCTCCTGCTGGGCCAGCATGAGCTCCTCGAGGCGTTCCTGGACGACCTCCTCGGGCACATCCTCGCGCAGGCGGAACGCCGGCGTGTTCTCCTCGCGCGAGTACGTGAACACGCCGAGCCGCTCGAAGCGGAACTCGCGGACGTAGTCGCGCAGGATTCCGAACTCGCACTCGTCCTCGCCGGGAAACCCGACGATGAAGGTCGTCCGCAGGTAGAGGCCCGGGATGCGATCACGCATGCGCTCCAGCAGCGCCCGTGTGCCGCGTTCGCCGAGGCGTCTGCCCATGCGGCGGAGCATCTTCTCGGAGATGTGCTGCAGCGGTATGTCGACGTATTTGACCACCTCGGGGATCGACGCGATCGCCTCGATCATCTCGTCGGAGAAGCACGCGGGATAGACGTACAGCAGCCGGACCCAGCGCACTCCGGGCATGCCCGCGACCCGCTCGAGCAACCGCGGCAGCGCGTACACGCCGTCGATATCGACGCCGTAGCTGGTGGTGTCCTGGGAGATCAGCACCACCTCCTTGCAGCCCGTGTCGACGAGCTCCCGCACCTCGTCCTCGATCATGCGGAGCGGCTTCGAGCGGAACCGGCCGCGGATCTTCGGGATGGCGCAGAACGTGCACGGGTTGTCACAGCCCTCGGAGATGCGCACGTAGCCGAAGTGCGAGGGCGTCAGGCGCAGGCGGCCGGTCTCGGCGTGACAGGCGAAGTCGGGATCGCTGACCTGGAAGAGCGGCCCGCCGTCAGCGCCGACCGCGTCAGCGCCGACCAGCGAGCGCAGCGTCTCGCCGATCGAGTCGTACTGCCCGAGCCCGACGATGGCGTCGACTTCCGGGATCTCGCGACGCAGGTCGTCGCCGTATCGCTGGCCGAGGCAGCCGGTGACGATGACCTTCTTCGGAGTGGGGGAGGCGCGTTTCAGCTCGCAGGCCTCGAGGATGGTATTGACCGACTCCTCCTTCGCCTTGTCGATGAACCCGCAGGTGTTGACGACGATGACGTCGGCGTCCTCCGGGCGCGCCGTGATCCGGAACCCGGCGAGCCCCATGTTGCCGAGGATCATCTCGGAATCGACGAGGTTCTTCGGACAGCCGAGGCTGATCATGCTGACGGCGGGAACCGCCGATTCGGGCTCGGCGCGGTCTCGCCTCGCGCGCCGGCCGGTCGCCGGCGGAGCGTCAGGATGCCTTCGTGCCTCGCGCCGCTTCCCACTCATCGAGCGTGTAATAGACCTCGCGCGCCTTGCTCCCCTTGAACGGTCCGACGAGTCCGTTGGCGGACATCAGCTCCATCAGCCGCGACGCCCGCGTGTATCCGATCTGGAGCTGCCGCTGGAGGAGAGTCACGGAGCCGCGCTGGGACTCGAGGACGATCCGGACGGCGTCCTCGTAGAGCTCGTCCTCCTCGCACTCGGCGACAGCGCCCTGGAGCCCGAACCGCGAAAGCTCCTCGTCGAACTGTGGCTCCGCCTCCTTGCGGACGAATTCTACCACCTGGGCGATTTCCGTGTCAGAGATAAATGTGCCCTGGGCGCGGATCAAATTCGACGTGCCGGGCGGCAGGTAGAGCATGTCGCCCTTGCCGAGCAGCTTCTCCGAGCCGTTGCGGTCGAGGATGGTTCGCGAGTCGACCTTGGAGGCGACGTGGAAAGAGATCCGGCTCGGCATGTTCGCCTTGATGAGGCCGGTGATGACGTCGACGGAGGGTCGCTGGGTCGCGAGGATGACGTGGATGCCGACGGCGCGCGACTTCTGCGAGAGGCGCGTGATCGACGCCTCGACTTCCTTCGACGCGCTCATCATGAGGTCGGCCAGCTCGTCTATGATGACGACGTAGTAGGGGAGGAAGTCCGGCAAGCCCTCGATGTTCTCGTCGCCGAGCTTCTCCCGCAGCCGCTCGCGGAGCGTCACGCGACCGAGCGCGTTGTACGCCGTCAGGTGGCGGACGCTGGCCATCGCCAGGAGCTCGTAGCGTTCCTCCATCTTCTCGACCAGCCAGTTGAGGACCGCCGGCGCCTTCTTCATGTCCGTGACCACCGGCGTCAGCAGGTGGGGGATCTCCTCGAAGGAGGAGAGCTCGACCATCTTGGGGTCGATCAGGATCAGCTTGACCTCGTCCGGCGTCTTCGTCATCAGCAGGTTGACGATGATCGAATTGATGCAGACGCTTTTTCCCGAACCGGTCGAGCCGGCGATCAGCAGGTGGGGCATGTCGCCCAGCTCGCCGATGATCGGGGCGCCGGCGATGTCCTTGCCGACTGCCAGCGGCAGCCGCGACTGCTTCTTGCGGCACTCGGGAGACTCGAGGAGCTCCCGGAGGCCGACGGTGACGCGCGTCCTGTTCGGCACCTCTATGCCGACCGTCGCCTTGCCGGGAATTGGCGCGACGATGCGGATGCTCTCCGCCTTGAGCGCCATCGCGAGGTCGTCCGCGAGGCTGACGATCTTGTGGACCTTGATCCCGGCGGCGAGGGAAATCTCGTACTGCGTGATCACCGGACCGCGCTGCACCTCGACGACTCGCGCGTCGATCTTGAAGTGCCGCAGGGTCTCCTCGATCTTCGCGGCGGTCGCCTGGATGACGTTGCGATCGACGGACTCCGTCGAGATGTCCGGTGGCGCGAGAATGTCGAGGGGCGGCAGCGAGTACCGTCCGTTGCGCCGCGCCGCCCTCTTGCCGCTCGACTTCCCGCTCGCTCCCGCCACCGGCTCCGCGGAGCGGATCTTGAGCTCGAAGGGCGAGGAGTCATCGATGACTCGACCGGAGGCGCCCTCGCCGGTCTCCCGCTTGCCGCCGGTCCGCCCCGGGGCGTCCGGCCTCGCTCCGTCCGTGTCGTCGTCCTCGCCGCGGACCGTGTCGCGCGCCTCGGCGGCGGGCCCGCCCGCGTCCTCGACGGCGCCCTCGCCGTCGCTCTCGTCTTCGCCCTCGTCTTCGGGGGCGCCGCGATGCGGCCACTTGACGCGGATGCGCGGCATCGGGATCGAGCGCACCCGCCCGGCGAGGCGCGCCCCGCGCATCGCGAGCTCGCCCGCCGTCTTCCAGTGACGGGTCGTCGCCGCCGTCCGGCCCGCCCGCATCAGCGCCGGGAAGAACTTCGCCTCGGTGCTGATCAGAACGGCGACCAGGATCGCGGTGCCGAGGATCAGGAACGAGCCGAGCGCGTTCAGCCGCGCGAGCAGCAGCGTGTAGAAGAACTGGCCGTAGTAGCCGCCCGGGAAGTGGTCGGAGCCGTCCGCGACCGCCACCTCGATCGACGAGAAGGTGAGCAGGAGAATCA
Source organism: Planctomycetota bacterium (assembly GCA_041569895.1). GTDB lineage: Bacteria > Planctomycetota > UBA8108 > UBA8108 > JACQVS01 > JBFFXF01. Next base: position 19,009 of record JBFFXF010000051.1, on the reverse strand, counting down.
CCAGACCGGTCACCTTCCAGCCGAGCCCCGAGACCCGCTTGCGGGCCAGGAGGCACACGCCGCCGGCGAGGAGCGCCATGTTGAGCATGTAGGCGCTCCACTTGCCGATCCAGACGTGGACCTGGTGTGACAGGAAGGCGCCGACCGCGCCGCAGGCGTTGCTCGGCGGACCGCCGAGGAGGAAGTCCTGCTGGTGGGAGTACGAGTAGAGGCTGAAGAACAGGAAGACGGCGGCGCCGATGACGACGACCGCCAGGATCTCCCGCACCGAATCACGACTCATCGCGTCCCTCTCATCGCGGGTCCCTCTCGTCGCGCGTCCCTCTGCACCTCGGTCGTGCGCGCCGACGTATTCATCCTCTTCGGTCGAGGACGTTAGCGGCTTGACCCGCTTCCGCGAGGTTTTTCGCCGAGCATGCGATCGAGCAGGGCGGCGGCGAGGGCGGCCTTGGTCAGCTGCCCGAGCGCCTCCGCCTCGCCGGACGGCCCGATGAGGTGGAAGTCCCCGCCGCCGGCGCCGATCGTCGGGGCCGGGTTGAGAACGATCCAGTCGAGGCGCTTGCGGCGCAGCTTGTCGCGAGCGCGCTCGATGGCGGCCTCTCCGGTCACGGTCTCGAGGGCGAAGCCGGCGTGCACGCGATCGCCCTTCGACCGTCCGAGCTCGGCGAGGATGTCGGGGTTGGGGACGAGCTCGATGGTCCACGGGTCGTCACCGCGGGACCGCTTCGACGACAGGCTGCCATCGGCCGGCCGGAAGTCGCATACCGCGGCCGCCCCGATGAGCAGATCGCACTCCGCGTGGAGCTCCCGGCAGCGCTCGAGCATTTCGCTCGCCGTGACGACGCGCCAGACGCGCGCTCCGTCGGGCGGCTGATGCTCGACCGGACCGGTGACGATGTCGACCTCGAGGCCGCGCGACAGCGCCTCGGACGCGATGGCGGCTCCCATGCGGCCGCTCGAGGCGTTCGAGAGGAAGCGCACCGGGTCGAGCGGCTCGCGCGTCGGTCCGCTGGTGACCAGGAGGCGCCCCATCGAGTCAGCGCCGCGGCCGGGAGTCAGGACGACCGCCGACGTCGCCGAGCGCGGCATCGATCGCCCCGACGATGACCTCGGTGAGGGCGAGTCGGCCCGGCCCGTGGTGGCCGCAGGCGAGGTGGCCCTCGTCCGGCTGCACGACCCGGTAGCCGTGACGCTCGAGCTTCGCGAGGTTCTCGACGACGATCGGATGGCTCCACATGCGGTCGTTCATCGCCGGCGCGACGAGGACGGGGCCGTCGAACGCGAGCAGCGTCGAGGTGACGATGTCGTCGCCGAGCCCGGCGGCGATCCGCGCGATCAGATCGGCGGTCGCCGGGGCGATCACCGCCAGCTCGCCCCAGTCGGCGAGCGAGATGTGCTCCGTGCTCGCATCGGGGGCGTCCTCGAAGATGTCGGTGTAGACCCGCCGCCGGGTCACGGCGCGGAAGGTGAGCGGGGCGATGAAGGCCTGCGTTCGGGGCGTCATCAGGACGGTGACCGCGTCGCCGCGCTGGGTGAGCTTCGATGCCAGGTCGGCCGCCTTGTACGCCGCGATCCCCGCGGACACACCGAGCAGGATGTTGGCCATGTCGTAATATAGGCCGACCTATTTCGCCGCCGGGGCGCGTGGAAGCGCCGGGAGCCCGCTACTTCTTGTTCGGATTGAGGAGCTCCGCCAGCTCCTTGATCCGCTGCTCCTTGATCTTCTTGATGTCGGAGCCGTAGATCTCGGGCGACGGCGCCTCGCCGTCGCCATCGACGGGCGCCGGAGTCGCCTGCTTCTCGAGAAGGAGCTTCTCCTCCTCGAGCGTGTAGCCGACTTCCTCGCGGGGAGCGAGCTGGATCTTGTCCTGGAGGATCTCCTCGATGGCGATCCGCATGAGGTCCTGCTTGTCCTCGATCTTGACCAGAGCGCGAGCTCCCGGGCGGTGGAGCTCGACCATGCGCTTCTGGACGAGCGTGGTCAGCTTGAACTTGCCTCCAACCTTCTGGATCAGCTTCTCCTCGACGTCGATATCCAGCATGGATGCTCCCGTTTGGCTGTCAGGGTCCGCCACATGCGCGCGACTGCCCCGTCCGGGCCGCCCGGCCGCCGTCCAGGCCGGCGCTCGCCCGCGTCTCCTCGGGGGGGCGCGTCCGCATCAAACCGGTCATTGTATGCCGCAAGCCAAGCCGTGTCCAGGGGTTTCTCCCGCCCGGGAGCGGTCCGGGAGGAGGAGCGCAGATGACGCAGATCGCGCAGATGACGCAGATTGAGTCGTTTTCCGTCCTCTGATTTCTGGTCCGGGTCTCTGGTCTCGGTCTCGGATCGGGGTCGGTCGGAGTCGGTGTCGGATGTCGGAATCGGAGTCGGATCTCGGAATCGGAATCGGAATCCGAGTCGGAGTCGGGTCTCGGAGTCGGACTCCGCCTGCTCGGCCCCGACGTCGGCCACCGGAGCGACGACGAACGGTCTCGGGCACGGGCACGGGACCGGGAACGGGAACGGGAACGGGAACGATCATGACCCCTCGCCCAGCACGATCTCCCGGATTCGCCGTACCACCCGATCCACGTCATCGTTCACCACCCGATAATCATAGGCCTCCTGCTCCGCGAGCTCCGCCCTCGCGGTCTCCAGGCGGCGCGCCACCAGGGTCTCGTCCTCGGAGCGGCGACCACGCAGGCGGCGCTCGAGCTCCTCCGTGGTCGGCGGCAACATGAAGATGGTCACCGTCGGCAGCTCCGGGGCGTTCTCGCGGATCTGCCTCGCCCCCTGCACGTCGATGGTGAGCACGACGTTGAGCCCGCGCGAGAGCCCGTCCTCGACGGCGTCACGCGGGGTGCCGTAGAGGTGCTCGCCGTGCACGCAGGCGTGCTCGAGAAAGCGTCCCGCGTCGATGCCGCTCTCGAACTCGGCGCGGTCGAGGAAGTGGTAGTCGATGCCCTGGCGCTCGTCGGGACGCGGCGGGCGCGTGGTCGCGGTGATGACGCGCTCGAAGCCCGGAGTCTCGACCAGCCGCTCGGTGACGGTCGTCTTGCCGACGCCGGACGGTCCGGAGACGATCACCAGCCTGCCAGCGCTTCCCGACACGCGGTCACTCCACGTTCTGGACCTGCTCCTTCAGCCGATCGAGCTCGGACTTGTACTCGACCAGGATGCGGTTCAGGTCCGGATGGATCGACTTGGAGGCCATGGTGTTCGCCTCCCGGAACATCTCCTGGATGATGAACTCGATCTTGCGCCCGACCGGCTTGCGCGAGTCGAGGCTCTCCTCGAACTGCTCGAGGTGGCTCTCCATGCGCGAGATCTCCTCGGAGATGTCGCTCCGCTCCGCCATGATCGCCACCTCGCGGATGAGGTCCTCGGGGCTCAGACTGACCTCGTGATTCGCGAGCAACTGCCGGACGCGCTCCTCGAGCCGGTCCCGGTAGCGCGTGATCGCCTCCGGAGCCAGCCCGCGGACGGTGTCGAGCAGTCCGACGAGCACGCCCTGGCGCGCGCGAAACTCCTTCAGCAGGTGGCGGCCCTCCTTGAGACGCATGTCGTTGAGCCGCCGAAGCGCCTCGTCGAGGGCGTCGTGCGCGCTCTGCCGGAACTCGTCGTTGTCGGCGAGGGTCTCCTCCGTCTGGACGGCGCCGGGAAGCAGCAGGATGTCCTTGACGCGAATCTCCTCACGGGTGCCGAGCTCGTCCCGGAGCGCCAGCATCTCGGAGTGGTACGTGCGCACGACCTCGTGGTCGATCTTGAAGAACTCGTGGCGACTCGTCGGATTGATGCGGACGGTCAGGAAGACGGTGCCGCGCGTGACCTGCGTGCGAACGACGTCCTCGAGCGCGGCCTGCAGGTGGGTGAGCTCCTCGGAGATGCGCGTGACGATGCGCAGGAACCGATTGTTGACGCTCCGCAGCTCGATCTGGATCTCGAAACCACGGCCCTCCCGGCGAGCCTCGCCGTGGCCCGTCATGCTGGTCAGCATCGGCGCGCGACCTCAGTCTTCGGTGTCCCGCAGAGCGTCGGAGGCGGGGTCGCGGCGTCCGCTACTGGTCGCCGGCGCCCCCCGCGTCCGGATCGGCCGGTGTCGTCTTCGGCGTGGTGGTACCCGGCGTGGGGGTCGCTCCGCCGTCGACCGCCGGCGGGGCCATCAGCTCGGTGGTGTCCGCCCCGGCTCCGATGTCGCCCGCCGACTCGCGCTTGTCGGGGTCGAAGAGAACGAGAACGAAGGAGATCACCAGGAACGCCAGCGTCAGCCAGCTCGTCCAGACGGTGACGTCGCGCTGCGCACGCGCTCCGAGGAGGCTGTCGCCGCCCGGTCCGGCGCCGAACGCCGACGTCAATCCGCCGCCCTTCGGGTCCTGGATCAGGATGATGGTGATGAGCAGCAAGCAGATCAGCACCAGCCCGAAGGCGAGCAGACCCCAGAGGAAGCTCCCCAACGCCAGGGGGAGCGCGAAGGCCAGTGACGGCACGGCGGAAAGTGTCAGAAGAACGCTCATGGGAGGCAGTTCCGAGATTATCAGGCGGCGCCGACGGGCGCTCGGCTCGGGCGCGCCGGGCGGGTGGCCCGAGACGTCGCGCTGCCGACAACCGAGCCGCCCATTGTACCGCCGCGAGCGCCAGCATCCAGCGTATCCAGTCTTCCACGCCCCCTCCGGGGCGCCCGCCCCGCGCGATCGGGCGTCCTCCGGCGGGTTACGTCTTCCAGTCGCAGATCTTCAGGAACGAGCCAGCGTCGAGGCTCGCCCCGCCGACGAGCGCACCATCGATATCGGGCTCCGAGAGAAGCGCCTTGACGTTCTCCGGCTTGACGCTGCCGCCGTAGAGGATGCGGACCGAGGCCGCCACCGGCGCGCCGGCGAGCTTCTCGATCTCGGAACGGATCGTCCGGTGCACCTCCTCGCCCTGCTGCGGCGTCGCCGTCTTTCCGGTGCCGATCGCCCACACCGGCTCGTACGCGATGACCACGGCGCCGATGTGGTCCGCCGAGAGGCCGTCGAGCCCGGCCCGCAGCTGCCGCAGGACGACCTCGTCGGTGCGGTCGGCCTCGCGCTCCTCGATCGTCTCGCCGACGCAGAGGATCGGCGTCAGCTCGCCGTCGAGCGCGGCGCGGACCTTCTTGCCGACCAGCTCGTCGGTCTCGCCGAAGACGTGCCGCCGCTCCGAGTGGCCGAGAATCACCCAGCGCGCCCCGGTCGAGCGGATCATGCCGACCGACACCTCGCCGGTGAACGCGCCGCTGGCCTCGAAGTGAGCGTTCTGCGCGCCGACGTGCACCGGACGCGGCGCCGCCCCGCGGACCGCGTCGACGACGTCGGCCAGGAACGGCGCCGGCGGGAACAGCCCGACCTCCGCGTCGAGGTCGCGGCCGAGCCCCGCCACGATGTCCGCCGCGAGCGCCCGGGCGCCCTCGCGGTCCTTGTTCATCTTCCAGTTTCCGGCTATGAGCTTCGTCCGAGCCATGCGATCTCCGCGACGTTTCGGCCTCCGTGATGATCGTGTAAAATGTCCCGGATGTACCTTTTGGCGCTGGAGACTTCAAGTGCCCAGGGGAGCATCGCCCTCCACCGGGACGAGGATCTCGTCGAGGAGTGTCGCTTCGACGAGGGGCTGGTGCACGGTCGCGAGGTGATCCCGCGCATTCGCGCGATGCTCCGGAGTCATGACCTCGACGTCACCGACATCGAGGCGATCGGCGTGTCGATCGGTCCGGGGTCGTACACCGGCGTGCGCGTCGGCGTCACGGCCGCCAAGACCCTCGCGTACGCGCTCGGCGCCGCGGTCGTCCCGGTCTCCTCGCTCGAGGTGATCGCCGCGAGCGCCGCGGACTCGGTCGCCGACGGCACGACGCTGGTGGTCGTCGTCGACGGCAAGCAGCGGCACCTGTATGTCGCGGTGTTCGAGGTCGCGGGCGGCGAGGTCGCGCGGCTCGCGGACGACCACCTCGTCGACCTGCGCGACCCCCGAGCGCTGGCCGAGAGGATCTCCGCGGGAGCCACGCTGGTCGGCGATGGCGTCGATCTGCTGCTCGACGCGCTCCCGGACGCGGCCGCGAGCCGAGTCTCACGGGCCGATCGCGTCAGCGACGTGCCGCGCGCCGCCGTCCTCGGCCGCATCGCTTCGCGAGCGCACCGCTCCGGTGGCGGGCTGCGCGATCGCGTCTCGGTGCACGCACTGGCGCCCGTGTACCTGCGAGCCTCCGAGGCCGAGCGCCGGCGCGGGCTGCGCGTCTCGCTCCGGGACTCGGGGACCGGCGGCGGCCGCGTCGTGAGCGCCGATCGGCCCGAGCGGGAGACCGCCGACGATGCCTGAGACCACACCGGAGACCCCGCGAGCCCCGGAGCGCACACGGCGCCGGCGTCGGAGGATCGTGCTCCTGACGGTCGTCGTCGTGTTGATCGCCGTCGCCGTCAACGCCTACCTCGCCGTGCGTCCCGCACGGGTTCGCGCCCTCGTCCAGGCCGCTCTCGACCGCATCATCGATGGCGAGGTGCGCTTCTCCGATCGGATCGATGTCGACTGGGGTGACGGCATCGTCCTGCACCACCTCGTGGTCGCTCCCCCTGGCGCCACCGCGGGCGAGTCGTTGCTGCGCGCCCGGCGTGTCGTCCTCAAGCCCGACTTCGGTGCGCTCTTCCTCGGCCGGTTCCGGATCAGCCAGCTCGAGTTGCGCTCGCCGGTGATCTCGCTGTCGCGGCCGGCGGGCGGCGTGTGGAACTTCGAGCGCATCCTCGCCGAGGGCGGCGGCTCCTGGACCGAGCGGATCGCGGCGCTGCGCGCGATACGCGTCGACTCCGGCGCGCTCCACTACTTCGACGAGTACCGCACCGGCGCGCCGGTGCGAGAGGACCTCACCGAGCTGTCGGCCGTCATCGAGAGCCACGATGGCGCCATTCGCTTCAGCGGCACGTCGCGGACGCCGTTTCTCAACGGCCTGCAGCTCGCGGGACAGGTCGACCGCGTCGAGCGCTCCGTGGAGATCACGTTCTCGGCGAAGCGGTTCAACGTCACCGGCGAGCTCGCCCGGCTCCTCGGCGAGGAGGCGGACGCCATTCACCGCGATCTTCAGCTCCACGGCTTCGTCGACGTCGAGGGCGGCTTTCAGTTCGATCTCGAGCGTGGCCTCACGCCGGTCGCCATCTCGGGCCGGCTGCTCGAGTGCACGCTGCAGCCGCCGCGGGTTCCGTTCCCGCTCGAGCGCGTCTCCGGGAACTTCCGGATCGAGGGGCGGCGAATCGTCGTCGACGGCGTCGAGGGGAAGTTCGGCAACGGACCGTTCAAGTGCACGGGAGCGATCGAGTGGGCGCCCGACTGGAGCGCGGTCACCGCCCTCCAGGTCGAGGGGTCGGCGGAGTCGGTGCCCATCGATTCTCGTTTCCGTGTATGGCTGCCGGAGCAACTCGTCGACGATTTCGACAGGCTCGGGTGCCGGGGAACCGTCGGCATGGACCTCGAGCTGCAGTCGGAATCCATGCCGGTCAGCTGGGAGGACGTCGACCTCGTCCTGCGGATCGAGGACGTCGAGTGGATGCACCGGAGCGTCCCGTACCGCTTCGAGCGCACCGCGGGGCGAGTCGAGGTCCGCGACGGCGCGTTCGAGATCCAGCAGCCGATCGTCGCGCATCACGGCGACGTCGAGCTGGTGATCACCGGCGAGGGCCAGGTCCGCGCCGACGGCGACGTCGATCTCCGTCTCGCCGTCGATCGGCTCCCGCTCGACGCCGCCGTTCGCAACGCCCTGCCGCCACGGGGCGTCATGGAGTGGGACACCTTCCACCCGGACGGCGCCGTGCGGGTCGACATCTCCGTCCGCCGGGAGGGCGGCGAGGCCGACGTCTCAGCCGTCGTCGAGAGCCTCGGCGCGTCGGTCCGGTACGAGTGGTTCCCGTACCGCATCTCGGAGATCGGCGGCGAGCTGATCTTCGACTACGCGCGCCGCCGCGTGTGGCTGAGGGAGATCCACGGTTACCACGAGGGCAACCTGATCACCGCCAGCGGTCACTTCGATCTCGGCGAGGAGGAGAGCTCGGAGGTGCGGCTGGCCGGACACGTCGCGCTCGACAGCGATCTGCTCGCCGCGCTGCCGCAGGCGTACCGCCAGCTCCTCGACGAGTTCAAGCCGCAGGACGTGATCGGCGCGGTCACCGCGAAGGTCTCGAGAGTACCCGGCCGCGGTCGGGTCGTGGACGTCGTCATCGATCTCGAGAACGCCAGGATGTCGTTCGCGCACTTCCCGTACCCGCTCCATTTCGACGGCGGGCGAATTCGATGTCGCGGCGCGCGTTCGTTCACCTTCCGCGACCTCCGGCTCGCGCGCGGCGATGGGCCGGCGGGAACCATCTCCGGCGAGCTCTCCACGATGGGCGCCCAGCGGCTCCTGGAGTACACCGTCGACGTCTCGGACCTGGCGGTCGATGGCGTCCTGCGCGCCGCGCTCCCGGATCACCTGAGGAGGCTCGTCGACGGGCTCGGGCTCACCGGCGTGTTCCAGCTCGAGCTCGTCGGCGCGTACTCCTACAGCGTCAATCAACCATCGGCGAGTCGCGCCCAGTACCACGCGCGCAACGTCGGTGTCAGCGACGGGTCGGTGTCGTTCGGCGTCGCGATTCGCGACCTCCACGGCGACGGCGAGTTCATCGGCAAGAAGGACCTCGATGGCGGTCACACGCTGACGGGTGTCGTTCAGCTCGATCGTGCGCGATTCAATCGCCTGCAGTTCGGCGAGACGCGGATGATCTTCGCGCACGGACGCGAGCACGTCGGCATCGATCTCGCCAGGCTGGGCCGTGTCGTCGAGGGCACGGACTTCATGCCGTCGCCGGCCGTTCGCGAGCGTCTGGGCGACGACCGAATCGCCGACACGTTTCAGGTCCAGGTGCTGCGAAGCGACCTCTACGGCGGAACGCTCGGCGGTTTTCTGTGGGTCGATGTCGGCGAGCAGAACGACTTCGGCGGGGAGTACGTCGCCGCCGGCGTGCAGGTGCCGCGCGCGGCGAGGGACGTCTTCGGGGTCGAGGGCGAGAAGCTGGCCGGCAAGGCGCGCGGCTTCGTGCAGTTCACGGGAACGCGCGGCAGCCCCGACTCGATCCAGGGGGCGGGGGAGGGCTTCGTCGAGGATGCGATGCTGCTCGAGCTGCCGCTCTTCGTCAGCCTCGTCGGGCTGATCTTCCTGAAGCCGACGGCCAACCCGCACTTCAACCAGGTCGACATGAAGTTCGAGGTCCGGCAGGGGAAGTTCTGGGCGCCGGGACCGGACGGGCTCCTCGTGCGCGGCGACTCCGTCAACCTGCACGGCGCTGGAAGCATGGGGTTCGACGGCAGCCTCGACGTCGCCCTGACGCCGCACTTTCTCGACTTTCGCATCCCGGTGATCGATTACGTTCTCGACCTGATCAAGAAGACCTTCGTCCAGGTGCTCGTCGACGGCACTCTCGAGAAGCCGCGCGTGCGCCTCGGCACCGCGGCCGGCATCCTCAAGGTGCCCGTCGGCGGCGGGAAGCGCGACAGCTGATGGGAGGGGCGGCCGACTGGCGAGCTCGCTTCGCGCGTCGACTGCTCCGCTGGTATCGCCGGTGCCGGCGCGATCTGCCGTGGCGTCGCGACCCGACGCCGTACCGCGTCTGGGTCTCGGAGGTGATGCTCCAGCAGACGCAGATCGATCGTGTCGTGCCGTACTTCGAGCGCTTCCTCGAGCGCTTCCCCGACGTCCGCTCACTCGCCGGCGCGCGTGAGGACGAGGTGCTCGCGCTCTGGTCGGGGCTCGGCTATTACGGCCGGGGCCGCAAGCTCCACGCCGCGGCGAGGACCATCGTCTCCGAGTTCGGTGGCCGGTTCCCCGATGACCTCGACGCGGCGATGTCGCTTCCCGGCGTCGGTCGCTACACGGCGGGCGCGGTCCTCAGCATCGCCTTCAACCGGGAGGTGCCGGTCCTCGACGGCAACGTGCAGCGAGTCCTCTGCCGAGTGCTCGCGGTGGGGGAGGATCCCACGCGCGCCGCGACTCGCCGCCGGCTCTGGGAGGAGGCCGCGAGTCTGATCCCCCCGGGCTCGGCGCGCGACTTCAACCAGGCGCTGATGGAGCTCGGCGCGCTCGTCTGCGTCCCGGAGCGGCCCCGATGCGAGGCGTGCCCGGTGGCCGGCCTGTGCGCCGCCCGCGATCGCGGCGAGGTCGATCGCTTTCCCGTCGTCTCGGCGCGCCGCGCTCCGGTGCCGATAACGCTCGCGGTCCTCGTGGTACGTCGTGGCCCCGAGGTGCTGCTGACCTTCACGCCCGCGGACGCGCCCGATGCGCCGACGTACCTCCGCGGTCTGTGGAACTTCCCGCTCGTGGAGGTCGCGGGAGGTGCCAGGAAGGCGCCCGCGATCGCGGAGGCGCTCCGCCGTCGGGTCGAGGACGGCTGGGGCGGGACCATCCGCGCCGGGGAGGAGCTCGGCCGGGCCCGGCACTCGATCACCTTCCGGAGGATCACGCTGCGCGTCTGGTCGGGCGCCGTCGAGCGCGCCCCGGCCGAGCCCGACGGCGAGCGCTGGCGGTGGGCCGCCGCGGCCGAGCTCGATCACGGCCTGGCGGTCCCCTCCCTGGCGTGGAAGGCGGCACGGGTGGCGGGGATTTCCGCTCAAGCCCCGGGGGCCGGAGGCCGATAACCCCGGTGGCGGCCGTCGCCGCCACCGCTCGGTACACGGCTCCGGCGCCACAGGGAGACCCCGGACGCATGAGTCACAACCAGGCCATCGGCATGCTGCTCGTCGCACTGGGAGTCGGCGCGTGCTTCTGCGTCACCCAGCTCTGGACGAAGTCGCGGCGCGACCCGGAATGGATCCTCCGCGGCGAGCTGCGCGACCTCGTTCGCCCGGGAGCCGTGCACCTGATCAACGCCCTCCTCCTCGTCGCCGGCGCCCTCGCGGCAACCGGAGCCGTCGGCGCCGGCCTGCTGTTTCTCCATCGGGTGTGATCCCCGTCCCCGTCCCCGGTCCCGGTCCCGTGCCCGAGCGGCTCGGGATTGAGGAACGCGGATGACGTGACCGTGACCGTGGACCGTGACCGTGGACGGTGGTCCGTGGACCGTGGACCGTGACCGTGGTCCGTGACCGTGGTCTGTGGACCGTGGACCGTGACCGTGACCGTGACCGTGAGAACGGACCGCCCGAGTCGGTATCCGAGTCCGAGTCGGAGTCGGTGTCGGTGTCGGTGTCGGCATATTCGGCATCGGAGTCGGTATCGGAGCGTTCGAGGACGAGGACGAGGACGAGATCGGGACCCGCCCCCCGCGACATTGCAGTGTCCGACCGTCGCCCGTTACAATCTCCGGCGCGCGACACCCCACTCCGGCCTCCGTCGCGCACACCGTCTCCGTGAGAGCATGGACACACAGCGCGAGGGTCCCCGTTCGCCGGCGGACCTCTACAACCGAGCCGTCGAATCGTTTCGGAAGGGAAAGCTCGCCGACGCCATCGCCTTCCTGCGCTCGGGATTCTTCGAGAACCTCTACGTCACGCCGTTGCTCCTGCACGAGGAGGTCGAGGCGCATCAGATCTGGCACGCGGGCGCCCACGCCGGCGTCGACGCCGCGCGCGAGTACGTGTCGCGATACCGGGGCCTCTGGGACGATTGCCCGCGTGGACTGGCGTTCGTTCGCTCGGTCTGGAACGATCCGCTGGTGCGCAACGAGGTGAAGAGCTACACCAGCCTCTGCAAGGCGCTGATGCAGGCCTCGGCGCGCCAGCGCGAGGACCTGCTCCGGGAGCGCGAGCGCTTCGCGAGCCCCGGCCGCATCATTCGAACCCAGGCGGAGATCCTCCGTCGCGTCTCGCAGAACGACCTGGACATGCCGGCGAGGCGTCCCTTTCTCGGTCTCGTGATGCTGTCGTCGTACGATCCCGCGGCCTCGGCCGAGTTCTACCGCAAGCTCTTCGGCATCGAACCGGTGCGTACCCGGAACGTGGCCGGCGGGTATGTCGAGTTCGAGCTCGAGGGGATCCACCTCGCCATCCATGGGTACAACCAGCATGGCCAGGGCGACCCATACGGACTCGGTCCGCCCCCGCGATCGCTCGGTTGGGGGGCTTTTTTTGTCATACGAGTGCTCGAATTTGACCGATATTACCAGCGGGCCGTCGAGTCGGGCATCGAGATCATCGACAGCGATCTCCAGGAGACGGGACAGAGGTTCTTTGTCGTCAAGGACCCGTCCGGATACGTGTTCGAGGTGACCGAGGAGGAGCTCCGGGGCCTGAGCGACGCCTGACCTCGTCTGCGTCGTGCCCCACGGAGATGCAGCGGTGCGTACCCCCAAACCGAACGCGGAGCGATGACGACTCTCGGTCTGACGCGCGAAGACGCCGACGAGGTCTGGCAGAAGAACCTCGAGCTCTACAGGCCCCTCCTCGAGCACGGCCAGGTCTTCGCCTTGCTGCTCGACGACCAGCGGCGCATCGCGTGGGCCAATACCAGCTTCTGGGCGCTCGTCGAGGACGCGGCCGAGAACATGCCCTTCGTGGACTGCCTCACCGGCGCGGCCGCGAAGGAGTTCGCGCGCCAGATCGAGCGGCGCCTCGATTCCCCGTCGCAGGTCGAGCTCCACCATCCGGTGGCGGGTGGCGTCCGCATCGTGACCTATCAGTTCATCGTCGCGGACGACGGACGGATCGCCGCCATCGGCATCGACCGGAGCGACGAGGTCGAGGTCGTCCAGCAGATGGCCTCGATGCTCGAGGACCTCGAGCGTGAGATCGCGCAGCGCATCGAGCTGTCGGCCCGGCTCGAGGAGCTGGTCATCACCGACGCGCTCACCGGAATCCACAATCGACGCTACTTCGACAAGATGCTCGCCCGCGAGTGGTCGCGCTTCGAGCGCTACAAGCACGGCTTCACGCTCCTGCTGATCGATCTCGACCACTTCAAGTCGATCAACGACACGCACGGCCATCAGCTCGGGGACGAGGTGTTGCGTCGCATCGCGAACACCCTCCGCAACACGCTTCGAGCCAGCGACGTCATCGCCCGCTACGGCGGCGAGGAGTTCGCCGTCATCGCCCCCGAGATGAACGTCCAGGTCGCCCTCCAGGTCGCCGAGCGCCTGCGCGAGAACGTCAAGAAGAGCGCCATGCCGGAGCCGATCGAGAGGGTGACGGTCAGCATCGGCGTCGCCTCCACCGCGCACCGTGACGCCAGCAGCCCCGACCGCCTCGTCCGCCTCGCCGATGCGCATCTCTACCGCGCCAAGGACGAGGGACGCGATCGGGTGGTGGGGGATCGGGCGGCGGAGAAGGCCTGAGGCGTCGGGATTCGGATTCGGATTCCGATTCGGACGCCGATTCCGATTCCGATTTCCGAGACCGACTCCGAGGTCCGACTCTGAGGTCCGAGACCGAGGTCCGAGACCTTGTCAGGGCCGAACCTCATGAATCTGCGCAAATCTGCGTAATCTGCGCAATCTGCGGTCCCGTGCCCGTCGGACGTCGTCTTCGTTCGCTTCACTCCGTATCCTTTCCTGCTTTCACCTTCTTCCTCTTTTCCTCATAGATGTATGAATTCCGCGGTGGGCGCGACTACAATCGGGCACTCCGGGAGAGTCACCCGACCCACGCGGATCACCTAGTCGTCGAGGTTCCGATGGCAGCATCGAAGCGGTCCTTTCTCGTCGTGGCGCTTCTCCTCGCCGTCGCCGTTCCGGTTGCGGGCGGCGCGGCGGAGTTGCGGACGCTCGTCGCGCAGTATCGTGAGGCGAAGTCGAAGCTCGGGCGGACGCCGCAGAAGCAGCAGGGCGCCCTGATTCGCTCGGAGATGCAGCCGAAGCTGATCGAGATCGCGAAGCTCGGCGACACGGCGGGCGTTCGTTTCATCGAGGGCGAGTACCGGACGGCGCGCGGAGAGCTCGCCGAGGCGTGCGCGCGGGCGCTGCTCGAGACGTCGCACGATCAGGCCGCGGCGCTGGTGGTGGCCGGGCTCTCTCGCCAGCAGCCGGCGACGAAGAAGGCGATCCTCGGCGTGCTCGCGGCGACCTCGTCGGACCTCTCGAGCGCGGAGAGGCCGCTGATCGATCTTCTGCGGGTGGAGCGGAGCGCCGACGTCCGCAAGGAGCTGCCAGCGGTGATCGCGAAGCTCGACACGTTGACGGCGGCGAAGGCGCTCGTGCTCGCCATTCGCCCGGGCGGCGGGCAGCGCACGGAGTCGGACGAGTTCAGCTCGGCCGTGGTCGCCGCGCTCCGCAAGACACAGAACGACGAGGTCAAGCGCTGGCTCGCGGGAGACGCGTTCGCCAAGGCGCCGCCGGAGCGATTCGTGGCCCTCGCGCGCCTGGCCGGCGAGATCAAGCTCGACGACGCGCGCGTGAAGCTCGTCGAGGCCATCGATCACGCCGACGAGGAGGTCGCGCTCGCCTCGATCGAGGCGCTCGAGAAACTGGGTCTCGCGGGCGCCGTCGACCGGATCGCCGAGCTCTTCCGGGAGTCGAGGCGCCTGAGCGTCGGCCTTCGCATCCAGATCCTCGACGCGCTCGCGGCCTCGGGCGACGAGAAGGCGCTCGACATCGTCCTCGACGCGGCGCGGACCGGAGACGTCCCGACACGCGCCATCGCCACGGGCAGCCTCACGCGGCAGCCGAAGAGCGTCAAGGCCTTCGAGGGCATCCTCCGCGGGCTCGAGGACGAGGCGTACGAGGTGCGCAACGCCGCGATCCGCTCACTGGGCCTCTTCCGTTCCAAGGCGATGATCGCGCCGCTGATCAAGGTGATCCGGACGGAGCGCGAGGAGAAGCTCAAGATCGACGCCTTGCAGGTCCTCATCCGACTCACCGGCAAGAACATGGGTCTGCAGTCGGAGGACTGGCAGAAGTGGTGGGAGGTCGCGGCGGACTCCTTCGAGCTGCCGAAGCCGGACGACAAGGGCTTCACTACCGTCAAGGCCTACGATCTCGAGTACTTCGGCCTCGAGGTGAACTCGGGTCGGGTCGCGTTTCTCGTCGATGCCTCGAGCAGCATGCTGCAGACGGTCCCCGTGAAGCGGAGGCTCGACGACGGCGACGGGGACGAGGGCGAGCGGCGGCGGGGCCGCACCGGCGTGCGAAAGCCGAGCGGTGGCGACGGCGGGGAGAAGAAGGGCGGCGGCAAGGCGACCGGAAAGGCGCGCAAGATCGACGTCCTGAAGAGCGAGCTGGTGCGGGTGATCAAGAGGCTCCCGGCGACGACGTCTATCAACATCATCTTCTTCCACTCCAACTACAACTCGTGGAAGAAGCAGCTCCATCCGCTCTCGGGCCGTGGCCGGGCGGAGGCCGTCAGCTTCGTCCGGGGGCTCAACAACGGCACCGGCACGAACGTCTTCGACACCCTCGAGTTCGCCCTCAGGGACAAGCGCGTCGACACCATCTTCCTGCTCACCGACGGCATGCCGACCCGCGGCCGGATCACGGACGCCGCGGGAATCCTCCGCGAGATCCGCAAGCTCAACCGCGTCCGAGGCGCGACCATCAACTGCATCGCGTTCGGCGAGGAGTCGACCCTCCTGAAGGATCTCGCCAGGGAGAACGGGGGGGCGTATCGGTTCGTGGACGAGTACTGAGGGCGGACGTCGTCCTGTCCTCCTTGCCGGGCCGGACTTTCCTGCTCGTTCTCGTCCTCGTTCTCGTCCTCGTCCTCGAACGCCCGCGGCAGCCGAGACCGCTTCCGATTCCGAGACCCGATACCGATACCGATACCGAGATCCGAGTCCGAGATCCGAGATCCGAGATCCGAGGCCAGAGATCCGAGGTCAGAGGTCCGAGGTCCGAGGTCGGAGGTCCGAGGTCGGAGGTCGGAGGTCCGAGGTCGGAGGTCCGAGGTCGGAGGTCGGAGGTCGGAGGTCGGAGGTCAGAGGTCGGAGGTCGGAGGTCGGAGGTCGGAGACCGAGCCCGAGAACGGGACTTTCCCCAATCTGCGGAATCTGCGGACCGTCGTCCTGCCCTCGGAGTCTCGCCGTCGAAGTCGAGCAGCTCGTCGGGCACGGGAACGGGAACGGGAACGGGAACGGGGTCCGCACTCTGCGGATCAAAAAGGCAACGGCAGGCCGTCGTCCCAGAGGACGCGGTTGAAGTAGACCGCGTTCGGCGTGAAGGGGGGCATGTTCGCGATGTTCTGGAGATCGGAGTCGAACATCCAGTTTCGCCTCGGGGCGGTATAGACGTCGCCGCCGTAGCGCCAGGGCGACCTGGCGATCTCGCTCTCGAAGATCTTGATGAATGACCCCCGGATGGTGGCGGTGACGCCGGACCAGCGCTCGTGGAATCGGGGGAGGTTCTCGAAGCCGCCGGAGTAGTTGCCCCCGCCGTCGGGTGTCGGCACGTTGCCCGTCACCATCGCGACGTTGTACTGGGTCGCCGAGGCGTTCGGCAGGCTCCCGGGGGACTTGGAGTCGTCCCACGCGTTCGAGAGCAGGTTAACGGCGTCCGCCATCACGCTGGCGCCCTTCTTGTTCACGGTGTTGTAGTCGCCGTGGACGTAGAGCGGATCCTCGGTGACCACCGAGAGCGGGCCGGCCAGCTCGGAGCCGTTGGTCAGCCGGACACCGTTCGGCTGGTCGGCGGACGCGTCGGTGCGGTAAGCGTAGAGCAGGCCGTTCGACGGAAACTCGCCGGAGGTGTTGAGCTTGGCGATGTCGATCTCCGTGACCGTGATGATCTTGCCCTCGCGCGCGTCGTACATCGTCTTCTCGCTGATCGTCCCCGCGGGGAGTGACACCGCGTTGCCGTCCGCGTCGTAGGCAGCGTCGTCGATGATCACCAGGCCGGCGTTCTCGTGGTAGTGGCCCTTCTCGCCGGTGACCAGGTCGTATGCCTTGATGCTGCCGATCTCCGGCGATGCGATTTCCTTGACGCCGTGCGCGCCGCTCTGGACCGTGCCCTCCCACGTGTCGTTCGAGATCTTCAGCCAGTCGCTGTTCGATGAGTCGTCGCCCGGAACCATCTCCTTGAAGCTCGACTCCTCGAAGACCTTGATGTCGACGGTGCCCCCGGTCGGGCTGTTGTCGTTCTTTCTCCGGCGAAGGATCTCGCCGGTAGATCGGAAGTAGTCGGTGTCGACGGTGAGGGTGCTCCCCGCACCGACGTAGATGTCGGCGTTGCTGTGCACTCGGCCCTGGAGGGTCATGTCGGGGCCGGGGAGGATCTCGAGGTCGTCCGAGAAGAAGATCATGTACTGGAAGATCGGCGTCATCGTCAGGTCGACGACGCGGCGCACGGTCGCGCTCGCCGTGTCGACCTCGACCGTCGAGGCGATCTCGTAGGTCTGCACCGCCATCGTCACGCCGTCGATGTCGACGCGATTCTGCGGGCTGCCGATCGGGGTGATCGTGAAGGGGTAGCTCTCGCCGTCGATCGTCACCCACCCGGAGAGCGCAAAGGTCTCGAAGTTCGCGACCGTCGCCAGCATCTCCTTCTGGACGGTCTCCGTGACGCCCTCGGCGAGCGCGAGGGCGGCCGTTCGATTGAGACCGAACTGCGAGTTCTTGCCGGATGTGACGGCCGTCATCGTCGCGCCGGCGATGGCGAGAGAGATCATCAGCCCCACGACGAGCGTGAGGATGAGAATCGTCCCGCGTTCACTCGATCGTCTTCGAGGTGCTGCTCGTCTCATGGGACTCCCCGGTCAGTTGCGCGCCCAGATCCCTTGCGCGCTCAGTTGCGCATCAGGATGCTGCTCGCGATGTCGTGCTGGAGAACGTCTCCTCTCCTGGTCGTTCGCGACGCCGTGATGGAGACCTGGATCTCCTTCAGGTGGAGACTGTTGTCCTGGATGTAGGTCGCGAAGTCGACGTCCTCGATGTGCCTGCCGAGCAGGAAAACCTGATCCTGATCGTCGTAGACTGCGAGAACTCCGGTGGTCCCGTCGAGCCTCACCGAGTAGATGGTGGGCGACCACTCGAGCTGGCCGGTGGAGGAGTCGAACGCGTGGCCGTTGCCGTCGAGGTCCCGGAGCAGTCGAAACTCGAGCTCCTTGCCGCCCTTGGTAACGCGCGGATACTCGACCGCCCCGAGCTCGTTCCAGCCTGACTTGCGAAGCACCTCGGAGAGCCGGCCGTAGACCCGACCGACCTCCGTGCGCACGCTGTGGTCCACGTCGGTGTCGCCGATGAAGTTGGATGTCTCCACGGCGATCGAGAAGACGGACACCAGCAGAATCGAGAAGACGGAGAGCGATACGCCGACCTCCACCAGAGAGAGGCCTTGCTGTCGTGCGTGGCGGGGCCGTGCCGGGCCTCTCCGCGCCTTGGTGATGAGAACGGTGCGCATGGTTTTTCCTCGCCTGGCCCGCTACTCCGTTCGCACGGTCGAGAAGGACCGCGAGTACGTGCCGGAATCCTGTCCCTCCCACGTGATCGACACCCTGAGGAAGAGCGGATCGGCGGTCGGGTCCGTGTACGAGATGGTGATCAGCCCGTTCTCCAGGTCCTGGATCGGCAGCTCCGTGCCGTCGGGATAGAGCGTCGTGACCTCGTTGTACGGAGCCGCTTGCACCTTCTCGAGCACCCGGCGCAGCTCGGTGTTCGCGATCTCCACTTCCTTGCTGAGGCGCGTCTGCCGCGCGACCGGCACGATGACGAGCATCGAGCCCATCGCCAGGCTGGTCAGGATCGCGACCGTCACCATGACCTCGATCAGGGTGAGGCCGCACTCTCTGTGCTGTCGTGCTCGTCGGGCAAGCATCGTGTTCCTCTCTGTGACGCCCGCGCCGGGATCGACCATGCGCGAACGCAATGGCGTGTACGTTTTACACGGTCCTGGATTCCCCTGGCGGACGCGGGCGTTGAAGCACGCGGCACTTGGATCTGCCGACCCCGTCCGCCGTTCAGGTTCCGATAGAGTTGGGCAATGATCATGCCGGGTCGGGGGGGAGGCGGATCCGTCGTTTCTGCCGACCTGTCCCCTCGTCCTCGCCTTCGCCCTCGTCCTCGAAGGCTCCCCGTTGCGGAGTCCGATGACCGACTCCGACCCGACAGTTGCAAAAACGCACGTCCCGTGCTGGCGTGTCGCCCTCGAAAAG
>JBFFXF010000050.1:0-33020 GCA_041569895.1 Planctomycetota bacterium | reverse complement strand
TACGCGGGGTCAGCCGCCCGCAAGGACCGCCGATCGACGGTGCTCGAGAAGAACATCCTGTTGATGAAGGCGTGGGCGCGGGAGGGAAAGTGATCGGGTTCCGGTTCCCGTCCCCGTTCCCGTTCCCGTTCCCGTTCCCGTGCCCGTTCCCGTTCCCGTGCCCGAAAAGCTGCTCGACTCTGCCGGCGAGACTCTGCGACGCATCCATGAGGAAAAGAGGAAGAAGTTGAAAGCAGGAACGGAGACGGAGTGAAGGGAACGAGGACGACGCAGCAAGGGCGCGGCCGACGATCGACGAGGACGGGAACGCAGATTACACAGATTACGCAGATTGGAGGAACATCCGCAGATGACCCAGATCGGGAAGTCCTTGGTCCCCGCCGCACCATCGGTTTGAATACTCGGCGGGGCGCGCCCGTCGCCCCGGTTTTCTGGATGCGGGAGGTCGAGATCCCGGGACCGGGTCCGGGGAACGTGGAACTCGTATCATCGAGAGCCTCCTCGAGGAGATCCCACATGCCACGACTCTCTTTGCTCGTCGTGCTGGCGTCGCTGACGCTGGCGGTCGGATGTGTCAGCCGCGAGTCGGTCCGGGTTCGTTTCGAGCGTTTTCAGCTCCACACCGAGATGGTCGAAGCCTGGTTCGAGCGGGAGATCGAGCGGGCGGAGGACCCCGAGCGGGAATCCGACCTGCGTCGCGCGAAGGTCGTCTGCGTCGGACGGCTGGCAGCGGTCGGTTTCCTCTGGGCGATCCCGCAACCGCCACTCGACGAGATCGAGGCCGAGGTCGAGCACTGCCGGCGCATCCAGCTCTCCTTCATGAAGACGCGCCCGGAGGAAGAGGAGGAAAGGGTGGCGACGGCGGAGTGACGCTGGTCTCCGGTCTCTGATCTCGGTATCGGAATCGGAATCGGAGTCGGTGTCGGAGTCGGTGTCGGTGTCGGTCATCGGAGTCGGAGTCGGTTCTCTGTGGCACGGCGACGGTGGCCGTGACCCGTGGACCGTGACCCGTGGACCGTGTGCCGTGACCGTGACCGTGACCGTCTTGGCGTCGTCCAGCGAGTTTTGTCAATCACGACGGGCGCTTTCGGGCACGGGCACGGGACCGGGCCCGGGACCGACGACGACGTCGAGGCGGCGTCACCGCGACAGATCGCTCGCCACGCGACCATCGAGAATATGAATCACCCGGTTCGCGCGCGTGGCGACCACCTCCTCGTGTGTCACCAGGATCACGGTATTGCCCCGCGCGTGGATCTCCCCGAAGAGCTCGAGGATCTCGCCGGCCGTGGTCGAGTCGAGGTTGCCTGTGGGCTCGTCGGCGAGCAGGATGCTCGGGCCGGTGACCAGGGCGCGCGCCACCGCGACACGCTGCGACTGGCCGCCCGAGAGCTCCGACGGGCGGTGAGTCGCCCGTTCGGCGAGACCGACGGCATCGAGGGCCTGTTTCGCTCGCGTCGAGCGTTCGCGAGCCGCGAGGCCCGCGTAGACCAGCGGCAGCGCGACGTTGACGAGCGCACTGGCGCGCGGCAGCAGGTTGAAGCTCTGGAAGACGAAGCCGATCTCCCGGTTCCGCACGCGCGCGAGGTCGCTCTCTCCGAGCCGGCTGACGTCGCGGCCCGAGAGCAGGTAGCTGCCCGACGTGGGGTTGTCGAGGCAGCCGATGATGTTCATCAGCGTCGACTTCCCCGATCCGGACGGGCCCATGATCGCCACGTACTCGCCCGCGTCGACGCGGAGGTCGACGCCGCGGAGGGCGCGGACGCGGTTCCCGCCCGTGACGTAGTCCTTCGTGATCCCGCGCAGCTCGATCAGGGGCGTCGCCGCACGCTCGCGCTCCGTCACTCCCATCGCAGGGCCTCCGCCGGCGCCAGGCGCGACGCCCGTCTCGCGGGCAACGTCGCCGAGACCATCGCCACGCCTCCCAGCGCGACGACGCACAGGAGCGATGCGCCGAGATCGAACTGCACGGTGGCGGTGTACGTCGACGAGACGGGCAGCATGCGCACGAGGCGGCACGCGACCGCGCCGAGGACGACGCCGAGGGCGCCGCCCGGCACCAGCAAAACGAGCGCCTCGACGAAGAAGTGCCGGAAGACCGCGCCTCGAGTGGCCCCGAGGGCCTTTCGGAGCCCGATCTCGCGCGTCCGCTCGGTCACGCCGATCACCATCATGTTCGCGACGCCGAGCCCGCCGAGGAGGATGCTGACGATGGCGATGGTCACCACCAGCGCGTGGAGCGCCAGCGTCACGACGCGCACGCGCGCGGTGAACTCCTCGTTGGTCTCGATCTCGACCGCGTTGGTGTCAGTCGGGTCGAATCCACCGATGCCGCCGAGCACCCGCCGCAGCTCGCGCGTCGCCCGGTCCCACTCGACGTCCGGTCGCGGTCGCGCGATCAGCCCGGAGACCCAGCGCGCGTCCGCGAGCGCGCCGACCGTGCGGTAGGGGATGAAAAAGATATAGGGAAACAGCGCCTCGTCGCGGACGACGCCGACGACGGTCATGCGCCGGCCGTTCCACTCGATCCACTGTCCGACCGCGGGGTGGTCGCGGAAGATCATCCGCCGCAGTCCCTCGTTGAGCACCGTCACCCAGTGGCCCTCGACCTCCTCGACCGGCGTGAACCACCGCCCCTCGACGATCGGCAGCTGACGCACGCGCCGGTAGTTTCGCGACACGGCGCGCGTCGGCGACCAGGGGATCGAGTACTTCCACGATGTCGCGCCGCCGCCGCGCAGGTCGAAGTAGTACGCCACGCCGTCGAACGACGGCAGTCCCTCCTCGATCCCCTCGAGGTCCAGTGCGCGCAGGCGCACCTGGCGGCCGGAGCGCCGCACGCCGCCGAGACCGGTGGTGCGTCCCGGCGTCACGGCGACCTGCCCCTCCCCGAGATCGCGCAGGATGCGCTGGACGACGTGTTCGAGGCCGCCCCCGGCCGAGATCAGCACGACGGCGATCGCCACGCTGATGACGAACGTCGACACGGTCAGCGCCGACCGCATCGGCCGCGCGACAAGCTCTCCGAATGCCGTCCAGAACAGGCTCACGTCAGGTGCTCCCCCGCAACGCCTCGACCGGGGGCAGTCGCGCTGCGCGACGAGCGGGATAGATCCCGACCGTCACGGCCGTCGCGGAGAGCAGCGCGAGCGCCAGGGCGGTGGTGCGCAGATCGAGGACGGGTCGCGAGAACCCCTCGGGCAGCGGCACGGCGCCGAGCAGCGCGATGCCGCCCGCGCCGAGCAGGAATCCGACGCCGCCGCTCAGGACGCAGCCGATGGCGGTCTCCGCGAAGAACTGCCAGTAGATGACGCGCGGCGTGGCTCCGAGCGCCTTGCGGAGGCCGATCTCGAAGCGCCGCGCCGCGATCGAGACGAGCACGACGTTCATGACGCCGAGCGCGCCGATCGCCAGCAGCAGCACCCCGACCAGTGAGAGGAAGAATCGCAGCGTGCCGAATATCGTGCGGATGCTGCGAGCGCGCTCGATCGAGTCGAAGTAGACGAGGACCGCGTTCTCGTCGTCGGGCTCGAACCCGTAGCGCGCGCCCATCACCTCGCGGAACTGCCGCAGGGCCAGGTCGCGGTCGTCGATGGTGCGCGGCTCGACGAAGATCGTGTTGAAGTCGTCGTCGAACACCGCGGAGGAGGTCGCGAAGGGCACGAACGCCAGCCGTGCGACGGAGACGTAGGACTCGCGCTGCACCTCGACGTCCTCGAGCACGCCGATCACCTCGAAGAGCTCGCCGGCGATGCGCACGTCGCGCGAAATCGCGGTGGTCCCGGCGATCCTCGACGTGCGGGTGTCCGGGATGGCGGATCCCGCCACCGACGCCCCCGCCGTCAGCGCCGTCGTCGCGCCCCGCCGGCTGGCGATCTCGACCGGGGCCGGCGTGCGGCGCTCCGGGATCGCCGCGGTCTCGAAGCCGGCGACTCGAACGGTCTCGCCGACCGCCGGGCCGTCGCCGAAGAGTTGTCGGCGCGCCGTCGGTCCGAGCACCATCACCCGCCGCCGGTGGGCCTCGTCGATCTCGTCGTGGAAGCGGCCCTCGGCGAGGGGGAGGTTCCGCAGGCGGGTGATCTCGGGCAACGCCCCGGCGACGAACACGTTCGCGCCGGCGCCGTTCCGCGCCGTGACGCGGACGCGGTAGGCCATGTTCATCGGGCTCAGATGACGGATTGCCGGCGCGCCATCGCGGAGTCGCTCGACGTCGTGCTCGTCCATCATCAGGCGCCGCTCGCGACCGCCGCCGGCGCGATCGAGCTCGGCGCGGTTGAGGCGAAGCAGGACGAAACGGTCGCCGTAGGCGCCCAGGGCGGTCCGCTGACTGCGCTCGAAACCGCCGGCGACCGCCAGCAGCACCATCACCGAGGCCATGCCCCAGACGATGCCCAGAGCCATCGGCAGCAGCCGCCGGCGATCGCGGGCGATGCCGTCCAGCGCCTCGCGCAGGATGTGACCGGCGTTTCGGGCGAGCATGTTTCGTCGTTCGCGGCGCGACGGTCGTCAGGGAATGACGATCTTCTGGTCCGCCTCGAGTCCCTCGAGGATCTCCACGTGGCGGCCGTCGGAGATGCCGACCTGGACCTCGCGCAGCCTGGTGGCGCCGGTCGCGGGATCGTAGACCTCGGCCCAGCGGGTGCCGCGGCGCGTGATCAGGGCTCCCTGCGAGACGAGCAGGACGTTCGACTTCTCCTCGAGCACGATCAGCGAGTTTGCGGTCATGTTGGCGAGCAGCAGTCGCTCGGGGTTCTCGAAGTGGATGCGCACCTCGAAGGTGACGATGCCGTTGGCGTCCTCGAGACCGAGCGGCGTGATGCGCGCGACGCGTCCGAGGAACACGCGCTCCTTGTAGCTCTCGATGGTGATGCGGGCACGCAGATCCTCGCGAATGCGCTGCTCGGAGATGATACGGCCGACGTCGACCTCGTCGACCTCGCCCTCGACGTAGAGCTCGCTGAGATCGCCGAGCGTCATGATCACGGTGGCGTTGCCGCCCGCCGATCGGATCGATGACACCGAGTCGCCCTCCTCGAGGTAACGGTAGAGCACGAGCCCGTCGATCGGCGACACGATGGTCGCCTCCTTGAGCTCCTGGCGCGCGAGGTCGGCGAGCGCCTCCATCTCCTGCACGTTCCCCTCGGCGGCCGCGAGCGTGGCGCGCGCGCTCCCGAGCTGCGCGTCGATGACCCGCGCCTTGTACTGCGCCTTGTCGAAGCGCTCGAGCGCGACGTCCCGTTCCTCCTCGGAGGCGATGCCCTCCTGGAAGAGGTCGACGACGCGGGTGTAGTTCTTGCGGGCGTACTCGAACTCCGGGTCGTTGCGCTCGATCTCCAGGCGCGCGATGTCGGCGCGCGCGAGCTCCACCCGGGCCTGCGCCTGCCTCAGCTTCCCCTCCGCCTCGGCGAGGCGCGCCGAGAGGATTTCCTTGTCGAGCTCGATGATGACCTGTCCGGCCTCGACCGGGTCGTTGACGTCGACGTGCAGCTTGCGGATGATCCCGTTCGCCTTCGACTTGACCTCGACGCGCGTGCGCGGCTCGACGCGGCCGACCGCGATGACGCCGCGGGTGATGTCCCCGACGCGCACCGGGACGATGCGGTCGGGCGACACCGCCGCTCCGCGGTCGCAGCCCGCAGCGGCAAGGAGGAGACACGCGACGATCGCTGGTGTTCGAGCCATTCCGCCGATTGTCCCGGATCGGCCATCGCGCGGCAAGGTCTCGCTTCGTCTCCGTGCCCGGTCCCGTTCCCGGTCCCGTGCCCGGTCCCGTTCCCGTGCCCGTTCCCGTTCCCGTTCCCGTGCCCGTGCTCGAGGGGTTGCTCGAGTTGACGGGTGATTGCGATACGGATACCGATACCGATTCCGATGACCGACTCCGGTTCCGACTCCGATACCGACACCGATTCCGATGGCCGATTCTGACTCCGATACCGATACCGATTCCGAGGCCGTTCTCGAGGACGAGACCGGGGGCCGGGACCGATCCAGGTCTCCGAATCGGCGTCATGTCCACCCCTTCACCCCCACGCCGCATCCCGCTCGAACGGAGCCATTGGCCGGCGGCGGTGGACGTGGTCGAGCCGGCGCATGTCGGCGGTGGTGACGCCGGGCGTGTCGACGCGGATGAAATGACGGCAGACCGGCGCGTAGGCGGCGATCGGCGCGTTGACGCCCTTGGCGACGACCACCCGGAAGGCCGCCGGGTCGATCCCGCAGGAGGTCAGCTGGCGGAGACTGAACGGGGGCACGCGTCGCGAGGTCACCAGAACGGTCAGGTCGTCGTCGGTTCGCAGCACCGCGCAGCGGCCCTGGTCGACGCTTCCGAGCCCCCCGTGTCGCGGTTCCGGCTCCTCGAAGCGTCCGCCGGCGAGGCGTACGACCTCGAACGTCGCCCCGAGCGGCTCGCCGTGGACGTCGTCGGTCTTGCCGCCGATCTCGAGGTCGATCCGCGCACCCGCGCCGGCGCTCGCCGCGAGGCTGGCCGCTGCCGGATCGAAGAGGCAGACCAGGGAGCCCGGAACGCCGCGGCGGCGGAGCTCGCGCGCGATGATGGTGCCGTCCCCGGGGGAGCCGCCACCGACGTTGTCTCCCATGTCGAGGAGGCACACCGGGCCGTCCGGCGAGAGTCGCAGTGCGCGGTCGACGGCCCCCTCGACGCCGACGAGCTCGCCGATCAGGTTGTCGACGAGGTCGTCGCCGCCGCGAAGCGACCAGAGCGCCTCGCCGAGCTCGGTCGCGGCACGCTCCGCGGTCGCCCGGTCACCGTCGGCGACGACGAGCGCCGAGGATCCCATCTCGGCGACGTCCGCGTACGGAAACCCGAGCAGCACGCTCGCCGCGAGCACGCCGTCACGCGTCTCGAGCGCGCGGGCTGCTGCCATCAGCGACGCGCACGGCGGCTCGTCGGTCGCCTGCCGCTGTATGCCGAGGGCGATCGGCGGGAACGCCGCCGCCTGGCACGGACGGGCCTCGCCACGGGCGGCGCGCACGACGAGACGCGCCGCGTCGAGGCCGCGCTCGCGCTGATCGAGGTGGGGGTTGGTGCGGTACGCGATCAGGGCATCGGTGCTCGCGACCATCGCCGGCGACAGGTTCGCGTGCGGGTCGAGCGTGCCGACGATCGGCATCCCGGATCCCACCGTCTCTCGCACGCGGGAGAGCCAGTGGCCGTCGGCGTCCCGCTGGTGCTCGCTGACCGCGGCCCCGTGCGGCGCCACGAGCAGGCCATCGAGCGGCGCGGCCTCCCGGAGCCGCTCGCGCATGACGGCCACGAGGGGATCGAGAGTCGCCGCCTCGATGACCCCCGATGGGCAGGCGCGCGCCGCGAGGATCGGCACGGGCTCGACGCCCGCCTCGCGAAGGCCGTCAAAGAAACCGCCGATCTCGTGGTGCGCGCCCGTGAAGCGCTCGACCATCGCCTCGCCGACCGCGAGCACGTCCTCCTGGAAGAGCCGCAGCCCGGTGGTGCCGCCGACGAAGGTGTTCGACTCGTGGAGCAGGGCGATGAGTCCGATTCGCATCGAGCACCTCTCTCACCGTCCCCGGTCCCGGTCCCGGTCCCGGCCCCGTGCCCGAAGGCCATCGTCGTCACCACGATGGCCGACGTCGGGGCCGGGCGTGCGGGGTCCGAGACCGAGGTCGGAGATCGGATGCCGAGACCGAGACCGATTCCGATGACCGAGTCAGAGACCAGAGATCAGAGACCGGAGATCACCCTCCTGGGCTTCCTTTTCCTCCTGCGTTCCTGCTGAGTCGTCATCAGAAAACGCCCACGCTCGGCGACTCACAACGTCCCGAAGCGCCGAAATGCCTCGGTGGCCGGCATGCCGTCGCGGATGGCCGCGCGGATTCGATTCTCCGTGCCGACCTTCTCGAGCGCGCGCGCGAGCGCCTGCTCCTCGGCGTGGCGCGGGACGAAGACGACGCCGTCCTCATCGGCGACGACGAGGTCCCCGGGACGCACCACGACGCCGCCGATCTCGACCGCCACGTCGATCTGGATCACTCGCTGTCGGTCGCGACTGTCCGCCGGGCGCGCGTCCCTGGCGAAGACGGGGAACTCCATCGCCCGCATGGCGCGGATGTCGCGCACGGCGCCGTCGACGATCGCGCCGACGCAGCCGCGGTTGCGGGCCGCCGTCGACAGGAGCTCTCCCCAGATCGCCGAACGCAGCGAGCCACCGGTGGCGCAGACCAGCACGTCGTCCGGCCGGCAGTCGTCGACGGCGCGCAGCTCGAGCTCGTACGGCCTCGGGTCCTCCTCGAAGATGTCGGCCCACAGCGTCGTCCGCGCCCGTCCGACGAGCACCGCGTCGCCGAGCGTGCGGACTCCGAACGAGACGTCGGGGCACTGGTCTCGCAGTCCGAGCCCGTCGAGCGCGTCGGCGACCACCGCGCTGTAGAGCGACTGGCGCAGCGCGGCGAAGTCGGAGCTCGTGTCACTCATCGGCATTCCCCCTCAGCGGGAGTAAACGCGGAGGATGCGGTCGTTCCCGGTATCGACGACGAACAGCTTGCCCTGCTCGAAGCAGACGCCGTGCGGGCTCCTCAGCTCGATGCCGTCGCCGCGCCCGAGCAGCGTCGTCACCCGCTCGATGCGCGGATCGTAACGCCGGATCAGCCCGTTCTGGTCGTCGGCGATCACGACGCAGTCCTCGGAGTCGACGGCGATGTGCTTCGGTGACCGCAGTCGTGCCATGAGGGCCGGACCGTCGTCGTCGCCCGGCTCGCCGCTGGCGTTGACCACGGTGCGAATGGCGCCGTCAGGGGCCACGACGCGCAGCGCGTGTCCGCCGCGCTCGAGCACGTAGACGTTCCCCTTCGAGTCGGCGGCGACTGCTCGCGGGTCGACGAGCGGGCTCTCGACGGCCATGGCGCCGTCCTCCGGCACGCCGCGCTCGCCGTTGCCGGCGATCGTGGTGACGATGCCGCTGGCGAGATCGATCGTGCGCACGCGGCGGTTTCTCAGATCGGCGACGTGGAGGGCATCGCCCGCCGGCGAAAGGGTGATGCACATGACGTAGTTGAACCTGGCCTCCGACGCGGGGCCGCCGTCGCCGGAGAAACCCTCCTCTCCGGTGCCGAACGCGGTCGTGATGATGCCGGTGCGGCCGTCGATGCGCCGGACGCAGTGATTCCAGCTGTCTGCGATGTACACGTCGCCGTCGGGAGTGACCGCGACGTTGTGCATGCCGTTGAAGGTCGCGCGGGCCGCCGGACCGCCGTCTCCACCGTGCCCCTTGTCGCTGCTGCCCGCGATCGTGGTCACCTCGCCCGACACGGCATCGCGCCGGTGAACGCGTCCGCCCTCGAGCTCGACGATGTACATGTTGCCGGCGGCGTCGAAGTCGACGCCGAACGGACGGTGCAGCGGACTGGGTGTCGCCGCGTCGTCGTCCCCTGCGCCGATCACGACCTCGGCGGGGGGAACGTCGGAGCCCGCCAGGCGCACGTCCTCGAACAGCGTCCGGCCGCGGCTGTCGTGGTAGCGCACCGTCATCCGCGGGACGTCGTCGACACGCTCGACGGTCGCCGACAGGAAGCCGCCGGTGACGTTCAGGTAGCGGTGGATCTCCCGCCGGAAGTCGCTCTGCCTCCAGCCGCCGGCGTGCGAGTCGCTCGCCGGACCGCACGAGTACTCGCGCACGCCGGTCGCGGGGTCGACCGACGCGTACTGCCAGTGGCGGTCGCCGCAGATCACGTACACGCCCTCGCTCGCGAGGAAACGCCGCAGCTCGTCCCCCTCGTGCTTGAACCCGGCGTTGGAATGGTTGTCGTTCTTGTTCGTGCGGTCCGGCCCGACGATCGGCGTCGGGCTGATCAGCACGCGGAAGCTCGCGTTCGACGCGGAGACCGTCCGCTTGAACCACGCCTTCTGCTCCTCCCCCCAGATGGTCTTCTCCGGGCCGTCCGGATCGGTGTTCGCGCTGCGGAAGTCGCGCCCCTCGACCAGCCACACCTGGAGGTCGCGCCCCCATCGCCGCGTGCGGTAGGTGCGCTCGCCCATCGGCACCTGCTCGCGAAAGATCGCCTGGCCCTGGGCGAAGGTGAACTGATACATGAAGTCGGTCTTCTGCGAGGGCCAGCAGTCGTTCAACCAGACGTCGTGATCGTCCTTGATGAAGTAGCTCGCCACCCGACGGTGGAACTCCACGTTGGTCGGCAGGCCGTACGTTCGCTGCCAGTGGTACCGCGCGAGTGCCGGCGTCTTGGCGAGCCTGTCGTAGTAGACGATGTCGCCGGTGTGCACGAAGAAGTGCGGGTCGAGCTCGAGCATCGAGGGGTAGATGTCGTATCCGTGCGGCCCGTCGCGGTCCCCGTAGGCCTGGCCGGTGCTCACCGTGAACACGACGCGGTCCGCGTCGGCGGGCGCCGGCGCCGTGCTGAATCGGCCGTCGATCGTCTGCCCGGTCGCGGCCTCGCCATCGTGCGAGCTCTCGACGCGGAGCTCGTACCGCGTGCCGGGGCGGAGGCCGCGCAGCGTGATCTGGCGGATGAAATCGCGCTCCGGATCGACGCGGTGCCACGCGGTCCGCAGCCATGCGTCGGCGCCGGGGGCGCGGTAGAGAACCCGCACGAAACCGTCGACACCGGGCGCCGCGTCGCGGATATCGGCGACCGTCGCGCCGTCGGGATACTCGACGCCGATGACCTTCCGGCGACGCGACCCGCTCTTCTTCTCGCCGTCCTTCTCCGGCTCCTCCATGATCACGTTGACCATCGGGCCGTCGGGCGGGTTGCGCTCGGGGCGGCGCGTCAGGCGCGTCCAGACGACCGCCGTCGTGTCGGTGACCTCTCCGACCTTGAAGCCGTTCGCCTGGAAGGGGCCCTCGCGGTCGATCTTCCCCGGCGGGCGCGCGCCCGCGGCGAGCGCGGCGTGGAAGCCGAGCGCCAGTGCCGTCAGCCGCCGCACGACGCCGGGCTCGCTCGACGCGAGGTTGCGGGTCTCGCCGATGTCCTCGCCGAGGTCGTAGAGCTCCGCCGCCGCGCCGGCGCGCTTCCGCTTCTGCTTCGCCCTGCCGCCGTCGCGCCCCGCGAGGTGCAGCTTCCAGTCGCCGCTGCGCACGGCGCGGAGCCTGTCTCCGCGATAGAAGAAGTACGCCTCGTGCGGCGTCGTGGCGCCGTCGGCTCCGGCCATCAGCGGCCAGATGTCCTTGCCGTCGATCACGCTGTCATCGGGAATCCGCGCGCCGGCGAGACGCGCGATCGTCGGCAGCAGGTCGATCGTCGCGGCCAGCTCCCGGCACTCCCGACCGGCGGGAATCCTTCCCGGCCAGCGCATGATGCACGGGACGCGCATGCCGCCCTCGTACACGGTGAACTTGCCCGAGCGCAGCGGCAGCGCGGAGCCGGCGTGTCGTCGTCCCTTGCCGAGCCACGGGCCGTTGTCGCTCGTGAATACGACCAGGGTGCGCTCGTCGAGCCCCGCGTCGCGGATGGCGGCGAGGATCTCGCCGGTCGACCAGTCGATCTCCTCGATCGTGTCACCGTACGGTCCCGCGCCGGACGCGCCGCGGAAGCGATCCGCGACGAAGAGCGGGATGTGCGGCATGGTGTGCGCGAGGTAGAGGAAGAAGGGGCGGTCTCGATTCTCGCGGATGAACCGGATCGCCTCGCCCGTGTAACGCTGCGTCAGCGTCCGCTGGTCCGCCGGGCGCTCGATGATCGTCTCGTCGCGCATCAGCGGGACGTTCCAGCCGGCATGGCTGTTCTTCTCCCAGGCGCGGTCGAGGTTGCGGTCGCCTCCCTTGACCGGGTCCATGTCGTTCGAATACGGGACGCCGAAGTAGCGATCGAAACCGTGACGCGTCGGCAGGAACGCGGGATGGTGACCGAGGTGCCACTTTCCGACGCACGCCGTCGCGTAGCCGCGTCCCCGGAGCAGGTCGGCGATCGTCACCGTCGATGGGTCGAGGCCGATGCGGTGACGGGGGAAGAGGACACCCGTGATGCCGACTCGCGGCGGATAGCAGCCGGTCAGCAGCGCCGCGCGAGAGGGCGAGCACACCGGCGCCGCGACGTAGAAGTCCGTGAAGCGCATCCCCTCCCGCGCCATGCGATCGAGGTTCGGCGTCTCGAACTCGGTGGCGCCGAACGCGCCGACGTCACGGTAGCCCTGGTCGTCCGTGAAGATGATGACGACGTTCGGCCGCTCTGCGGCCGGCGATCCGTCCTCCCGGCCGGCGACACGGTCGGTGATGGCGCATGAGAGGAGGAGGACGATCAGCGAAACGGTGGCGGTGCGGCTCATGGCGTTGTGGGGTGCTCGTGAAACCCTGAAAACCCGATCGATTCGACGCCTGTCGAAGATATCGCCGGACGGCCGTGAACACAACCGTACCCGTCCCCGTCCCCGTACCCGTTCCCGGGGCTCTGGTTACGGAGTCCGATGACCGACTCCGATACCGATGGCCGATACCGACTCCGATTCCGATTCCGATGCCGATGACCGAATTCCGATGACCGACCCCGATGACCGAGTCCGAGAACCGAGCCCGACGCGTCCCGTGTCTCGATCGGAAACACCAGAGCCACACATCCCGACAGGCCTCCCCGGCGCGGGTCTCACCGTCGAAGCGCTTACGACGACGGCACGGCGGTTGCTCTCAAAGATTACGATGCGGCGGCACCTCGGGCTCGCCGCCCGGACACCTCTCCAGGAGGGCGCCATGCACCTCCCGATTACCACCTCGCACCGGCGCGCGGCCTTCACGCTGCTCGAGCTGATCGTCGTCATCACGATCATCGGCATCCTCGCGACGTTCGTGTCCTACCGCCTCATCGCTCCGGGCGACGAGGCCAGGCTGATCAAGGCGTGCCACGACATCCGGGCGATCGTCGAGGCCGCCGAGATCCAGTACCTCAGAGAGGGCTCGTATCCGGAAACCCTCGACGAGCTGCGCGCCCGCGTCGACGAGGACGGTCGCCGCGCCGGCGTCATCGAGCTGTACGACGACCCCTGGGGAAACCCGTACCTCTACGAGCTCAGCAACGGCCACCCGACGGCCAGGAGCCTCGGCGCGGACGGCGCCGAGGGAGGCGACGGCCTGGACGCGGACCTGGTGTATCCGGAAGGGGAGTGAGCGACCGCGGGCCGACTGGCTACGAGGACGGGAACGCAGATTACGCAGATTGACGCAGATCGAGAATGACCTGGACTTCCCAAGCGGAATCGGAATCGGAATCGGAATCGGTGTCGGAGTCGGCATCGGAGTCGGCATCGGCATCGGCATCGGTGTCGGAGTCGGTATCGGGGTCGGCATCGGTCTCCGATCTCTGCCTCTGACCGCTGACCGCTGATCTCTGATCTCTGATCTCGGTCTCCGATCTCGGCCTCGAATCGGCATCGAATCCGGCGCCGAGTCCCGGCGCCCGGCCCCGACGGCCCGGCCCCGAAGTCGTCTGGCTTGCCGACCACGATGGCTTTCGGGTCCGGGACCGGGACCGGGACCGGGTCCGGGTCCGGGAACGAGGACGAGGACGAGGACGAGGACGAGGACGACCGCGGGCGCCAGCAACCCCGAACCCGCAGGCCACCTTGCCGCACCTTTGAAACCATCTCCCCTCTCGCGATACGATACTGCGCCTGGCGCGGGACACTCGAATCGGGGAGACAGCATGGTCGCGAGTCATTTCATCGGGCTGGACATGGGCGGCACCGACATCAAGGGAACGGTGATCACCGCGGACGGTGAGGTCCTGGTGGGCGGGTTCGACAAGGTGCTCAGCCTCGCCAACGACGGGCCGCGCCGGACGATCGAGCAGCTCGTGGTCGCCGCGAACCAGGCGCTCGAGCTGGCCGGTGTGGGCTGGGACGACGTCGCCGGCGTGGGGCTCGACACGCCCGGACCCGCGACGCTCGACGGCGTGCTCAGCCGTTCGCCGAACCTGCGGCATCCCGAGTGGGAGAACTTCCCCGTGCGGGGGGCGCTCGAGGAATCGATCGGTCGTCCCGTGACCTACGCCAACGACGGCAACGCCGCGGCGTTCTGGGAGTACTTCCGGCTCTACGGCGACGACTCCTCGCGCATCCTCGGGGCCGCGATCCTCGGCACCGGGCTCGGCGGGGCGCTCGTCAGCGGCGGCACCGTGCTCACCGGCGCCCGCGGCTACGGCGCGGAGTTCGGCCACATCCGGCTGCCCACCCACCGGCTCCGCGATCCGATCGAGCCGGACTTCGTGCCGGTCTGCGGCTGCGGCAAGGAGGCGTGCGCCGAGGCGTACGTCAGCCTCGCGGCGCTGGACAACCACCTCCGTCGGGCGCTCACGCTCGAGCGGTGGCGCGACCACGAGCTCCACGCGACGGAGGACAGGGGACGCGATCGGGCGGCGACGCTCCTGGCGCGCGCCCAGAAGGGAGACGAGCTCGCGCTCGAGCTCTTCGATCGTCAGGCGCTGGCGCTCGGTCTGCTCTTCGTGCAGCTCGCGAACTGCTTCGACCCGCACATCCTGCTGATCGGCGGCGGACTCACCGAGAGCTCGCCCGAGTTCCGCGAGCGCTTCGTCGGTCGCGTCGGCGAGGTCTTCCGGGCCGAGGCCTTCCCGGGCGCGGCGGCGGACGTCGTCATCGACTTTACCGGCGACCAGGACTGGGCCGGCTGCCGCGGCGCGGCGCTCCTGGCGCGTCAGCAGGCGCAGCACTGACGCCTCGACCGGGCTCGGCGTCGCTCAGTAATCCCACCCCGAAGCACCGCCATCGTCCGCCGCTGGGGGAGCGCCTCCCGCCAGCGCGCCGATCACCGCGACACCCACCGCCGCGGCCGTGGCCGCGATGCGCAGCACGTCGGTCATCAGCGAGCGCTGGCCGCCGCCGATGTCGACGAGACGCGCGAAGAGCGGCGCGCCGCCGGCGAGGAGAAACCACGGCGCGGCGACGCGGTCGTCGGCGAGCGAGTGCAGGAACCCCCCGAGGAGCAACGCGAGGAGCAGCGCGTTGGCCACGAGCACGGCCCCCTGTCCGATGAACGCGCGGCGCCGGAAGAGCAGTACGGCGCCGGCGGGCACGATCAGCATGGCGACGGCGAAGCTCGACAGCGCGAACTTCGCGTAGTGGGAGGCGAGACAGAGCGCGGCCGATCCCGCCGCGGTGAGCGCGAGGATGACGGGCACGATCGCGCCCGGCGTCGTCGCGGCGAGCCGGGCGGTGGAGTCGAGCACGACCGCCGACGCGAGCGCGAGGACGAGCAGCCAGCCGACACCGGCTGACGTCTCCTGCCACTCCGAGCCGATCGCCGGCACGATCACCAGCCAGCCGATCACCGCCGCGATCGTCGCCGCAGTGACGGCGCGACCCCAGGAGCAGCCCGGCTTCACGAGCGCGAACGGGAGCGCCGCGGTCGTCGCGGCAATCGCGACCCACGCCGGCTGGTGCTCCCACGCGCCCCAGGACGGCAGGCCGACCAGTCCCGCGTGGGCGAGCAAAAAGCCACCGCCGACCGACAGCGTGGCCGCCACCTCGACCGACCGCGCCGGGCGATCCGCCTCCTCGGCCTCTCTCCGCCGTCGCACCAGGACGATCGCGGGAGCGAGCGCGATCACCAGAGCCGTGGCGAGCAGCGCCACGTCGGTCGCGTCGAGCACGCTACTTCTCCGACCGGACCGTGCCGGTGAGCCCCATCGTGATGGTGACCTCGTCGCCGAGCACGCCCTCGCCGTACGAGACGCCGAACTCCTTGCGGCTGATCGTCAGCGTGCCGTCGAACCCGGCGCGGGTTCCGGCCCGCGGATCGGCGACCACTCCGCCGTGGCGCACCTTCGCCGTGACCTTCTTGGTGACGCCGCGCAGAGTCAGGTCGCCGGTGACCTCGAGCTCGGGCTGGTCGCCCTTGCGCACCGCCTTCACCGATGTGCTCTTGAAGGTCATCTCGGGGAACTGCTTGGCGCTGAAGAAGTCCGGGCTCTTCAGGTGGCCGTCGCGGCGCGAGTTGCCCGTGTCCACGCTCTCGGCCTTGACGGTGATGTCGAAGTGCGCGCTCTCGGGGTCCTTCCCGTCGACCGAAAAGAACCCGGAGAACTCGTTGAACCGCCCGTGGAAGTCGGTGACGCCCGCGTAGCGCACCTTGAAGACGAGCGACGAGTGGACCGGATCGACGCTGAACCGCGGCGCCAGGGTGGTCGCCGGACTGACGGGGGTCACGGCGAACGCGGCCACGGTTGCCAGCCCGAGGACGGAGAGCGATGCGATGACGAGCTTCACGGTGGGGCTCCTTTCTGAGCAGTGACGTGCATTTCTGATCGATGCCGCGGAGAGCGCGGAGAGTCGAAGAACGCTCGATCCTACCATGAACGCCGCGGACGACCGCGAGGTTCCGGTCGTTTCCGGGTGGAGATGATGCGCCCGGGGTTCGGGAGTCCGGGATCCGATTCCGATTCCGATTCCGACACCGAGATCCGATTCCGATGACCGATTCCGAGGACGGATCCCGCCGGCGGACTCGACCAGCCCATCGGACACGGGCACGGGAGGGATCTCCTGGATGGCCACGTCGTCAGCTACCCGGAGGGCAGTCGAGGTCGTGCGGCCGCGGCGGTGGGCGCAGTCGCAGGCGGGATGAGAGATCGTGGAGAGCGGTGACAATCCCCTCCTCGACGACCGGATGATAGACCGGGTTGTCGAGAGCCCTCTGGACGGTCTGGCGCGCCTCGATGGCCCACGCGAGGAGGTGCGCCGTGTGCTCCACTCGCGGACCGAACATCTCGGCGCCGAGGATCGTGCCGCACTCACGACGCGCGGCGATGCGCACGCACCCGGCGTTCTCTCCCATGACGCGCGCCCGGCCCTGGTCGGTGTAGTCGACGCTCCCGAATTCGACGGCCTCGGAATCGAGGTTCCCCAGCGGCTCGCCGACGATCGCCATCTCCGGCCGCGTGAAGACGATCGAAAGCGGCGTGCGGCGCGGCGCCGCCAGCGTCTCCGGGAACCGGGCCGCGTTCGTTCCCGCGATGCGCCCCTCCTCCGCGGCCTCGTGGAGCACGGGCCGCTCGGCGTTGGCGTCGCCGGCGACGAACACCGGCGTGTCGCCCGCCTGCAACGTCCGTGGATCGACTCGGGGCACGCCGCGCGCGTCGAGCTCGATTCCCGCCCGTTCGAGATCGAGTCCGTCGAGGCGCGGGACGCGTCCGGTGGCGACCAGGATCCGGTCGAACGTCTCCTCGCCGCTGTCGCCGTTCCCGGATCGCCAGCGCACCCGTAGACCGTCCTGCCCGAGCCGCGTCACCTCGATCTCGGCCCCGAGCCGCAGCGTCAGTTCCGCCCCGAGGACTTCCCGCGCGGAATCCCTCACGGCCGGGTCGGTCAACGGGCCGAGGCGATCCGAGTGGCCGAAGATCGCGGTGCGCACACCGAGACGGTGCAGCGCCTGGCCGAGCTCGAGCGCGATGACGCCGGTCCCGATCACGGCGATCGAGCCGGGCAGCTCGTCGAACTCGAAGATATCGTCCGAGACGAGCACGCCCGGAACGTCGCGGAGCTCCGGCGGCACACGCGGAACTGACCCGGTGGCGACGACCACGGCGCGGGCGTCGATGCGGAGCTCGTCGCCGACCACGAGGCTCGCCGGCCCGACGAATCGAGCGCGTCCCTGCACGCGGAGCGATTCCGGGATGCGCTCGACGGAGTCGACGACGAACGATACGAATCGATCGCGCTCGCGCCGGACGCGGTCGAGGACGGCTCGTCCGTCGATCTGGGGCTCTCCGCGGACTCGCACCCCGAAGTCACCGGCTCGCGAGACGGCATGCGCCGCGTCGGCCGCCGCGATCAGGAGCTTGGACGGCATGCACCCGACGCGCGCGCATGTGGTGCCGTACGGTCCGGCCTCGATGAGCAACGCCTCGACGCCGCACCGCTCCGCCGCCCGACGAGCGTTCAGTCCGGCGGTCCCCGCCCCGATCACCGCGACCTCGGTGCGACGCGTCTTCACGTCTGGTTCCGGTCAGTCTCCAACCCGCAGCGCGAGGAGATCGCGGCCGTGCGAGAAGAAGACGTGGTCACCGCCGGCGATCGTCGGCCCGAGCGCCAGCGAGTCGGTGTCCTCGTGGAGCAGCTCGAGGTCGCCGCCGGGCTCGTACCGGAAGTAGTAGACGTTGAACTCCGGCCGCGCCGGACGGTTCCAGAGGTGGTCGTAGGCCACGAAGCGCGGCTGGCGCACGAAGCTTGTGTAGTCGACGCGACTCTCGGCAGGGTCGAAAGGGCGCACGAAGCCCGAGAAGTAGAGGGCGCCGTCGCTGCCGATCACCGGCGGGTGCGCGGACCGGCCCCTCGCGCGCGCCTTCTCGACGGCGTCCCCCTCGGCGTCGGTGATCCGCAGCTCCCAGTCGTCCCAG
This sequence comes from Planctomycetota bacterium, assembly GCA_041569895.1. Classification (GTDB taxonomy): domain Bacteria; phylum Planctomycetota; class UBA8108; order UBA8108; family JACQVS01; genus JBFFXF01. Next base: position 14,693 of record JBFFXF010000050.1, on the reverse strand, counting down.
GTCGGCGCCTCGTTGTTGCCGATCAGCATCGCGATGCGGTCCCGCGGAAGCCGCACGCCCGGGCCGCCGAGCTGTCGCTTCCAGCGGATCTCGCCGGAGGTGTTGGCGCGGTACGACTCGAAGCGACCGTACCCGGAGAGCGTGTAGACGAACTCGTCGCCGGAGGCGGCGAAGATCTCCGTCACCGGTCCGGGCTCGCTCTGCCAGCGGATCTTGCCGTCCTCATCGAGCACGATGACGCGGCCGACGCCGGTGTCGTGATCGACCGCCGCCGCCACGACGCACCGCGGTCCGGGAAGGACGTCGATGGTGAACACGTCCTTGACGCTTTCGCCGAGCGACTCCCGCAGCCGGAGGCGCCAGGCGACTTCCCCGTCGCGGTCGAGCAGATAGATGCGGGTCTTGGTGACCAGCAGCGTGCCGTCGCGCCACGCTATCGGCGCCCGCGTGATCGTGTGGCGCGTCGGGCGCGTGTCGATGACTTGCCCGTCCGGATCGATGCGATGCAGCGCGTGCACGGTGCTCGCGAGCAGCTCGCCTTCCGGCCTGCGCGTGACGCCGAGGCAGCGCTCGATCAGATCCACCCGCCACCGCTCCTGCTCCTCGAGGTCGAGCGCCTGCACGCCGTAGTCGGTGTTGACGTACACCAGATTCGCATCGGGCGCCACCGCGTACGAGCCGGCGCCGAGGTAATCGGACTTGATGCGGATCAACTGTCGGTCTGGTCTCGCGTCGTCCATGAGTTCCATTCGAGGTTCGGGGTCCCAACCCACGCCGTCTGAATCGTACCGATTCCCGCCCGCCCGATCAACGGACCACCCGACGGAGCTCTCCGGGGCGAGAGGTCGTCGCCGCGTCCCGTGCGGCGTAAAATCCTGGTTGTGAATCCCATTCGCCTTGCCCTGATGGTCCTGCCTGCCGCGGGCTGCGCCGTGCTGCCGCCGGCTCGCGTGGATGGCGAGCATGCGACCGTGCGCGCCCCGACGAGCGGGATCGCCGCGGACGTGTCGGCGCGCACCGAGCGATTGATCGACGGCATCCGGCGGATCCTTCCCGGCACCGTGGTCCCCGAGCTCGAGGTTCGCGTCGAGTCCGATTTGCAGGCAGGCAACGCCGAGGCGTACACCGTCCGCGACGTCGGCCGCGACGGCCGGACGGCCCGGGCGCGCATTCACGTGGGGCTGCGCTCGATCAGCGACGACCACGTCCTCGCGCACGAGCTCGTGCACGCGCTGGCGGGGCCGTCGTGGTCGACGCTGCCGCCGCTCCTGAACGAGGGACTCTGCGAGACGATCGCCGCGGAACTCGAGCCGGCTTATGTGGAGGAGGTGGCACCGTGGCACGTCGCCATCGTGGCGCTCTCGGTCGGAGTCGTCGTCGAGGTATTCTTCGATGGGGCGGCCGGCGACGGTGAGACACCGCCACCGACATCCGTGACACTGGCGATCGACTCCGAGGACCGGTTCGACCTCGAGACGGCGTACGAGCTGACGACCGCCGACCTGCACGATCGCGGCAGCTGGGGCGTCGTGCGCGCGGCCTACGGCTTCGGCTATCTGATCGTCCGATCGATCGTCTCGGAGCACGGCGTCGAGCGGCTCCACGACCTCTGCCGGAGAGCGGCGCGCGAGGGCAGGCCTCGCGTCGCGGTCGAGGATGTCATCGCGCTCGCCGGGCTCGGCACGAGATCGTCGCCGGACTGGGCTCCCTGGGTGAAGCGGCACGCGACGGAATCGACCCTCAGGGTGCTCGGGCGCGTGGTCGCGCGTGCGTTCGGTCAGTTGCTGGCGAACGATTACCGCGGCGCGTACTCTGGAATGTCCGGGCGCGATTTCGTCAGCGCGTACGGCGGGCGTTTTCGTCTCGCCGGGGGCGAGACGAGCGCTGTGCTCGACGACATCGAGGGGGTGCTCGCGGCGCTCGACGAGCACTGGCCGGCGGGCTCTGACTAATATGCCACAGGCAGCGCCCGATGACCTCGTGGTCTTCGGCTTCGGGGACGACCGCCACCTCGACCTGATCGCCGCCAGCAGCGCGTCCCGCTCGCTGGTCGCGCTCGACAATCGCGGCGGGCGATTCGCTGCGCCCGAGTCGATCGACGTCGCGCCGATCGCCCCCGTGTCGCTGGCGATGGGCGGGCTCGTCGACGGGACCACCGGACGCGACCTCGTGCTCGCCGATGGTGACGGCGGCGCGGTCACGGTCCTGCGGCACCTCGGCGGTTTCGCGTTCGAGGTCGCGGCGACGTACGACCTCGGCGAGGCGCCGCGGAGAGTCGTCGTGGCATCGCTCGATCGCGACCGACGTCCCGACATCGTCGTGCTGAAGGGCGCGAGCCTCACGGTGCTCTTCGCCGGCGCGGTGCGACGCGCCGACCGCGATCGCGTGGACGTCGCGCTCGACGGAGCGCTCGCGGCTCTGGTCGCGGCGGAGGTCACCGGCGACCGGTGGACGGACCTCGTCGTGGCCGGTGATCGGGTCGACGTCCTCGAGAACCTCGGCGATCGTCGCTTCCGGCGCATCGAGGGGCCGGCGCTCCGCGCGATGGCCTCGTCGGTCAACGCGGCGGACCTCGATCGCGACGGTGATCTCGATGTGCTCGCGACGCTTCCGGGCTCGGATCGCGTCGGCGTGCTCTGGAATGACGGCCGTGGCCGACTGGCGCTCGCCGGGCTCGAGGATGTCGGTCCCGGACCGCTCGCCGCGGCGATCCGCCAACTTGACGATGACCGTCTCCCCGACGTCGCCGTCGCGTGCCGGGGGGGCGCGGCGCTCGCGTTCAACTCGACACGCCCGCCGATCAGCCTCGACGCCGATCGCGATGGTTTTCCCGACGAGTGCACCGATCGCTGCCCGCCGCTGCGCGTCATCGTCCAGGAGCGCACGCTCCCGGGTCCTGGCCACGTCAGCCCGCTCCTCGACGCGGGAGTGCTCACGGCCAGCGCGCACGACGACGCTGTGGTCGTCGGCGAGCTTCCGGGTGAAGGCGGGACGGGATCGGTCGAGCTCTTCGTCGCCATCGTCACCGACGGCGGTGACGATCCGGCCTCCGGCGTCTCCGGCTGGTCGCTCTCCGCGCGACTCGATGGCGCCGTCGTGCCCGTCGCGGTCACCACGGCGGGGACCGCGGCGGCTGCGGACTCGGACCCGGATCCCGGGCTCGCTCGCGAGCCCTTCTAAGGTGGTCACGGCAACCCACCGCCAGCGGCGACGTGTGGGGACGACCCGACGGAGGATGGGCTCGGGTGTCGTGCGTCGAGAGAGTGTGGGGCGTGAGGTTTTCGGCCCGGGGATCGGAGTTCCCGTTCCCGTCCCTAATCACGGTCGTGACCGTCGTCGCACCGTCGCTCCGCGGGCTCGGCGGGTGCCGGCGAGGACGCCGCGGATGGCGTCGAGGCACTCGTCCTCACTCTCGCCGGAGACCTCGCCGTAATTGACGTGGTTCCTGGCGCGCCACTCGCAGAGCACCGCCTGCCGCGAGCCGTCATCGAGGTTGAAGCCACGTTCGAGGGTGAAGTAACGGGCCTGCGGGGGCGAGCGGAAGAAGACGAAACGGCGGCGCCTGGGACGCACGACGCCGGCGACGAGGATCGCCTCCGCGCTGTGCGTCGCCTCGGGCATCCTCGCGACGCCCGCGTGCATGCCGCCCTCGCCGCCGCGGAACGAGCACGAAAGGCCGTCGCAGGCGAAGCGGTCGTCCTCGTCGACGTGCCGGCTGATCTCGTCCCAGACGTGGCGCAGGAAGGCGTCGGCCTTCTGCGCGCGGAACATGGCGAGGAACGCGGCGGGGTTCTCGAAGAAGAGGTCGCGGACGACGACGTGCGCGAAGGAGTAGTGGAGCCGGCGCACCCCGAGCGAATCTCCCTCGCCGGTCTGCGTGGGTGGCGACTTGTCGATCATCGACCCGTCCGGGGCTCCGTGTCGGCGGCGGTTCTCCGGTCCGAACCGATACTATAGTCGTTTGCCGCCGGCGCGAAAAGGCGAGACGGGCTCAGTCGATCGGCGTGTCGCGGTCGCTGGCCGCCGCGTGGGCGTTGACGTAGATGACGCCGCTCTGATCGACGAAGAAGTGCCGGTCGCCCGTGACGCCGGGGTTCACCGGGTCGGCGGAGCAACTCCAGGTGTGGCGGCGGGCCTGGTAGGAGAAGCGGTAGCCCGACTTCCTGCCGGATCCGAGGATGCGGTCGAGGTGCCGGGTCGACTGCAGCTCGGCGAGGTCGCTGGCATAGCCCGAGAAGCGCAGCCGGAACTGCTCGTTGACGGTGAGGATCGTCCGCAGCGAGGCGATCGCCGAGATCTCGTTCGCCGTCTTGCGGGCGAGGCGGATGTTCGGGAGGGCCATCGAGGTGACGGTGGCGATGATCGCCATGACGATGGTGAGCTCGACCAGGGTGAAGCCGGCCTGCGTGTTTCTGTGTGCTCGCATGGTAGGAGCCCCGGAGCAAGAAGAGTGCCCGTCCCCGGGCTCCTGCGACCATTGAAGTACCGCCTGACGGCGACGTCCGGGAGTCCGGAATCGCGGTGGGGGTGTCCAGGGAATGGTCACTCGCCAGGTCGGCGCCGGCGGCTTCCTCGGGTCAGCATCCAGCCGAGAGCGGCGGCGACGGCGACGTTCGCGGCCAGCCCCCAGACCCCCTCCAGGACGCCGCCGAGGCCCGTCTGTCGCGCCACGACCGTGACGGCGTGGCCCGTCAGTATCCCCGCGGAGATCCCCACCGCGGTCCCGCGGCGCAGCCAGAGGCAGTCGACGGCCGCCGGAAGGAGCTGCATGCTGAACGAGATCGCCAGCAGGCCGATGTCCGCGATCATCCCGAGCGAGCGCGCCAGGAACGTCCCCGCCGGATCGACACCGGGATCGGTCCGCCCTCCGATCACGAGCACGAGCGCCAGCACGGTCGCGGCGAGGATGACCGCCCGGCCGACCAGCGTGCGCTCGCGCGGGCCGGCTTGCGGGCGGATGTACCTGTCGTAGACGTCGCGCGTCAGCACGGCGCTCAGCGCGTGGAGGTTGCTGTCGGCCGTCGACATGCTCGCGGCGGCGATCGCCATCGACACGATGGACGCCACCCAGACGCCGAGGATCGGCCAGACGCGCGGCAGCTCGCGATCGAGGATAACGACGAGGATGCTGTCGGCCCGCCCGACATCCGGGTGCGGGACGAAGTTGCCCGCCTCGTTGATCGAGGGCGGGTAGAGGATGTGTCCTCCGAGCCCGGCGAGCATGACACCGAAGAGGAAGCACGCCGTCAGCACGATGGCGAAGATCAGCGCGCTGCGGCGCAGCGTCTCCTCCGACCGCGCCGCGTAGAAGCGCATCCACTGCGCAGGGCTCACCATGGTGCCCGTGGAGGCGAAGAGACAGATCGAGAGGAGCATCAACGGCGTGAAGACGCCGGAGGGTCCGGGCGCCGTCATCCAGGGCTCGGGGATCTCGCCGACGCGCCGCGAGAACTCCGCCGGCCCGACGACGACGACCACGACGGCGCCGGCGATCAGCATGCCGGCGGTGAGGATGACGCCCTGGAGGACGTCCGTCCACGCGACGCTCCGCATGCCGCCGACCATGACGTACACGGTGGTGATCGACGCCAGCAGCACGGCGCCGACGGTGAAGTTGCCGATGAGCGGCGCGCCCGAGTCGTCGACGAGGAGCGGCTCGCGAACGAGCGTCTCGAAGAGCAGCCCGCCGGCCTGGATCTGCATGACGACGTAGGGGACGACGTAGAGGAGGCACGTCAGGCTGGTCACCACGCGGAGGAAATCGCTGCCGTAGTGCGCCGCGAGCATGTCGCCCGGCGTCACGTGTCCGCGCCGCCTTCCCTCCCTCGCGATGCCGCGTCCGAAGATCCACACGCACGCGCCGGAGAGCGGCACGTTGAGCGCGAAGAGCGCGAACACGACGCCCTCGCTGTAGACCTTCCCCGGCGCGCCGAGGAGCGCGAAGGAGCTGAAGAAGGTCGCCATGATGGTCAGGGACGTGACGATCCAGCCCTGCGAACGGCCGGCGAGGTAGTAGTCCTCCTCGCCGGCGCGGCTGCGCAGATAGCCGACGACGCCGAGCAGGAGCAGTACGCCGAGGTAGACCGCGAGGACGATGAGCGGCACCCCGTCCATCACGTCCTCTCGCCGTCGTCTCCGGAGGAGCGCCAGACGGCGTCGTCTCCGGAGGAGCGCCAGACGGCGTCGTCTCCGGAGGAGCGCCAGACGGCGTCGTCTCCGGAGGAGCGCCAGAGGTCGTCTCCGGAGGAGCGCCAGACGAGGACGTACGCGAGCACCACGCACGCCGCCTCGACGGCGTACCAGAGCAGCCCCCACGCGTAGAGAAGCGGCAGCGACAGCCCGCCGGGCAGCGTGACCACCTGCGGACGGTTGACGAGCCAGATCCCCGGACCGGCCCCGAGCGCGATCGCCGCCAGGAAGACAACCGCGAGGATCACCGCGACGCGTCTCCTCGTCCGATGCTCCATCCGTTCCCTCCCTGAAGAGTGGGGCGCGATTCCGAGTGGTGCGGCTGTCCGAGTGACTCTTCGTCCTCGCGCGAGGCGACGACGGGCGATATGGCGGAGAGTATCGTCGAGGCCGGGTGACATGTGTACGGTTTTCCGGCCGATCGCAGCGCTGGAGAAACCGGGACCGTCGTGCTGGCGACACGTACAGAGGGCGCGTATCATGGCACCTCGCCTCTCCGGGGAGCGTGAGGGGCGGGGGAGGAGCATGCACGCAACGACCATTGAGCGTCGCGATCCGTCGATGATCGGGATCCCGAGACTCCGACGGCACGCCTTCGGCGTGCTCGCGGCGCTGGCGCTGGCGCTCTGCGCGTCGGGCCGCGCCGATGCGATCACCATCACGGAGGTGATGTACCACCCGGCGGCGGCCGACGAGGAGGGGGTCGGCGGGCGCAGCCTCGAGTGGATCGAGATCTACAACGAGGAGCCCGTCGTCGAGGACCTCTCGGGCTGGTACTTCTCCAACGGCATCGACTTCAAGTTTCCGCCGCGTTTCTTTCTCGAGGGGCGCTCGTTTGTCGTCGTCTGCGCCGATGAGCAGGCGGTGCGCGAGCGCTACGGCATCACCAACACCGTGGGCGACTTCACCGGACGCCTCGACAACAACGGCGAGCGCATCGAGCTCAACATCTTCGGCGGCGGTCCGATCGTCAGCTTCAGGTACTCGGACCGCGATCAGTGGCCCCAGGCAGCCGACGGCACCGGGCACAGCCTCGTGCTGCTCGATCCGTTTCTCGATCCCGATGACAACGACAACTGGGCGCGCAGCGTCATCCGCGGCGGCACGCCGGGAGCGCCTAGCTCGGACGATCCGACGGTGCGCACGACCGTCCTCATCGAGGATGACGAGACCTGGCGTTACCGCGAGGGCACCGCGCCGTTCCCGGCCGGCTGGCGCGACGTGGGCTTCAACGACGCCGGCTGGCGGGCCGGGCGCACGGGGATCGGGTACGGCGACGGGGACGATCGCACGGTGCTCGATTCGATGTCGGGCAGTTTCTGGTCCTTCGCGGCGCGCAAGACCTTCGAGCTCACCGCCGAGCAGATCGAGTCCCTCGCCGCGACGCTCGACTTCGAGATCGACTACGACGACGGGTTCGTCGCCTGGATCAACGGCCGGGAGTTCGCGCGGGGCGCGATGGGCGCCGCGGGCAGTCCCGTGACGTACACCACCGCCGCCGAGCTGCACGAGGCCGGCGCGGCCGAGGCCTTCTCGCTGCGGAGGGATCGGCTCCGAGTCGGCACCAACGTCCTCGCCGTCGAGATCCACAACAACACCCTGACGAGCTCGGACGCGAGCTTCATCCCGCGGCTGGTGTCGAGAAAGCAGATCGAGCCGGTGGGCGGCTCCTCGTCCGCGGTGGTGATCAACGAGTGCTTCTTCCGCACTGACGCCGGCGAGCGCTGGCTCGAGCTCTTCAACGGCGGCTCGCGGGACGCCGACATCTCGGGCTTCCACCTCAGCGACGACCGCAACGCCCTCGATCGCTGGACCGTGCCGCAGGGCACCGTGATCCCGCCCCGTGGCCATGTCGTCTTCACCGAGGCGGAAACCGGGCTGCGGTTCACCGGCGGCGACCTCGCCTTCTACTTCTCGCTTCCCGACCTCTCGGAGATCGTCGACGCGCAGGTCTTCGAGATGCCCCCGGCCGACGATCAGACGCTTGCCGGGACGAGCGACGCCCGCCATCCGGACGGGGGATCCCGCTTCTCGGTCACGCGCGCGCCGACGCCGGCGGCGCCGAACGACGTGCGGCTCGAGAGCGATCTCGTCATCAACGAGCTGATGTACCATCCGCCTCCGGGCAGCGAGGCGCTCGAGTTCATCGAGCTGCACAACCGCGGCGCCGAGCCGCTCGACATCGGCGGCTGGCGCTTCAGCCGCGGAGTGCGGTACACGTTTCCGGCGGGGACGACCATCCCGGCGAGGGGCTTCGTCGTCGTCGCGCGGGATCCTGCCGCGCTCGAGGCGGCGCACGGCATCGGCGGCGTGCATGGACCCTACGAGGGCGCGCTCGACGATTCCGGCGAGCTCGTCCGCGTCGTCGACTCGCTCGGCAACATCGTCGATCAGGTCCGCTACCGCGACGGCGGGCAATGGTCGCGCTGGGCCGACGGCGGGGGCTCCAGCCTCGAGCTCCTCGACCCGCGTCAGGACAACGAGTTCGCCGCCGCCTGGGACGCGAGCGACGAGTCGACGAAATCCGAGTGGGAGGTGGTCGAGTACACGGCGCGCTACACGCAGCAGCAGGAGTCGGAGCTCCAGCTGCGCATGCTCGGACCGGCGGAGGTGCTGGTCGACGCCATCGAGCTCCGCCGCGGCGCCACGGAGCACGTCGCCAACGGCGGCTTCGAGTCGAGCACGTCCGGCTGGCGCATCGAGGGGAACCACATCCAGTCGCGCCGGACCACCGAGGACGCCTTCGAGGGTCGCGCGAGCCTGAAGATCGTCGCCACCGGCGACGGGGACACGCGCGCCAATCGCGTCGAGGCCGACACGCGCACGATGAGCTCGGGCACGTACAGCGTGCGTCTCGCGCTCCGCTGGCTCCGCGGCACGAACCTCATCTACGTGAGCGGCTTCCGGCAGTCGCCGGAGTTCCAGCACACGCACTGGATCCGACGCCCGGTCAACCTCGGCAGTCCCGGCGCCCGCAACGGTCGCGCGGTCGACAACCTGGGACCGGTGATCGCCGATGTCCGTCATCGTCCCGCGGTGCCGCGCCCGGGAGAGCCGACGTCGATCAGGGCGCGGGTCAGTGACGCCGACGGCATCGACTCGGTGCGGGCGCACTATCGTACCGGGTCGCCGAACGGAGACTTCTCCTCGGTCGAGCTCCTCGACGACGGCGCGCACGACGATCTCGCGCCGAACGATGGCGTCTACGGCGGCGTCATTCCCGCCGGCGGCAACGACGTCAAGATCGTCTACTGGGTCGAGGCCATCGACCGCCTCGGCGAGAACGGACGCTTTCCGTTCACGGCGCGCGCCCGGACGCTGGTCTATCAGCACGCCGCGACGCTCTCGGCGAGAGGCACGACGTCGCGGCTGATCCACGACGACGACGCGTGGAGGGAGCTCAACAGCCGTCGACTGCACTCGAACGAGCTGCTCGACGCGACCTTCGTCTTCGAGGAATCACGCGTGCATTACAACACCGGCACGCGCTATCGCGGCAGCCCGTGGAACCGGCCGGGCAATCCGAGGATGTACCGCGTCAACTTCGCCCGCGACGACCTGTGGCGCGGCCGGCGCGCCGTCAACGTCAGCCGGTACGGCAGGGCGCTGAACGAGAAGGCGGCGTACTATTCGGTGTGGCAGAACTCGACCCTGGCGACGCCGAGCCCGAAGGGACGCTCGACCTTCACGCGATTCCGCAGCACCGCCGGCACCTGGCAGATGGAGCTGCTCGAGCCGGTCAACAAGACCTACCTCGAGCTCTGGTTCCCGGAGGATTCCGACGGCAACCTGATGAAAGTCACCGGGAAGCAGACGTTCGGCGACAGCGACAACCACCTGTCGAACCTGATCCAGTGGGCGACCTACCGCTACCTTGGCGGCAACAAGGCTTCGTATCGGTGGATGTACAACCCGAGGACGCGGGAGGACCTTGACGAGTTCGAGCCGCTCATGGACATGATGCGGGCGATCAACGCGACCACGGCGCGGATCGACGCCGAGCTCGAGGAGATCATGGACGTCGAGCAGTTCCTTCGCGTTTACGCGGCGCGCTGCGCGCACGACGACTGGGACACCATCTCGATCGGCAACGGCCAGAACGCCTACGTCTACTTCGCGCCGATCGAGGGGCGCTGGAAGCTGCTGCCGTGGGACATGGACCACAGCTGGGGGAACACCTCGGCGCGCATCTACCCGGATGCCGACTCGAGTTTCTCGCGTGTCGTCGCGCGCCCGAAGTTCCGCCGGCTCTACCAGGGGATTCTCCAACAGATGGTCGTCGGCCGCGGTGGCAGGCCGGGCCACTGGAACGCCGGCGAGATGGTGACGAACTACCTCGATCGCATCCACGCCGTTGTCGGTCGGGACGGCGTCGGCAGTCCGAGCGGCATCCGAAACTTCATCAACGGGCGGCGGTCGCAGCTCGCCGCCCAGGTGCCCCGGCAGATGCCGTTCGCGATCACCACCAATGGCGGTGACGACTTCGCGCGGAACGACGTCAGCACGACGATCGAGGGCTCGGCGTGGGTCGACGTGTCGACCATCCTCGTCGGTGAGGAGGCGCTGCGGCCGACCTGGCTGACGACGACGCGGTGGCGCGCGACCGTCGACCTGGAGGCCGGCGAGAACCTTCTCGAGTTCCTCGCCTTCGACGTCGGCGGCCGCCTGGTGGGGGCGGACTCGGTCACCGTCACCAGCACGATCGGGTGGGCGTCACCCGCGATCGAGACCATCGCGCCGGCCGCCGCCATGCCCGGCGAGCGCATCACCATCAGCGGCGTCGAGTTTCACGCCGGCATCGAGGTGCGCTTCGGGTCGGAGCGCGCGGAGGGAGTCGAGTTCGACGAGTCGATCGATCCGGCGCGGTTGACGGTCATGGTGCCGCGCCTGGCGCCGGCGACGGTGGGGGTGTCGGTGAGGAACGTCGACGGCCGATCCTCGGACGCCGTCGACTTCGAGGTGCTGGCGTTGCCGCCACAGTTCGTGCGGGGAGACGTCAACCTCGACGAGGTCGTCGACCTCAGTGACGTCGTGCGTCTCCTCGGCCACCTCTTCCGCGGGCTGCCGGCGCCGTGTCCCGACGCCGGCGACGCCGACAACGACGAGAGCCTCGCCGTCACCGACGCGATCTTTCTCCTCGAGTTCCTCTTCCGGCGCGGCGTCCCGCCGCCGTCACCGCATCCCGATCAGGGAGACGACGACGGCGAGGGACCGCTCGGCTGCCCGGAAGGGCTCGATCCGCTGCTCTGAAATACCCTGGGTTTTTCGCGAAAACCCAGGCTCGGATCAGCCCCTCCGGGCGACCGGTCGAATCACTCGCTGCCGACCTCCGCCGGCTCCTCGTCCAGCTGCTTGCTGAACTCGGTCCAGTACTCCTCCGGCATGTCGAGTGCGATCTTCAGCGCGCCGTTCGAGCCGGCGTACTGGGGCTCCTCGACGGTGGTGACGTTGCCGCCGCCGTACTCCTCGAGCGCTTCCTCGATGGCGCGACCGAGGCCCTTGATCTGGCTTCCACCGCCGCCCAGGAGGATGTGGTTTCGCATCTTCTCCTGGAACTCCGGGTCGTAGGTCGCGATCAGGTCCTGCAGGCACTCGACCGTGGGCGGGACCAGCGAGTAACACGCGTTGTAGACGAGCTCGGTGACGTCGAAGCTCTGCGGCTTTCCGGCCACCGGCATGGTCACCGTCGCGGTGTCCATGTTCTTGCTGACCGAGGAGAACCGCTCCTTGAACTCGCGCACCATGTTCTCCGAGAACTGAGCCTGAGGGTACGTCTCGCGGATCAGCCTGGCGAACTCCTTGTCGATTCGGTCGCCGCCGATCTCGTGCGTGCGCTGGTCCTCGGCCTTCGGCATGGTTCCGTGGACGCGACAGAGGTCGACGGTACCGGCGCCGATGTCGATGACGAGCGTGTCGTCGAGGAAGTCGAGCCCGTACGCGACGGCGAACGGCTCGGAGCAGACGATGACGCTGTCGATGCAGGAGGAGGCCGCCTCGATGATGTTGGCCTTGCCCTCGACGCTCGCCTCGGCGGGCGCGCCGATCACCGCGTAGATGGTGCTTCCGGCCGGCGCCTTGGCGAGGCCGACGGTGTACTCGAGGAGGTCCTTGACCGCGCGCTTGCGGTCCTCGGACGCCTCGTCACCGCGCATCTTGAACGATCCGTGCTCGAGAGGACGCACGAGGTTGACGGCCAGGCGATTCTCCACGGCCTCCTTGCCGTAGACGCGGTCGCGGCCGCCCAGCTTCTTGCGCGCGACGTGGTCCTGCGCGTAGCCGACGTACGACCAAACTGTCTCCCGGACGCCGGTCGAGGAAGTGATCGACGTCCGGCTCGACCCGAGGTCGATTCCGAGGTACACGGTTTCCGACATGGCTCCGACTCCTTGAAAAGGGTGGCCAGGGCCTCCACGCTGCCGCGGCGACCCGTGAGATTGTTTGTTGACCCGATCCGATTACTTCGCTTGCCGTTCTCTCATGAACAACTAAACCGTTTCGACGAGACGGGTCTCGTCCTCGTGATCGCTGTCGTGCTCGTCGTCCCCCTCCACCGGCGCCGCCTCGATAGCGGCCGCCGCGCTCTCCTTCCCCTCCTCGGTGCTGACTTTCTTCGCACGACTGCCCATGAACTCCCGCACGTCGCGGTTGCCGCTGACGATCTCCTTGAGGAGCGCCAGCTTTCGCTCCTTGTTGGGATCGTCGTCGTCGAGCCCGGCGTCCATGGTGTTCCGGAGCGCCAGGTTGCCGGCGGATGCCTCGAGGATGTGCGCGCGCCTCTCCGCCGCGTCGCGCGCCTTCTGCGTGTCCTCGAGAGACGATGCCAGCCGGCCGACCTTGCGCTCGAGGAGCGAGATCATCTCGCTCTGCGCCTCGCGCGCCTTCTGGCTGATCTTCTCGCGCTCGTCGTCGAGGAGCTTCGAGACGACGCTCCGGAGCTCCTCGGCGAGCTCCGAGCTCGCACCCCCGCGCGCCACGGCCTTGTCGATCAGCCGACTCATGCGCTTGTCGAGCTCGAGGAGGCCGGCGTCCGAGATCATGAACTGATCGGCCTCGACGACCTTGTTGCGCTCCTCCTCGAGCAGCGACTGCGCGCGCTCGAGCTGATCCTGCAGGTGCTTCGCCTGCTCCTTCGCGCCGGCGTTCTCGGCCTTGAAGGCGGCGATGCGTTCGTTGAAGATCTCCTCCGACTCCTCCTTGAGTCGCTCGCGCTCCTTCTCCGACCATTCGCGCTCGTGGATCTCGACCGCCTCGGCGACCGCGTCCTCCACCAGTCGAGCGACGGTCGACATCTGGACGACCTGCACCTCGCGGTGTCGCTGCGCGAGGACGGTCGAGCGCATCTTCTGCGCGTGCTCGCGCAGGTTCGCCGTGAGCTTGAGTGATCGACTGTTGGGAGGCGGTCCCGACGCTTGCGGCGTGGAGGGCGCGGCCGGCCTGGGGGCCGATGCGCCCGGCGCCGGCGCCTTTTTTTCCGGGGGCCTGTCCGCAGCGCTCGCCGCTGGCGCGGGCGTGCTCTTCTCGGGTGCGCTCCTCGCCGGCGCGGGGGAGGTCGCCGTCTGGGCCGGACGCTTCGGCACCCACGAGCGCCGGCGCCGCTTCTTCTTCTTCGGCTTGCTCGCCCCGGACTCGCGCTCGATGCGCGCGACGTCCGCGAGCCGGATCGAGGCGGGACCGGTCCCGTGCGAGACCGGCTTCACCGGATCCTTGCCCTGCTTCGCGGAGCCCTCAGAGCTCTCATCGGGGCGATCGGGATCGCCGTCGCTCTCGTGCGTCGCGTTCGGCTCTGTCACGCTCAATCCGCTATCCGAAGTGAAAGGGGGCTGACGGAGTCCCCTCGTGTCCGTCTTTTCGTGCAGGATGCGTCATCCAGGCGTTCAGGGAGGATCAGCCCTACAAGGCACCGACTGATCGGATGCCAAAGGAAATATAGGACACTCCGAAAAATGCGGCAAACGGGCTGGATCGGTTGCCGCCCCGAAGGTCGTGTGTCACTCTTTATCGTGACTTTTGCCGACCGTGTTCTCGGTCGATCCGGAGGCAGTCGTGTTCCTCTTCGAGCACAAGCACAGGCTTTTCTACCTCGCCGGTCTGATCCCCGGGCTGCTCCTCGTCTACTTCTTCACGAAGTCCCAGATGGAGAGCCGACTGCCCGCGACCAGCTGGGCGAGCGAGGCGCGGGAGGACTGGCCGCTCCTGGTGCTGAACAACGAGGCGAAGTTCTCGGAGTTCCGGCGTGCGACCGGTTTCTGTACGACTCTGGTGGAGCTCGAAGACGGTGATGTCGTTGCCGTCACTGCCGAGTCGTTGCTCGACAGCATCGGTGGCGTCTCCGCGCTCGACGGCGCGCTCGAGGAGTGGAAGATCTATCCACACGGCTCGCCGAGCCAGTCGTTCGAGATTACCGGCCTTCACGGCGCGCCGGCAGCTTATCGGAACATGGCGTTCGACTGCGTGCTCCTCGACGTTACCGAGCCGGTCGATGGATTTCCGGTCACGCCGCTGCG
>JBFFXF010000049.1:0-33499 GCA_041569895.1 Planctomycetota bacterium | reverse complement strand
GGTTGCGGAGTCCGATGATCGACTCGGACTCCGACACCGATACCGATTCCGACACCGACTCCGACGCCGATTCCGATACCGATTCCGACTCCGACTCGACTCTTGCTCCCCGCGCTCCCACCCCCGATGATACACCTCATGACACTTCATACCCTCACTGCGCTCGCGCTTCTCGCCGGCGGGCCCGTCGACTTCGATACCGACGTCGTCCCGGTCCTCACCCGGGCCGGGTGCAACGGGGGCGCGTGTCATGGCGGGGCGAGCGGGCGCGGGGGTTTCAAGCTGTCGCTTCTCGGCGGCGACCCGGCGCTCGACCATGCGGCGATCGTGCGGGAGTACGAGGGGCGTCGCGTCGACCTGGCGAGGCCCGGTGACAGTCTCGTGCTGCGCAAGCCCACCGGACGGCTCGAGCACGGCGGTGACGTGCGGCTGCGGCGGGGCTCGCCGGGAGCGGCGATCATCGAGCGCTGGATCGCGTCCGGTGCGCGACGTCTGCAGCTGCGCCAACTGGTCGACTTCGAGGTCACTCCCGGGCATCACATCGCGAGCGCTCCCGGCGAGCGCGTGCGTCTTCGCGCGACGGCCCGATTCGATGACGGCACACGCCGTGACGTCACGCCGTGGACGGTGTTCACGCCCGCCGATCCGAGCGCGGTGTCGGTGATCGACGCGGACGCGGGGGAGATCGCCGTGACGCGTCGCGGCCAGGCGGTCGTCGTCGCGCGCTACCTCTCGCGCGTCGTGCCGGTGCGCATCACCGTGCCGATCGGCGTCGAGGACGTGGTGATTGCGGAACGGCGCGGCGACAACCCGGTCGACGAGGACATCGACGCGTTGCTGCGCACGCTTCGCCTGGCGCCCGTGCCTCCGGCCGACGACGCGACGTTCCTGCGACGCGCGCGTCTGGCGCTCACTGGCCGGCTGCCGTCGCCGGAGGAGGTCCGGGAGCTCGTCACCGGCTCCGATCCGCGTCGACGCATGGCGGTCATCGACCGGCTGCTCGGCTCCGAGGACTTCGTCGACTACTGGACCTATCGGCTGTCGCTCCTGCTGCGCATCCGCTCGCTGCCGAACGACGAGCGCGTCGCGCGAGTATTCCGGGACTGGGTGCGCGATCGCGTGCGCGAGCGGACGCCGTGGGACGCCGTGGCGCGGTCATTGCTGACCGCGACGGGTGACTCGCACGAGGACGGCTCGGCCGGGTTCGCCCGCATGGCGTCGAACCCGCGCGATCACGCCGAGCTCGTCAGCGAGGTCTTTCTCGGAGCGCAGCTGCGATGCGCGAACTGCCATGATCATCCGCTCGACCGCTGGACGCAGGATGACTACCACGGACTGGCGGCGGTGTTCGCGCGGCTGGACCGCGGGCGCGTGGTCACCGTCAAGAGGATCGGCGAGGTGACCCACCCGCGCACCGGTGAGCCCGCGATGCCGCGCCTTCCCGGCGAGCGATACGTGTCCGCGGACGGCCCCGACCCGCGTCGGGAGCTCGCCGACTGGCTCGCCTCTCCGTCCAATCGCCCCTTCGCGCGCGCCATCGTCAACTCGGTGTGGAGCACTCTGATGGGGCGTGGTCTCGTCGAGCCGGTCGACGACCTGCGCGAGACCAACCCCGCGACCCACCCGCGGCTGCTCGAGCGGCTGGCCGACGACCTCATCGAGCACGACTTCGACCTGCGGCGGACGATCCGGCTGATCGCCACCTCGGCGGCGTTCGCGCGCGGCGCCGGGGCACCCGTCGACGGGTTCGACGACGACCGCTTCTACTCGCGAAGCCTCGTCAGGGCGCTCGACGCGGAGGTCCTCGCCGACGCCGTCGCGGACGTCACCGGCGTGGCGTTGCGATTCGGCGATGAGCCAGCGGGGACCCGGGCGATCGAGCTGTCCCACCCCGGCGTGCCGTCGGTGGCGCTCGACCACCTCGGTCGCTGCTCGCGGGAGGCGTCGTGCACGGACGCGGCGAGCGAGCGCGGCCTCGCGGCCGAGCTCCACTTCCTCAACGGCGAGTTCCTCAACGCCCGCGTCAGCGCCCCCGAAGGGCGTCTCGCGCGGTTCATCCCCGCCGGAAAGTCGAACGGGGAGATCGTCGACGAATTGTACCTGCGTGCTCTCGGACGCGCCCCGCGACCGGCGGAGTCCGCGTTCTGGCGACTGCGCCTCGATGGAGCCAGCGGCGATGCGCAACGACGTCAACTGCTCGAGGACTTTCTCTGGAGCCTGCTCTCGTGCGAGGAGTTCCAGACCAATCACTGACGGTCGGCGCGGCCGCTCCCGGGCCGACCTCGAACCAGGTGCTGGCATTCATGGATCCTCCGGGTCATGGCGCCAGCACCAGGAGACACGACCATGATCGATCCTGAGCGACGCTGTGACGGCATTCGCCGCCGAGACGTGCTTCGTGTCGGCGCGCTGACCGCGCTCGGGCTCGGACTCACCGACTGGATCCGCCTGCGCGCCGAGGTTCCGGCGGGGCGGCGCGGGGCGCGCGGCTGCATCCTGGTGTGGCTCGACGGCGGGCCGAGCCACCTCGAGACCTTCGACCCGAAGCCCGACGCGCCGCGCGAGGTGCGCGGGCCGTTCGGCGCCATCCCGACGCGCGCCGATGGTCTGCAGCTCTGCGAGCACCTCGAGCGGACCGCGCGCGTGGCGGACCGCATCGCCGTCGTCCGTTCCGTGACGTCGCCGCTCGGCGAGCACAACCTGGGAAGCCACTACATGCTGACCGGGTACCGGCCATCGCCGGCGCTGGTCTACCCGAGCCTCGGCTCCGTGATCGCGCACACGCGCCCGCCGACCTCCGTGCTGCCGCCGCTCGTCAACGTCGGCAACGCGCCGAACGGCATGCTCGGTGCCGGCTACCTGCCGGCGAGCGCGGCGCCGTTCGTGCCGGGCGGCGATCCGGCGAGGCCGGACTTCGCCGTGCGCGACCTCGACCTCTACCCGGCGGTCACGGAGGAGCGCCTCGGCCGCCGGCGCGAGTTCGTCGCGCAACTCGACCGCTTCGCGCGCGCCGTCGAGGGCTCAGGTCCGCCGGCGCGGCCGGCCGATCCCGTTTTCGAGCAGGCGTTCCGGATGGTGACCTCCCCGCGGGCGAAGGAGGCGTTCGATCTGGCGGACGAGACCGACGTGACCCGGCGCCGCTACGGCACGAGAACGCTCGGGCAGAGCTGCCTCCTGGCGCGACGGCTGATCGAGCGCGGCGTGCCGTTCGTCACCGTGACCGATCGCGGCTGGGACACGCACACCGAGCTCTACACCCGGCTGCGCGAGGGCTACACCGGCGGCACGGTCGGCAAGGTGCCGGTTCTCGATGCGGCGCTCTCCGCGCTCGTCGAGGATCTCCAGCAGCGCGGTCTGCTCGAGGAGACGCTCGTCATCGTCATGGGCGAGTTCGGGCGCACGCCGAAGATCAACACCCGTGGTGGCCGCGACCACTGGCCGCGCGTCTTCAGCGTCGCGCTCGCCGGCGCCGGCGTGCCGGGCGGGCTCGTGCTCGGTCGCAGCGACCCGGTGGGCGAGAGCCCGGCGGATCGCCCGGTGACCCCCGCCGACCTCGCGCGGACCATCTATCTGCTGCTCGGCGTCGATCCGGAGCACGAGTTCGTCACCTCGGACGGGCGCCCGGTGATGGTCAACCGCGACGGGCGTGCGATCGCGGAGTTGCTCGCCTGATGTCGCACGCCGCCCCGGGAGCGCTGACCCTGGCATTCATCTGCATCGCGGTGGCGCTGCAGGTGTCTTTCCGGAGTGCGCTCGCCGAGGACGCGCCGCGTCCCCCGCCGGTCACGGCGGTCGCCTTCGCTCCCGGCGGATCGCGGGTGATCGCCGGCTCCCAGGCGGGTCTCGACGTGCGCCGGTGGCCGTCGCTCGAGCGCGAGCGCAGTCTCGAGACTGCGCTCGCCAACGTGCACGACATGGCGTTCTCGCCCGACGGCACGCTGCTCCTCGTCGCCGGCGGCAAGCCGGCGGAGGCCGGTCGCTTCGAGGTGCGACGCTGGCCCGATGGCGAGACGCTGCTCGCGAGCGAACCGTTCGACGACCTCCTCTACGCCGTCGCCTGGGACCCGCGACTGCGCGAGGACGGCGACTCGCGACGTTTCGCGGCGGTCGGGCACGGCCGCGACGCGGGCATCTTCGACGCGCGCACCGGGAAGCTGATCGTGTCGCTCGAGGGGCACTCGCGCCCGGTGACGGCGGTCTGTTTCACGGCCGACGGAAGCGCCATCGTCACCGGCAGCGCCGATCTCAGCCTGCGAGTCTGGGACGCGGCGACCGGCGAGCGCTCGCGCACCCTCGAGAACCACACCGATGCCGTGCTCGGCGTCGCGGCGCGGCCCGCGAGCGCGTCCGGCGGGCCTCCGGTGGTCGCGTCGATCGGGAACGACCGCACGGTGCGTTTCTGGCAGCCGACCATCGGCCGGCTGATGCGCTTCCTGCGCCTCGATGCGCGACCGCGCGATCTGGAGTGGACGCACGACGGAAAACGCGTCATCGTGGTGTCGGACGACGGGCGGCTGCACGCCATCGATCCCGTGACGGTCGAGGTGACGTTGACCACCAGCGCCGTCGACGGGCCCGCGCTCGCCGTCGCCGTCAGTCCGGACGGGGCCGTCGCCGCAGTGGGTGGCGAGGGCGGACGGCTCGCGGCCGTCGATATCCGGGATCCATGAGAGGGACTTTCCGATGACTTGCCGCACGAGACGAAACATGGGCGGAACCAGGAACCCGACGAGGGCAACGAGAGCGATCCACGGCGCGATCGCGCTCCTGGCACTGGGGCTGGCGCCGGCCCTGAGCGCCGAGGAGGAGCGCGGCGACGCGAAGTCGCAGGAGATCTTCTCCGGACCGCAGAAGGGAGAGAAGCTGCTGCCCTTCAAGGTCACGGGCGTCTACGACGAGCTCGCCGGCAAGGAGCTCGACTTCGTCGCGGAGGCCGGCGAGCGGCCGCTGCTTCTCATCTTCGTCCACAAGCTCACCCGTCCATCGTTCGGGCTCACGCGGCAGTTGACCGACTGGGTGTCGGCCCGCGGGAGCGCCGGCGACAAGGCGCCGGACGCTGCCGGCACGGCCAGGGGAGACGCGAAGCCCGGCACGGACCCGGCCTCGAAGGAGAAGGCGAAAGCCGCCGCGGATGACGACGGGAGCAAGAAGGCGGACGACCGCGGCGCGAAGAAGGCGCCGGCCAGGGAGAAGGCGCTCGCACGGGTCGTCTGGCTCGATGACGACCGCTCGGCAGCGGAGGAGTACCTGACACGCGCCCGTCGATCGCTCAACCTCCGCGTGCCGATCGGCATCTCGATCGACGGCGAGGAGGGGCCGGGCGCCTACGGGCTCAACCGCAACGTCACGCTGACGGTGCTGGTCGGCGCGAAGGGCGAGGTGAGCGCGAACTTCGCGCTCGTCCAGCCGAGCGACACCGACGCGCCACGCATCCTCGCCGAGATCGCCAAGCTGATGGGCGAGAAGCCGCCGACCGCCGAGGAGATCGCACGCCTCGATCGCCGCGGCCGCGCCATGGCGCGCGTTCCCGACAAGCTGCGCCAGCTCTTCCGCCGCCTCGCCTCGCGGGAGCTCTCCGAGGAGGACGTCAAGGCGATCGGCGCCAAGGTCGAGGAGTTCGTCGGCAAGGACCGCCGGCGCCGGCGCGCGCTGGCCGACTTCGCCGGGCGCATCACCGGTCGCGGCGATTTCGACACCATCGGCACGCCGGCGGCGCGAGAGCTGATCCGCTCGTGGACGCGGGGGGCGCGTCGATGATTCGCATGATCATCGTCCTGACGGTCAACGAGGGCCAGAGCGTCGACGAGGTGCGCGAGCTCGTCGCCGAGCAGGGGCGCCTCTCGCGGGCGGAGCCCGGCTGCGCGCGTTTCGAGGTCTACCACTCGCGCGAGGACCCGCGCGTCTTCATGCTGCACGAGTGGTGGGAGTCACAGGAAGCGCTCGATGCGCACCGCAAGGCGAAGGCGTACACCGAGATCTACAAGCCGAAGGTACTGCCGCGCGTCACCCGCGTCCCCCACCCCTCCGATCTCGTCGAGTGACGCGGCCGGCCATCCGGCTCACGAGAAGAGCTCGGCGATCGGCTGCCCCATGTCGGTGATCGGCACCGGGCGGTCGCCGGCGTAGAGCTCGCGAAGCGGGTCGATGCCGAGCGCCGCGAAGACGGTGGCGAAGAAGTCGGGTACGGACACCGGACGCTCGACGACACGCTTCGAGAGCTCGTCTGTCTCGCCGATCACCTGGCCGGTCCGCAGGCCGCCGCCCGCGAGCACCGTGCTGAAGGCCGTCGACTGGTGACCGCGACCGCCGCGGCCATCGAAGGCCGACGGCCGGCCGAACTCGGTGGAGATCACCACGATCGTCTTCTCGAGCAGACGGCGGCGCTCGAGGTCGAGGAGCAGCGTCGAGAACGCCCGATCGAGCTCGTCGATGAGGACGTGCTGGCGAAGCTGACCCTCGTTGTGCGTGTCCCAGCCTGTGCCGTTGATGAAGTTGAGGTTGTGGGCGACCTCGATGAAACGCACGCCGCGCTCGATCAGCCGCCTCGCGAGCAGGCACCGCTGCCCGAACTCCGAGCCGTACGACTCGCGCAGAGACGACGACTCGCTGGCGAGATCGAACGCGCTCATGAACTCCGATCCCGTCAGCCTGAAGGCGGCGCGGGCAGTCTCGACGTACTCCTCGACGGCCGCATCGCCCGCGGACCGCCTGGCGAAGCCCTCGCGCATGCGCTCGAGGAGGGCGACGCGCCGTCGGTGTCGCGCCTCCGTGACCGCCGCGTGCCGCGCGAGCCCGTCCGGTCCGCTCTCGGTGTCGGTCAGATAGACGTACCCGTGACGGGCGCCGAGGAAGCCCGGGCCCCGTGTCAGGTTCGGGTATCCCATGACGACGTAGGCCGGCACGCCCTTCGTCGCCTTGCCGAGCTGGTGAGACACGACCGAACCCATCGAGGGGTAGACGACCGTGCCGCTGGTCGGCCTGCCGGTGTGCATGCGGTTCACCGCCGCGGCGTGCTCGTCGATGACGTCGTGGTGGACGCTGCGCACGAGAACGGCGCGGTCGAGGAGCGGCGCGCTGCGCCGGAGATGCTCGCAGACGTGTGCCCCGGAGATCGCCGTCGGGATCGACGGGTAATCCGAGCCGGCGACGCGCTTCTTCGGGTCGCCCATCTTCTTTGGGTCGAAGGTGTCGACCTGCGAGGCGCCACCGCCGAGCCACAGGAAGATGCAGTGCTCCGCCGTGCCGCGTCGGCGTTTTCGCCCGGCGAGCAGGTCGCCGCCCGGCAGCATGAACGGCGCCGCGAGGCCGCCGGCCGCGAGTCGTGCGAGGAACTTCCGGCGAGTCTCCGACGGTGCGTTCACTGGCGCCCTTTTCGTGTTGTCCATCGATTCGCTCGTATCACGCTTCCTTTTCACGTTCTCGATCACGGCACGAAGAGGAACTCGGGCGAGTTGATGAGCGCCCAGACGACGTCCTCGGCGCGCTCCCGCCACTCGGTCCGCAGGCGCGTCGTCGGGGGATCGCCGCGTCGTGCGGCGCGCTCGAGCTCCAGCTTGATCCGCGACGCCTCCGCGCTCAGGTGGTTCGACCACGACACCGCATGACGCGCTCGCCCACCCGTCGGCGCCACGCTGCCGTCGAGATCGGCGACCTCCGCCCCCGCAACGACGCGGGTCTCGAAGCCGTCGCTCAGGTAGCCCGCCAGGTCGTCGAGCTCGGCCGGTGTCGGCTCGCGCGACAGGACCCGGAGACAGAGCTCGCGGACGAGCGCCCCGGGCGTGCGTACTCGCAGCGCGAGTGCCGTGAACGCGCTGTCGTCCGAGAGTGTCGCGACGCGCTGGCCGAGGACTCCGTTGGCGAGGACGAGCGGCTGCAGCACGGTCAGCGCCTCGTCGCGGTCGGTGATCGGGTCCTGGCGGGTCTCTCGCCAGCCGAACCCCTTGAGCACGTCGATGATGCTCTGCGCAACGGGCATCGACAGCGCGGGGCGGTCGCGCTCGTTCGACAGCGAGGCGAACTCCCACGCCCGTCGCGGCGTGCCGAGATTGAGAAAGGTGTCGATCGGCCTCCGCGCGTCGACGTCGAGGTTGAGCTCCTCGCTGCCGAGCTCCTTGCCGGCCGCGTGGAAGAGCGAGTCGACCAGCTGCTCCGCGCTCATGCGACGCCGCGCCGGGCCGCGGAAGTGGCGTTCCTCGGGCGGCGGCACGTCACGGGCGTTCTCGCGCGGGACTCGCTGGTACGCGTGCGATTCGAGGATCAGCCGCGCGATGTGCTTGACGTCGTATCCGCTGGCGACGAGCTCGCGCCCCAGCCATTCGAGAAGCGCGGGATGCGAGGCCTCCTCGCCGTCCCAGTCGTCGACCGGCTCGACGAGACCCCATCCCATGAAGCGCTTCCAGACGCGGTTCGCGATGGCGCGCGCGAAGCGCTCGTTCGCCGGCTGCGTGATCATCGCCGCGACGCGCTCGCGTGAATCGGAGGGGTCGCGGAGGATCTCCGGCGGCACCTCCCCGGCGAGACCTGCGAACGGCCACGTCGGGCGGACGCTCGAGCCCGGTTTCAGGCTGACCGTGATCAGCATCTCCTCGAGCTCCTCGGGAGTCCGCGGCACGCTGCTCGTCTTCGGCACCTCGAGCGCCTTGCGCTCGAGCATGGCGGCGAGGCCGAAGAGCTCCTCCTGGGTGTACCGGTGATGCGGGGCATCGTGACACCGCGCGCACTTCAGCTGCACGCCGAGAAACGCCGTCCCGAGGACGTGCGCCTTGGCGGCCATCGGCACGTCGTTCTGGGTCGCCATGGCGAATCCGGCGGGCCCGCCGCCGAGGCGGCTGCCGCGCATCAGGATGAGCTCGGTGACGAAGCGGTCGATCGGCTTGCCGTCGAGGAAGGACTCCCGGATCCACCACCGAAACGGACCGGTGTTGTTGAGCTTCGGTTTCAGGATGCCGGGGTTCTCGGCCAGGACGTCCTGCCAGTACGGCACCCAGTGATCCGCCCATGCCTCGCTCTCGAGCATGCGCTCGATGAGCCGCGAGCGGCGATCGGCGTGGTGATCCGCGAGGAATGTCTCGATCTCGGCAGGCGACGGGACGATGCCGCGCGTGTCGAGGCTGACCCTTCGAATGAACGCGAAGTCGTCGGCCAGCGGAGCGGCCTCGACGCCCGCCGCCTCGAGCCTCGCCCCGATGAACCGGTCGACGTCGTTGAAGACGGGCGTCTCGGGCGACACACGCGGCGGGCGTGGCGCGGTCGAGGCCGTCCTGGCGATGTGGCGCCTCGCGATCTCGTGACGCCGGTGCCAGTACGCGTCCTCCCCGGCGCTGGCCGTGCGACGGCGCCGGCGCTCGATCTCACGCGTGCGGCGCAGCGCATCGCGCGCGTGGGCGATCCACGCCGCGTCGGAGAGCACCACGTCCGGTCCTCGCGGCGCCAGCAGCCGGAACCGGGAATCCTCCGCCGAGGCGATGGCCAGGCAGAGCTCCCCCACCTCCGGACGCAGCTTCTTGCCGCCCAGGAAAGCCTCGACGACGACCTCGTGCTCGCCGCCCTCGAGCTCGACCTCGACGATGGTCTCGACGTGACCGGGGGGCAGCGGTCGCAGCCCCGGCCGATCGCTCGCGGGCAGATCCGGCACGGGCTCGTGGCCGTCGGCGTTCCCCTGGATGAACCGCGTGCTGGCGATCGTCCGGCCGTCGACACGCAGCCGGGCGGCGTTGAGCGAGCGCAGGAGCAACTCGTGACGACCGGCGGGCAGCCGCACGCGCGCCGTGGCGCGAACGACGTGCGGGTTCGATCGGTCGGCGATCAGGCCACCCGGCCCGTACTTCCGCGGCAGCCGCGCGATCCCGAACACCGGCTCGACAAAGGCCTCGGTGACCTCGACCGCCTCGGAGAAGTCCCACGAGCCGTAGGGAATCGCCCCTTCGAGAATCTCGACGCGAACGCCATCCACGGAGGCGCCAGCCACCGGGGCGAGGAGGAGCAGGAGATGGAGCTGGAGGGCTGTGATGGTCATCCACGACACCCTAACGAACGAACGGGGTCGTGGCAAGCATGCGATCGCGTGCTCGTGCTCGTCCTCCTCCCCGTCCTCGAGGGCTCTGGTTGCGGAGTCCGATGACCGAGTCCGATACCGATGGCCGATGACAGACTCCGACTCCGATGTCCGATTTCGAAAAGAAGGAGCTCCTCCCTCTGCGCAATCTGCGTAATCTGCGTTCCTCCTCGGCGGAAACCGCGTTCCCCTCACCGCTCCCCCGGCCTGTACGATCTCACCGCCTTCGCCTTGACGTCTTCCCAGTAGAACAGCTGCGGCTTCATGCGGCGTTCCGACATCAGCCTGGCCTGGTCGAAGAAATGTGGCGAGGTCGGGTCGCCGCTCTGGCCGTGCTGGAGGAGGCTCTCGCCGCGGATGCGGTCGCCGAGCTCGACCACCGCCATGTAGCTCGAGCCGACGATGGCGTAGCGCTTTCGCAGCGTCCTGACGAAGGGAACGATGACGCTCGGCGTGTAGTAGATCGTGAACACGATGCCGAGGGGGCCGGGGGCGCCGACGCACGGCAGGCTCGGCAGGTCGTCGCTGAAGGGGATCGAGTAGAAGTCGGCGACGTTCGCGTGGCGCTGGAGCCGGTTGACGTCGCCGTAGGGCACCTTCCATGTTCCGTGGTAGAGCTCGAGCTTGCGCGACGCGTCCACGAGCGCCTGGAACTTCAGGGCCGGGTTCGCACGATACTTCGAGCGAAGTCGCTCGCCGGGGTAGCCGCGGCCGAAGAGCTCCTGGTACCACGCCACGCAGAGCGTCGCCTCGGTCGATTCGGGCTCGACCCGACAGTTCCAGCCGGAGAAGTGCTCGAAGAGCGGACGGGCGCGCGCGGCGAGCTCGGGGCTTCTCTTCTCGAGCGCATCGAGCTCCCGGGCGAGCTCCGGGAGCGCCTTCAGCGGCCAGTAGAGGGTGGTGTCGAACGCCAGCGCCCGGAGGTCGTCGAGGGTCGCCATCTCGAGCTTCTCGAGCAGCATGCGCGAGAGCTTCGCCCGGCGCTTGTCGACGCCGGCGTCCTCGGCCATGTACGCCGGAAAGCGCTCCCGTTTCGGATCGTCGCTCCCGCCGGTGACCAGGAAGGGCGACGAGTTGCAGCTCTGCACGTATCCGGCACGCGGGTTTGCCACCTGCGGCAGCTCGGCGAGCGAGTGCATGCCCTTCCAGTCGGTGCGCGGGTCCTTCCCCTCGACGGGCCGTGACCAGTCGAACGATGGATCGCGCCTCGGAATGGCGCCGTTGTAGAGGTAGAAGATGTCGCCGTGACGATCAGCGTACACCGCGTTGAAGAGCGGGAACTGGAGCAGCCCCATGGCGCGCTTGAAGTCCTCGAGCCCGCGCACGCGCAGCAGGGCGAGCGCCTGGTCGCCGCCGAAGCCGGTGGAGAGTCCGGCGATCATCGCGGTCACCGGGCGGCCGTCCGGATGCGTCCCGACCACCGGGCCGTGATGCGTCTTGCGGAACGTGTATCGTCGCTCCTCGATCCCCGCGCGCGTCTTGACGCGGATCGTGTCCTTCCACTCCGTCGCCATGCGATGGCCGTCGCCGTGGCGGTAGGCGAGCGGGTTCTCGGGATCGTCGAACGTCTCGATCCACACGTCGGCGATGTCGGGCTCGTTGACCGTGAAGGACCACGCGGCGTGCTCGTTGTGGCCGAGGCTGGGGATCGGGCTGCCGGGGAACGTCGCGCCGGTGAAGTTCCAGCCCTCGCCGCTCCGCATGTGGATCTCGTAGAACTGCCCGTGGCCGTACCACGGCTGGTGCGGATTGATCAGGAGCAGCGCGTGACCGTCGCGAGTCCGCGCCGGCGCCACCGCCCAGGCGTTCGAGCCCCGCCGGCGGACCGCCTCGTGCTCGACGCCCTGAAACGCGCCGCGGAATCGCGTGTATCGGAAGCAGAAGTCGAGGACCAGCGCCCGCGTGAACGCGAGCACGTGCCACGGCTCGAACCTGCGAATCAGTCGCGGTTTCACCTCCGGGTGCGTGTCGAGATAGAAGTTCAATCCGGCGACGAACGCCTCCGCGACCGACCGTACGTCCGGGCCCGAGTTCTCGAAATCGGCGCGCGACGCGGCGGGGATCTCGAAGGCGCGATTGAGGAGGTCGCCCTCGAGCTCCTTGTCGCCGTGAATCTCGGCGGAGCGCCCGAGCGCCTTGATGTAGCTCTCCTCGATCTGCCAGAAGACGTCCTCCGCCTGCGCGTACGCGAACCCGAAGATGGCATGCTCGTCGGTCTCCCCGTCAACGTGAGGCACGCCCCACGCGTCGCGGTAGATGGTCACGCCACGCGCGAGCCGTGTCGCGTCGACGTCTTGACCGAGGACGATCCCCGGCAGCGTGACGAGCAGAAGAATCAGCGAGTAACGAGAGTCGGACATCGGTATCGGAGTCGGAATCTGTATCGGAATCGGAGTCGGACATCCCAATCGGTCTCAGATCTCCGGGTCCTCTGATCTCAGTTCTCAGTTCTCAGTTCTCAGCTCTCTGATCTCTGATTTCTGATCTCTGCCTCCGTCTCAGTTCTCCGCCTCAGCCCTCGAGTCCCCCGCCGCCCGCCGCACGAACCGGGGATCCTCCGGAAACCGCTCCCGCGCGCGCCGGATCGCGGCCACCACGTCGCGGGGGCGTCCCGCCGAGTGGAGCGCGCGGATGAGCGCGATGTGCGCCCCCTTGCGCCCGGGGAAGAACCGCACCGCCTGGGAGAACCGCTCGATCGCCGCGTCGACATGCCGGCGCTTCTCCTCGTCGTCGGTCGAGAGCTCCCAGAGCTGCATGTGCGCGCGTCCCGCCCCCTCGTAGGCCGGCGCGAGGTCGGCCTCGGCCTCCAGGGCGCGCTCGAACGCGGCCAGAGCCTCCGCAGCGCGATGGCGCTCCCGCGCTCGCACGTCGGGGTCGGCGGCGGCGTCCTCGGAGCTCGCGCCGCGGATGTGAAGCAGCACGCCGCGCTCGAGGTGAGCTCGCGCGAAGTCGGGCGCCGCGGCGATCGCGCCATCGTAGCTCGCCAGGGCCGACTCGCGATGGCGGCGAGCGCGGTGGAGATTGCCGAGCGCGACGAGGGCCGCCGGATTCCGGGGCTCGATGGAGAGCGCCTTCTCGATGGTCGCGGCGGCGGTCTCGAGGTTGCCGCGAGCCGCCTCGAGCGAGGCCACCTCGATCAACGCCTCGACGCGCTTGCCGGATCCCTCGGGCACGGCGCGGAGCGTCTCCAGCGCATCGCCGACCCGGCCCGCCCTCGCGAGGCTGATGCCGAGGAGGTACCGCGGCTCGGCGAGGTCGGGACGCAACGACATGGCGGCGCGGTAATGCTCGATGGCGTCGTCCCAGCGGCGCTGCTTGCCGGCGATCTCGCCGAGCTTCATCCGCGCGGTATGCGTGACGCCGAGACTCTGGACGCGCTCCATGTACGGATCGGGGAGCGGGACGAGGCTCCCGCACGCGAGGCTCCAGCGGCGGTGGAGCTCGGCGCGCCGATCATCACCGCGAGCGCGGTAGATCCGGGCCAGCACCGCGTGCGCGGGTCCGCAGCGCGGATGCTCCTCGAGCGCGAGCTCGAGGTTCTTCTCGGCCATCTCGAGAGCGCCGGCGCGCGCGGCGAGCCGGCCCAGCCCGACGCGCGCAGCAACCGACTTCGGGCTCATCTCGACGACCTCGACGTAGAGCTCGCGCGCCCGCTCGTGCTCGCCTCGCGTCTCGAGGATGTTGGCGAGCGAGCACCGGGACACGATGTCGTAGGGCTCCATCTCGATCGACCGCCGGTAGGCGCGCACGGCCTCGTCGTGGAGCGAGAGGACGTCGCAAACGAGTCCGAGGAGATGAGGCCAGAGCGAGTCGGCGTCGTCGAGCGCCTCCGCCTTGCGGTAGGCGACGCGCGCGTCCTCGTGGAGGCCGTGGGCATGGCACAGCATGGCGAGATCCCCCCACCGTTGCGCGTCGTCAGGCTCCGCCTCGACGCGCCCGATCGCCGACGCCAGAGCGGAGCGCAGCGGCTCGTCGAGCCGTGACGGGTCGGGCATCGGCGGCGTGTCGTTCGCCGCCGGGCTTGCCGCCGGGACGCGCGTCGATTCCACGGCGGTCACCATCTCGGCGGGGGCGCGCGTCGACTCGACCGGAGGACGGACCGTGAATCCGTCTCGACCCTTCTCGATCTCGACGATGCGATCCAGGGGCACCTCGCCGGCGGCGGTCTCGGCGCCGTCCGGCCAGCGGATGGTGACGGCGGCTCGCTCGACGTCGCCGAGGCCGAAGTGAACGCGCGGGTCGTTGCTCGAGAGGTAGCTGGCGGCGGCGCGGGACTCGCGGATACGCGTCGCGCCGTCGGCGACCACGGTGACCCGGGCGCCGAGGACCACTCCGCGACCGCCGGGCGCGAGGGGCACGACGGTGAGCCACCGCCCGCGACGCGGTGCGTCGTTCCTGTAGAGCCGCGCCGCGCCACCGCACGCGGTGACGAGCACATCGACGTCCCCGTCGTTGTCGTGGTCGCCGAGCGCGAGTCCGCGCCCGACATGCGGGCGGAGCCCGCCGAGGCCCGCCTCCACGCTGCGCTCGACGAATGCGATCGTCCCCGGCCCGCCCGATTCACCGGCGCGCTCGAAGAGCTGGTCGCGCTCGGCGTAGCGACCCCAGGGCGCGGGGAGATCCACGCCATCGACCAGCGGGCCGCGGCGGATGCGCCCGTTGGTCACCAGGATGTCGAGGTCGCCGTCGAGATCAACGTCGAGGAACCCGGCGCCGAATCCGGTCGACGCGAGGCTCGGCGGGCCGAGACCGCAGGCATGCGTGACGTCATCGAAGAGGCCGTCGCCGAGACCGCGGTAGAGCGTGTTGGTCTCGTTGACGAGGTTGGTGACGAAGATGTCGAGCCCGCCGTCGCCGTCGAGATCGGCGACGTCGACCCCCATGCCCGCCTCCGGACGTCCGTGCTGGTTGAAGGCCGCGCCCCACTCGACGCCCCGATCGACGAATCGCCCCGTACCGTCGTTGATCCAGAGCCGGTTCGCCGTCGCATCGTTGGCGACGTAGATGTCGGCGTGTCCATCGCCGTTGAAGTCGGCGCAGACGAC
Source organism: Planctomycetota bacterium (assembly GCA_041569895.1). Taxonomy (GTDB): domain Bacteria; phylum Planctomycetota; class UBA8108; order UBA8108; family JACQVS01; genus JBFFXF01. The sequence continues at coordinate 18,400 of JBFFXF010000049.1, read as the reverse complement.
GCCGAGTCCGTATCCCCGCGCGTCGCCCATGCCCGCCTGGCGCGTGACGTCGGCGAACCGTCCGTCACCGAGATTGCGATAGAGCGTGTCTGGCTCCGGCGCGAAATGGCTGTGCGGACCGCAGTACTCGATCCGGCCGGCCGCGTCGGCGCACGGCTGGTCGGAGCGCTCTGGGTGACTCATGTAGTTGGTGACGAAGAGATCGAGAGCGCCGTCGGCGTCGACATCGACGAACGCCGCCGACGCGCTCCAGCGTCGCTCGCCGACACCCGCCGCCGCCGTGACGTCGGTGAAGGTGCCGTCACCGTTGTTGCGGTAGAGTGCATTGGCTCCGAAGTTGGTGACGTAGATGTCGGGAAACCCGTCGCCGTCGACGTCGGCGACCGCACATCCCATGCCGAAACCGGTGTCGCCGGCGCCCGAATCATCGGTGACGTCCTCGAACTCGCCGCCGCCACGGTTGCGGTAGAGTCGGTTGCGCGCCCGCCCGGGATCGTGACCAGCGGAGACGAGGTAGGCGTCGAGGTCACCGTCGAGGTCGACATCGATCCACGCGCAGCCCGAGCCCATGATCTCGGGCAACTGGTAGTCACCCGCTGCGCCGCCGTCGTGTGTGAAATCGATGCCGGATGACCGCGCCACCTCGCTGAACCAGCCTGCGGCCGCGGTGCTCGCTCCGGGCCGAGCCGGCGTGGATCGGCGGTCGGGCGCGCCGTCCTCCTCGCCGGTGCACGCGGCCAGGAGCATCGAGAGAGCCAGCGCGGACCGCAATGGCGGGAGCGTCCTCGACGACGGTTGCGACATGCGCTGATTATACCGGTCCGGCCCGGCGCGTCCCGGACAACAAAAGAAGGGGGCGTGGACGGACTCGGCCTCCGTCCACGCCCCCGTGCCAGGGCCTCGCGCCCCGGCGACACATCATCACGTCATCCGAGAACCGGCCGGCTCAGCGGCCCGTGCTGTACGAATCGCAGCCGACGGCGGCGTCCGTGGCCGCTTGCGAGTACTCGGCCGCCGGGTACGCCGGTGACGGCGGTTGCGGGCCGCCGAGGAAGAGGAAGTTGAACGTGTACGTCGCATCGGCGATGTCAAAGACGCCGCTCGCGTTCACGTCGCACGCCGCGTCGCAACCCTTGCTCTCCGTGCCGAGGAAGAGCACGCCGAGGCCCTGGATACCATCGCTGATGTCGACGGTGCCATCCTGGTTGCAGTCACCGCGCAGGAAGGGCCCGACACCGGGCGACGCGAGGATGAGGACCGTGTTGATGACGGTCTGGCCATCTCCCGCGATGGTGAACTGCGCGATGCCGTCGCCGTGCGGCACGTCGCCGCTGGCGCTGGCCAGCTCATCGCCGATCTCGGTGAGGCCGCTGAAGTTGTTGACGACGTAGTCGCCCGACTCGACCGCGCGCAGGCTGGCGCCGTCCGAGTTGACGATGAGCACGAACCGGGTGTAGTCGGCCACGGTGGCCCCCTCGACCTCGCCGAGGAACGCGCCCGGCCCGGGCTCTCCGCCGTCGCCGCCGGAGGCGCTGCCGTCCTCGGCGTCGTAGCTCCCGCCGAGGAAGACCTGCGTCTGCCCGTCGTCCACGTTGGCGTACGCCACGACACTTGCGCCGTTGCGGAAGATGAGCTGGTACGCGGTCGATGCCGCCGCGCCTCCGCCGTCGGCCGGCTCGACCGGATCGAGGTCGGCCGCGAGATCCGCGACGCCGATGGTCGGCGTCTCCGCCGCCGAGAGCGGTCTTGGCAGCGGGGCGCTGAGGGCGCCGGCGTCCTGCATCCTCAGGACCGAATCGTCGACGCCGTCGAACCTCGAAAACAGTGGCTCCTGGACGATCAACGCCGGCGTTCCCTCCGGCTCGAAGGTGTACTTGCCGAAATGGCTCTCGTTGTCGCGCCAGAAGTGATCCTGCGCCCAGAGATTCAGCGCCGCCCCGTCCTCCGGCTCGCTGGCGTACGGGTGGTTGTCCGGGAACGCCGCGTTCGAGACATCGAAGTTGACGCTCGCGATGAAGCTCTGGCGGTACGTGCCCGAGCCGTCGGCGGGGATTCCCCAGTACGCGGCGTGCTGCTGCACCTGACAGAGACCCGGGTCCGGCTCGCCCGCGCAGACGGGATCACCCGAACCGCCGCACTCGCCCTCGGCGTTGGCGACGTCCATCTGCACCGAGAGCTGGAAGAGGTAGAGGTGCGTCGGCGGTAGCAAGACCTCGGGCGTCGCACCGCCCTCGTTCCACAGGAAGACCTCCGGGTGATCCAGCAACGGCCCGATGGTGTCGCGCAGATAGCCCGCGAGATCGACCGACTCCCAGCCGAAGAGCGACGGCAGGCTGCCGTTGGCGAGTTCCTCGACGTCGTCGAACGGAATCAGGTAGCCGCGGATGTCGATCGCGTCCCGCGCCCGGTACCACCGCCGGCAGTCGCCACGCTCGTTGAACTCGGTGTCCGGGTCGTCCGCGGTGTTCCGGAAGCCGAACGACTTCTTGAAGCCCTCGATCTCGTCGAAGACCCAGTCCTGGCCCTCGAGCGGAGTCGAGCGGTAATCGACGCGGTACTTCGGCAGTCCGAGCCCGTGCTGGTTGCTGCCGAGGTTGTTGTAGAGGTAGGCGTTCGACTCGTCGGTCCACCCGTTCCAGTCGTTGATCTCGAAGTCGGTCAAGTTGGTGTCGCTGACGACGCCGGCGCCGTTCGGCCCGTCCAGTCCCGCGGACCAGTACTCCGCCCAGTCCTCGCTCTCATGAAGGACGCCGTACTCCGGACGCGAGAGGCTCGAGAAGAGCGTGCTCTCGTCGTCGTCGTTGCGGACGACCACGAAGACCGGCTCCTCGGCGTCGACGGTGCCGCTCGAGTCGTTGTCGAAGTGTCCGAAACCCCAGACGCCTCCCGCGTTGCCTCCGTCGGGGAGCTCGACGTCGTCGTCCGTGTACGGCAGCATGTCGTCGCCGCCGTGCTTGCCGGCGAAGCTCTCGGGGCTCCCGCCGGGGATGCCGATCACATCCGCCGAGAGCGTCGGCGGGGCGACCCGCTGCGCCATCAGCGCGGTGGAAAGAAACGTACAGACGGCGAAGGACAGAAACCGGATGGCGTACCCTCTCATGAAGACCTCCCGCAGAGCTAATGGAAGCCGACTGCCTCTTAACGTGATCCCATCACGACATAGTGACAGCGGGAATCCCGGACTCAATTTAACCCAAACCTGGGTTCAGGATACGGGCGCCGCTCAGGCCTGTCAAACACTCTTCGGGCCGGCCCCTCCGATCGGAGGCGCACCGGCCGAGTAGAGCTCTTCACGATTCGCGTTTAATCCGGAAGCCGCACCCCGCATGCGGGCGCGACGCGACCGACGACCTGCTGGGATGCGCGGCCGCCTGGTGCGGGTGAGCGTCGCGACGAAAGTCGCGGCGGCGGCCGACGCACGGTCTCATGGAGTTGGCTCGCGGAGGCGACGGAGGCGCGACTCGATCCGCGCAGCGAGCTCGTCCACCGCGCCGGCGCGCGCCCGCGCGAGCGCTCCCTCGAGAAGCGCCCGGGCCTGGTCACCGTCGCCGAGCGCGCCGGCGATCAGCCCGAGATAGAAGATCGCCTCCGCTCCCCTCGGACCCTGGCCCACGACGCCGCGGAACCGCTTCGCCATCACGCCGAGCTTGCGCCGCACCTCGGCATGCGCCGGGTCGATCCGGATCACCTCGCCGAAGTGATCCACCGCGCGCTCGATCTCGCCCGCGTTCGCATGGATGTTGCCGAGGCTCTCGTGCGCGCTGGCGTACTCCGGATCGATGCGCAGCGCCTCGCGATAGCTCCGGAGGGCCGCGTCGACGTCGCCGAGCTCGAGCTCGACGAGGCCGAGATTGTGATGGGCGCGCGCCAGCGCCGCGTCGAGACGCACCGCTTCTTGAAGATGCGCACGCGCCGCGGTGAAGTCGCGCCTCCGGATGGCGACGGCGCCCAGCCGCTCGCGCATCTCGGCGTTCTCCGGCTCGATCCGCGCGGCGCGCTCGAGCAGATCGGCGGCGGCGTCGAGCTGTCCCTGCCGCAGGCGGATGTTGCCGAGCGCCGAGATGGCCTCCGCGTAGTCCGGACGCTGGCGGATGGCTGCCTCGAAGTGACCCGCGGCGGTCTCGACGTCGCCGCGCTCCTCGGCGATCCTTCCGAGACTCTTGCGGGCCTCGACGTATCCGGGCTCGAGCTCGAGGCAGCGCCGGAAGCAGCGATCGGCGCTGTCGAGGTCCCCCAGTCGCCGGTGCGCGACGCCCAGGTGGAAGATCGCCTCCGCGTCGTCCTCGAGCTGCTCGGTCGCGCGCATCCCGACCGTGCGCGCCTCGTCGAACTTGCCCGCCCAGCCGAGGACCTTGGAGAGGTTCTTGAGCGCGATGGCGTGCGCGTTGCGGTCGAGGCCCGTCTCGACGCGCGCCGCCACCCTCGCGATGGCCGCGTCGTCCCAGCCCGGCGCCGTTCTGACGATGCCGAGGCGCGCCAGCTCGTCGACCAGCGCCACGCCGAGCACGCGGTTGCCCTCGATGGTCGGGTGGACATGGTCGAGGAACAGCGTGTCGTCCGCGATGCCGTCCCTCGAGCGCGACGCGACGATCTCCGCGAAGTCGACGAGCGGGACTCGCCGGTCGCGAGCGATCGTCTCGACGATCGTCCGCGCCTCGCTCGGCGCTCGCAGCGGGCAGACGTCCTCGTCCCGAGCACGACGGTAGGCCTCGAGGGCCTCGCGCGCGCGTCCGAGAGCCTCGAGGGCGCGCCCGCGGAGATAGGACGCGCCCGCGTGCCGCGGATCGACCGCCAGCACGGCGTCGGCGGCTTGCAGCGCGGCCGCGGCGTCACCGGACTCCCCCAGCGACTCGCGCGCCTCGCCGAGCAACGCGTCGAGCCGGCGGCGCGTGCCGCCGTCGAGGTCGTCGCGGTAGACGCTCTTGAACGGCGAGCAGTCTCCGAGGTTCGACGCCGGCGCGACGAGCAGGACGCGCGACCCCGCGGCTCGCGCGATGTCGACGATGCGGGCGACATTGAACCCGAAGTGGGCCAGCACCTGCTCCCGCCACGCGTCATCGCGCTCGTACGACGCGGGGCCGACGGTGTTGTCGAGGATCGCCTCGACCTCGCCCGCGAGGAGCTCTCGCCTCTCGTCCCCCACGCGTTCCCGGCGCGGGGCGACCAGCGACCGGACCACGGTGAACGTCCGGGAGCGGGACGCGAGCGACGAGAGGCCGCGCACGGCGCGTGGCATCTCGATCAGTCCCGAATAGGTGCGCCGCTCGAGGAACTCGTTGTGGCCGGAGTAGACGATGAAGAGGTCCGGCTGGTACGCGGCGAGCTCTTCCGCGAGCACGGCGATGCGGTAGCTCGCGTAGCTGATGCCGCCGGCGTTGATGACCTCCCAGCGCCGCGACGGATCGGCCACGGGCAGCAGCTCCCGGAGCCAGCCGCAGAAAGACGTCGTGTCGTCGTACGGCCGGCCGTAGGTCGTCGAGCCGCCGAGGCAGAAGATCCGGAACACGCCGTCCGGTTTCTGCCGCGGGAACCGCTGCGCGTTGAAGAACCGGATCTTGTTGCGCGCCGTCGCCATGACGACGCTGCCGTCCTCGGCGGTCTCCTCGACGAAGAGCGGCTCCGTCGCCGAGAAGCCGACGTGCGGGTCGTCGGCGTAGCGGACCGGCTCGACCCCCGCGAGCCAGAGCCCGAGCTCGAGCACGGCGAAGAAGATCGCCGTCGCGAGCGCGGCGAACGCGAGCTTCTTCCACGCCGGCAGTCGACCGCGTCGGTGTCGTTCGCTCATCGTCCTTCCCCCGCGAGAATCGCCTCGGCGCGCGCCAGGTTGCGGCGCGCGCTCTCGTACTCCGGTCGAATCTCGAGCGCGCGCCGAAAACATGCCGCGGCGGCATCGAGACGCGACTGGCGCGCGCGGACGATGCCGAGGTTGTGATGCGCCTCGGCGAAACCGTCGTCGATCGCGATGGCGCGCCGGTAGGCGGCGACGGCCGCGTCGAGGTCGCCGCCGCGCGCCAGGAGCTTGCCGAGCATCGCATGGGCCTCGGCGAACTCGGGCGCGGCCGCGATCGCCCGCTCCTCGCTCGCGATCGCGGCCGCGAGGTCACCGGCGCGCTCGAGCGCCACACCGAGGTTGTGGTGCGCTTCCGCGAAGTCCGACCTGAGCTCGGTGGCGCGCCGGAAGTGTGCGACGGCGCCTGACAGATCTCCTCGATCCGCGAGCAGGAGACCGAGATTGTTGTGCGCCCGGAAGTAGCGCGGATTGAGCTCGAGGGCGCGACGGTAACACGCCTCCGCGCGCGCCGTGTCCCCCAGCCTCTGGTGGTCGCAGCCGGCGAGGTACTGCGACTCGGCGTCATCCGGCGCGAGCTCGGCGGCGCGACGCGCGATGCGTCCCGATTCCTCCTCCTTCCCGGCCCACTGCAGCACCTGCGCGAGATTGCGGAGCGCGGCCGCGTGCGCGCCGCGATCGAGGCCCTCCTCGACGCGCCGCGCGACGCGAGCGACGTCCTCCTCGCCCCAGTCCGCTCGCGGCGTCACGAGAGCGGCCGCGGCCATCCAGTCGAGGATCGCCAGCGCGAGCATCCTGTTCCCCGCGATGGTCGGATGCACGTGGTCGAGGAAGACGTCCTCGCCGGGAATGCCGTGCTGAGCCACGTCCTCGACCCTCGCCGCGAAGTCGACCACGGGCACGTCGAGCCGACTGGCGGTCTCGACGATCGTCCGGCGGATCTCCGGCGGGGCGCGCAGCGGACAAACGTCCTCGTCACGGGCGCGATCGAACGCGACCCGCGCGTCGTCCGTCCGCCCGAGCGCGAGCAGGACCCGGCCGCGCAGGAACCACGCTCCGGCGTGGCGATCGTCGAGCGCGAGCGAGTGGTCCAGCCTCTCGAGCGCCGCTCGATTCTCGCCGTCGCGGTGCGCAGCGGTCGCCGCGCCGAGGTGATCGTCGAATCGGCCGCGCTCCTCGGCCGAGAGCCCATCGCGGCGCTCGCTCTTGAATGGCGAGCAGTCGCGGAGGTTCGAGGCGGGCGTCACGAAGACGATGCGCGCCCCGCACGAGCGGGCGATCTCGACCATGCGCTCCACGTTGTACCGGAAGTGCTCGAACACGCGCCGGCGGAACTCGTCGTCGCGGCGGTACGCCGAGGGACCGACCGAGCGGTCGAGAATGGTCGCGACCTCCGCGGGGAGCCGCTCGACGGCGGGGCTCGCGGCCGAGTCGGCGTCGGTTCGGGACGGAGACACCAGCCGGCGGAGCACGGTGAAGGTCCTCGTCCGTGCGAGCACGGCTCCAAGCCCGCGAACCGCCTCCGGCGTCGCGACGAGCGTCGCGTAGGTCCTGCGCTCGAGAAACTCGTTGTGCCCCGTGTAGACGACGAAGAGGTCGGGCCGGTACGCGGTGAGCTCATCCATCAGTTTCGCCACCCGGTAGCTGGCGTAGCTGATGCCGCCGGCGTTGATCACCTCCCACGAGCTCGACGGGTCCGCCTCCGGAAGCAGCTCCCGGAGCCAGCCGCAGAACGACGTCGTGTCGTCGTAGGGGCGACCGAACGTGGTCGAGCCGCCGAGACAGAAGACGCGGCGCGTCCCGGGAGCCGGCTCGCGGGCGAAGCGCTGCCGGTTGAAGTACTTCAGCTTCGCCGGCGCGGTGACCATGACGCGCTCGCCGTCCGGGCCGCTCTCCTCGACGAAGAGCGGCGCCCACGACGAGAAGCCGACGTACGGGTCCTCCTCGCGGGCGATCGGATCGACGCCGGCGATCCAGAGGACGACCTCGAGAACGCCGAAGAAAACCGCCGTCACCACCGTGGCGAAGATCGCCTTCTTCCAGAGCGACAGTCGAGCCCCTCTCACCGATCGACTCCTCCGAGCGTCAGTGCCCGCAGCGGGATCTCCTCGAGGCGCCCGGAGCCCTCGACGATTCGGTAGGCGCGCTCCAGCGGCACGTCGCGGAAGGTCTGCGTCGTCCCGGTGCGCGGCCAGAAGACCTCGAGTCGCTCGATCGCCTCGGCGCCGCCGACGCCGATGGTCTGTCGCAGCGGTCCGGCGCCGAAGCTGCCGCCGCTGGTGACGTGCCGGTAGATCGATCTCGACCGCCCTTTCTCACGGACGACGACGAGGATCCTGGCGCCGATCGCGGCGCGGTTCGACTGCACGCCGACCAGGCGGAGGCTGACCCAGCGGCTGCCGAAACCCGGGTTCTCGTAGAGGGCGTCGCCGTAGGGGTCGCCGCGGAACGCGCCCCCCATCTGCTCGAAGAGATCGAGGTCACCGTCGTTGTCAAGATCCGCGAACGCGACCGAGTGCCCCTTCTGGAGGTGGCCGAAGCCCCCGGCGAAGGTGACGTTTACGAAGCGCTCGCCGCCGCGGTTGACGTACATCAGATTCGGGACCAGGCTGGCGAAGTCCGGATCACCGGTGCCGAGGTAGAAGTCCAGGAAGCCGTCGCCGTCGAGGTCGCCGAAGTTCGAGCCCATCGGCAGCACCGGGTGGTCGAGACCCGACTGCCGCGCGACCTCCCGGAACCCGCCGTGTCCATCGCCGCGATAGAGCGCCGGGAGACCCTCCTCCACGCGCTCGCCGATGTAGTGGCGCGCCACCAGCGCGACGCGTCCCGCGTAGCTGGCGACGAAGATGTCGAGCACGCCGTCGTTATCGTAATCCCAGAACCACACCGGGAAGCTGACCTCGGGACCGGTGACGCCCAGCGACGGCGCGACGTCGGTGAAGGTGCCGTCGCCGTCGTTGCGGTAGAGGCGGTTCGCGCCGCGATAGTTCGACACGTAGAGGTCCGGCAGGCGATCGCCGTCGAAGTCTCCCCAGGAGACTCCCTTGGCCCAGCGGTCATTGGTGACGCCGGCGGCGGGGGCGATGTCCGTGAACGTGCCGTCGCCGTTGTTGCTGAAGAGCTGCGAGGGCGCCGCGAGGCGCTCGGTGTGCTCGTTGCCGATGTAGAGGTCGAGGTCCCCGTCGTTGTCGAAGTCGGCCCAGTCCGCGGTCTGCGTCGGGTAGTGCACCTCGGCCAGGCCGGCCGCGAACGTCACGTCGCTGAACCGACCGCCGCCGTCGTTTCGGAGCAGCGAGTTCGGATGCCGGCCACGCTCGCCGAGCCAGGCGCCGCGCAGCACCAGGATGTCGAGATCCCCGTCGCCGTCGTAGTCGGCCTGCTTGAGGTTGAGCCCGCCGCGGATGCCGGCGAGGCCCGCCTCCTCCGAGCGCTCCGCGAAGGTCCCGTCGCGCCGATTCTGAAAGAATCGCATCCGGCCCGTCGTGTCCCACGTCGACGTGACGATGTCGAGGTACTCATCGCCGTCGAAGTCATCGACGATCGCCCCGCCGCTCAGGTTGTACGTCGCGAGCCCGAGGGACGCGGCGACGTTCCGGAATCGCGGGAAATCGACCTCCGATCTGAACCGCTCCGGCGGAATCAGGTACTCGCGCGGCACGCCGTCCGGGTGCGTCCCGAGGGTCATGTGCGCGATGTTGAGCAGCCACCGCGCCGACATCGCGAGGTCCTCGTCCGGCGTGGCTCCGCGCAGGACCTCGAGGAAGTGCGCGATGGCCTCGCGCGACCCCTCCGGCTTCGAATGCACGCCGCCGCCGCGGATCGGCAGGATGCAGCTGTCGGGCGTGTTGCGCTGGCAGCAGTTCTCGACCTCGCCGAGCCGCAGGCAGGCGACTCCGAGGTCGAACTTCGTGCGCGCCTCCCAGAGGGGGCCGAGGCGGGCGCGGGGCAGGAGGTCCCTGGCGGCGCGGAAGTGCTCCACCGCCGGGCGCAGGTTCCCGAGGCGGAGCTCGAGGACGCCCGCCTGGTGATGGAGCTTCCACCGCGCCTGGGGGTCGGCGTCCTCGCCGAGCGTCTCGAGACGCGTCCGGATCCGCCGCGCCGTGCGGTCGCCGAGGAAGAAGTGCTCGTCGGCGGTGCGCCGCTCGACCTCGTCGAGCAGCGCCACCATCCGCCGGTGGCCGGGGTCGTCGGCCGTCTCGGCGCCCGCGTCACATCCGCCGACCCCCGCGAGGACGGCGGGAGCCATGAGCACCATCGGGGCAAACCTGCGCATAACCGGCGATGATTCCACACGGACCACCGGACGTCATGCGAAAACGCGTGATCGTGCGATATCATCTCGGCATGCGAACGACGGCCATCGCCATCCTCCTGGCGCTCGCGCTGCCGGCCTGCAGGCCGGGGCCGGTCGACCAGGACGCCCCCGCGCCGCCGGGGTCACCGGCGACCGCCGGGGCCGATCGGGAGGCGGTCTCCGCGGAGATGAGCGGCGAGAAGCCCCGCCGCGTCGTCGGATTCGGCCCCGGGGAGATCGAGCTCGACCACGAGGCCGAGTTCACCGGCACGGCGAGCTGCGATTTCTGCCACGCGGACATCGTCGAGCTCGCCGGGTCGCACCACATGGCACTGACAGGCCGTCGCGTCACGGGACAGAACCGCGACGTCTGGTTCTCCGGGGAAGCCATCGACAGGCCGATCGAGTGGCCGCGCACGGAGGGGCCGCCCCCGCGGTTCCGTCGCGACGACACCGGCGTGCTTCTCGAGGCGATCGACGGCGACGGCGCGGTGCGGAGCGCGCGCGTGGACGTGATCTTCGGGTCCGGCCACCGCGGCTTCACGCCGATCAGCGTCGCGGACGGCCACGGCATCCGTGAGTTGCGCGCGAGCTTCTTCGCCGATCCCGGCCGCTGGGTGATGACTCCGGGATCGGCCGGCGACCCGGACCCGCTCGGCCACGTGCGGTCGGCGGAGTCATCCTCGGATTGCCTGCGCTGCCACATGACCGTGATCGAGTGGACAGAGGGCGGCCGGCTCGACCTCGAGCGCTCCGTGTTCGGTGTGTCGTGCGAGCGCTGCCACGGTCCCGGGAGCGCGCACGAGCGTGCCGTTCTCGAGGACGAGGCGTCGCCGGCGATCTTCAATCCGGGCCTTCTCTCCCCGGCCGCCCAGACGCGCTTCTGCGGCCAGTGCCACCGCAACCCATCGACCGTCGAGCCGCACCGCGTGTTCCTCCAGACCCCCGATCTTGCCCGGCACGCGGGCGTCGGTCTGATGCTGAGCGCGTGCTTCCGCAAGTCGCCGCCCGAGTCGGCGCCGAGCTGCCTCGACTGTCACGACCCCCACCGCAACATCCGCGGCGTGCGGCGCGAGCAGAACGACTCCTGCCTGCGCTGCCACGCCGACCCCGGCGCGGACCACACGTCGACGGCGGTCGCGCTTGACGCCGATTGCATCTCGTGCCACATGCCGGTCGAGAAGCGCGGATTCTTCGGGCTCTCCTTCACGAGCCACTGGATCCGCGTGCCGGGCGCGCCGCCGCCGGGCGAGACCGAGGAACGAGCCGAGTACGCGGGTCTCCTCGAGGAGAGCTATCGCGCCGCCATCGCCCCGCCCGGGCGCGGACCGGAGCGACACGGCCCGGAGCGTCGTTCGAAGCTGCGCATGCGCCTCGGCAAGCTGCTCTGCATGCAGGGCGACCCGGCGGAGGGCCTGCGCTGGCTCCGCGAGGCGCTGACGTTCGAGCCGCTCTACAAGGACCGCCTGCTCGCCGCGCAGTATCACCTGCGAGCCGGGGAGACGGCGCTCGCGATCGACATCCTCGACGACGCCATCCGCGCCGCGCCCGAGAACAACCGCGCCTACCACGACCTCGCGCGCATCCACCTGGCGGCGGGCGAGCCGTCCCGCGCGAGCGAGGTCCTCGACCGCTGGGAAGCGGCCCGACCGGGCGATCCGTACCTCACGGAGATGCGAGCCCTGGTCGAGCGCGCGCGGAGCGCGGAGTCGGCGCGTTGAGGGAGACCGTTCCGGACTCCGGAGGTTTGCTGTCAGACGATTCATAAGGAAGGCAGGAAAACTCAGGAAGGCAGGAAACGGAAAGACTGATGGGGTTGAGCTTCGTGAGCCTTACTTGCTCCTCGAACCGAGTCGCGAGGTCAGGCCTTCCCCTGTGACCCAAAAAACGACTCCTCTGTGCGGTCCTCTGCGCTCTCACACAGCGCTGCGCTGGCGCCGCGCCTTTGCAGTTCAAATCGAACCAACTCTCGCTTTTCGATGATGCCTTCGAGATCGACAGTACTCGCAACGCACGATCAACCTCGTTTCCTGCTTTCCTCTTCTTCCTGCTTTCCTGATAGGTGCGTCGCAGGGTTTCGCGGGCGAAGTCGAGCAGTCCTTCGGGAACGGGATCGGTGACGGACGCACCACTCAGCGCAAGCACCCCGGCAAACGGTCGCGTGTCGCGTCCCCGCCGGGTTCGGGATGCGGCTCGCTCGGTGGCGCGCCGGCGCGGAAGAGGTGCTCGAGGAGCGCGATGACGTCGGTGACGTCGATGCGGCCGGAGTCGTCCACGTCGGCGGCGTCGGGGCAGTCGAGCGGGAAGACGCGGACGAAGAGCCACTCGAGGATGCTGATGGCATCGTCGATCTCGACCTCGCCGTCGCCGTTCGCGTCGCCGCGGACGAACCACCCGGCGGCTCCCTCGGGGCGCGGCGCCTTGACGCCGGCGGCGTACCCGAAATAGTCGATCTGGATGGCGCCGGGCTCGCCGACGTTCGACAGACCCATCTGCAGGTAGGTCCCCTCGACGCTCGACTCGGTGCCGACGGTGGGCAGATCGACGAGGGCGTCGAGAGCCGGCTCGAGCCCGCCGTCGAGGAACACCTGCACGCGGTGCCCATCGCCCTCGCGTCGCACTGTCGTCCACACCGAGTGGAAGGTCTCGGTGTCGAGCTCGAGCGACGCGCCGCCGGAGACGTGCAACGCGCCGCCGTCGAGCCACAGCGAGAAGTTGCGGCGCTCTCGTCCGGCTCGCGTGGCGACGCCGACCTGTCCGCGCATCTTGGACCGCTCCGGCGTCTGGCCGCGAGCGACGTCGAGGTCGAGCGGGTCGGGATTGACGCGCAGCCTGGCGATCAGCGTGATGCCGTCGTCGATCAGGCGGGCATCCTCGCTCACCGCCCGCAGGAGGTAGAGTCGCCGATTGTTCGGCGAGGGCAGCACGAGCGAGGGGTCGCCGGGATCCTCGAGGGAGAGCACCGACGTCGGCTCCGCCCCCTCCTCGCCGTCGATAACCTGCACGCCGACGCCGCCCGGAGCGGTCAGCGCCTCGCCGGGACGGCTGCCGTCCCAGTCATCGTCCCGGGCGCGGGCCCACGAGCCGTCGAGCGCGAACGCCGCCGAGAACGAGCGGTCGTCGACGTAGACGTCCTCGCCCGGATCGGCGTCGTAGAAATACTCGAGTCCGCCCGCCGGGAGCCCCCAGCCGCCGATCGCCGCGAGGGACGCCACAGCGACGACGATCGGCGCGCTCGGCGCCGACTCGATACCGGCCCGGTTGACGGCGACGACCCGGTACTCGTGAGAGCCGGCGAGCGGCGAGAAGTCGGTCGACCGCTCGGCGGTCGCGAGGCGAGCGCTGATCGGCGCGCCGTCGCGAAGAAGCCGGTAGCCGAAGATGCCCGACTGCGGGTCCGAGGCAGGCGCCCACGCCACCGTCACGGCGCGCGACGACACGGACACGGCGCGCAGGTTCGAGGGGGCCGAGGGCGGCGTCGGATCGGACGGTCCGACGATGAAGGGGGTCGGCTCCGAGAGCAGCCCCCAGCGGCCGCTGTCGTCACGGTGCGCGGCCCGGAAGAGATACTCGCGACCGTTCTCGACGATGTCGACCGGGAGCGTCGTCTCGAGCAGATCCTCCTCGCTGGTCACATCGTGGAGCGGGAACATCCAGTCGCCGTCGCGCTCGATCACCAGCCACCTCGTCGCGGCGTGGGTCGACTCGGAATCGGGATCGGAGAACGGGCTCGTTCCGAGGACGACCGGCTGCGCGGCCGGCCAGCGCGGCGCGGGCTGGACGTTCGACGGCGTGTGCGGGATCGAGGCGTCGAGGACGAGGCTCGACGTCAAGCCCGTGCGCGTGCGGATCCAGCTCTTCAGGTTGCGCATGCGGATCCTGAACGGCGCGTACTCGATGCAGTTGGCGCCGGCGACGCTCGGCCAGCGCGGGCACGCCTGCCGCGGCTCCGTATCCCAGCGGTCCTGGTCGGCGTCGGCGACGCTGGCGATCTGCTCGCTCCAGCGGTCGATGATCGAGAAGATGCGCTTCTCGTCGTACTGGACCTGTCGCAGGAAGCGCAGCCGGTTCTTCGACTCGATCGGATAGAGCGGCAACACGCGATTGTGGAACGGCTCGTCGCCGCTCGACGTGGCGCCGAAGGTGTTGTCGAGGTCCCACGGCACCACCTGCCAGCGCCCGGTCTCGCCGTTGTGGTAGTAGAAGAAGTTCTTGAGCGAATCCATGTCGTGGGCGTCGGCGAGCTCGACCACGGCGCGGAACGAGAAGTACTTCTCGAGGTCGAGGTGCTCCTCGTACCACTCGCGGGGCTGCGGCAGATGCCCTTCCATCAGAGCGCGGACGCTCGCAAGCGACGGATCGCAGTCGGGGTGTTTCTTGATCGGCCGCCCGGCCATCTTGTAGATCTCGGAGTCCTCGCCGGACGGCAAGCCGCGATCCTCGAGCAGCACGGTGTCGATGCGCTGGAGATCGACGTAGAGCCCGAAGAAGTCGCCGTCGAACTGGCCATGCTCCTCGGCCGATCGCACGATGCGCAGATGCACGAAGTTGGTGGCGGAGGACAGCACGCCGGCCTCGTGGAAGAGCCGGAACGCCAGGCTCTCGAACACACCGCCCTCGCCGCGAGGCTTGCCGGGGTCGTGCTGCGCCGTCGACAGGTTGATCCGTGAACGGCCCCGTGGAAACGGAGTTCCATCGTCGTAATGGCCGCGGAAGAAGTTCCCCTTGTTGAGGCGGATCTTCCACGGCCGCTTCGGCCAGGTGTACCGGTGACCCGTGCGCAGCCGAAGCCGGCAATGGTCGTAGACGCGGTTGTCGTGCACCACCGTGACGCGCCAGCGATACACGCTGTCGATCGGGAACTGCCTGTACTGCACCTCCTCGATGTCGGCGGCGTCGGCGATGAAGAAGTACACCGGCACGCGGTCGAGATCCGTGTGCGCATACCCCGGCGCCCCGAAGGCGCTGCGCTGATCCGCGACGTACTCGGGGATGCCGTCGTGGACGAAGTACGCGTAGTTGGGCTCGGGATCGCGCTCCCGCGGCGACATCGCCGCGGCCGCCGGCGTGCCTCCATCGAAGGCCTCGACGCGGTACCGGACCAGGGTGCGGTGCGGCTGCACCGGGATGTCGACCGCGTGGACGCCCCGCGACGTGTCGTGCTCCATCGGAACCTTCACCCAGTCGGTCGTGAAACGGTCGTCGGTGATGCGTATGTAATCGCCGGCGACGCACACCTGGTAGTGGAGCAGCACGCGCGAGACACCGTCACGGTCGAGCACCCTGGCCTCGACCCGCACCGCGTCGCTCGAGCGCACCGACTCGCGCGCCGGTTCGGTCGCGGGACGCGCCGTGACACGGGTGATCTGCGGGCCGGCGCCACGCGCCGACGCCGCCTCGGTCGCCGAATTGATCCGACCCGGCGTGCCGTCGAAGTCGGAGCTCTCGGCCCACGCGCGCGCCCGGTCGTTGTCGCTGGACGGGTCGATCAGCTCGATCGATCCGCGCAGGCCGTCCGGGTTGATCGGCCAGGGGATGCGGTCGTTGTAGTCGACGTGGTCGACCGGAAGCCCCCCGTCGTCGACGAGCAGGATCGACTCGCCGCCGTCGTCGAGCGCGCCCTCCCAGGGTCCGACGATGCCCGAGACGGCGCCGTACTTCGCCTCGAACGCCGCCCGGTCGGCCGCGACCACGAGGTAGCCGCCGGCGTCGATCACGGTTCCCGCCGGGAACCGGACATCGATTCCCGACACGAAGCGCCAGCCGCCGACGTCGATCGCCGCATCGCCGCGGTTGTGGAGCTCGATGAACTCCTCGTCGCGGCAGTGCCGCAGCGGATCGCCGTCCGGGTCGCGGACGGGGTTGTACATGATCTCGTTGATGACGACGCCGTGCCGGCGAGGGATCGGTCCTGCGGCGCTGTTCGCGCGCCCGGGTGTCCCCGGCGGGTCCGCGGGCGCCGATGGCGCGAAGTTGGAGAAGTCGGTGATGTCGGCGCTCACGTCGATGCGCTCGAGCGTCGACCCGAGACCGTCGGCCTCGAAGGGCCACGGCGGCTGATCGGAGAAGATCACCTGGTCGACGAGCGCTCCCGACGAGTCGAACAGCCGCACCGTGTCGCCGCCGTTGCCGAGCGGGAAACCGACGTCGCCGAGCGCGGCCACGTCCGGCCCCACCACCGCCCAGAACGCGCTCAGGTCGCGCGCGAGCACGAGGTACCCCCCGGGCTCGAGCGGCGACGACCCCTCGACCGTGAACGCGTGCGCATCGTCACGATCCCGGAGGATCCAGCCGTCGAGATCGACGGTGGCCGTGGAGCGGTTGTGGAGCTCGACGAACTCGAAGCTCTCGTCGTCGCCGAGCGTGCCGGGCGGGTTATAGAGGATCTCGGAGATGACCACCGGACCCGGCGGAGCGAGATCGGTGCCGGCGAGCGGCGCGGCGAGGATGGCCGCGACGGCCACGGCGATCAGCGCCCGATCCGGGCGCGTCCAGTGGAGCCGGCGGCGCGAGCGCCGCGGCGCGGTGTGGAGTTCACGCCGCTCAACCGAAGTGCGACTGCGAGGCCGTCGTGTGATCGCCGTCGTCCACATGGGTGCTCCCAGAATGTGACGCATCCGCCGAGACGAAGTCCGTGTGCCGGCAGCCGCTATCATACGGTACAATCCGACCCAGGCACCAGAACCACGACCGTCGAGTCATTCGACTTCAAGATGTCGCGCCCTCACCGCTCCGGATCACCTCCAGCCAGACACGGCGAAAGCGCCCCGGCCCTTCGAGCCGTCGCCAGCGTCATCGCGATCGTGGCGATCGCGATGGTCACTCCGTCGGGGTGCGATGACGGCGACGACCTGGCGCTCCCCGCGGTCGACCTCGACCGTTTCGAGCCGGCGGTGCGCGAGCAGCTCGCGTCGCTAAGGACGCGGATCGACGAGGACCCGCGCGACGCCGGGGCCGCCGGGCGCTACGGCATGGCGCTCGACGGGTACGGGTGGATCGAGGAGGCCGCGGTCTGCTATCGACGGGCGGTGGCGCTCGACCCTGCCGAGTTTCGCTGGTGGTACTACCTCGGTCGCGTGGAGTCGCGCTCCGGGAGAACGGCCGCGGCGCTCGGGGCCCTCGGCAAGGCGGTCGAGCTCCGGCCGTCCTTCGTCCCGGCGATACTGCGCCTCGGCGAGATCTCGCTCGAGCAGGGTGATGCGGAGGGAGCGGCGCGCTGGTTCGAGCGGGCACGCTCCGCGTCGCCCGACTCGACGTTCGCGCACACCGGCCTCGGTCAGGCGGCGCTCGCTCGCGGCGACGCGGCGGAGGCGGCGCGGCACTTCCGATCGGCGCTCGACCTGGAGCCGGCCCACGCGCCGGCGATCTACGGTCTAGCCACCGCCCGCAGGGCCCTCGGCGACATCGCGTCGGCGAGCGAGCTGCTCGAACGTCACGCGACCGCGAACCGCGCGCTGACGCCTCCGGATCCACTGCTCGCGGAGATCGACGCGCAGCGTGTCGACGCGGATCGCCTCCTGGAGATCGCCAACGGGCACTTCGAGCGCCAGCGCCACGACCTGGCGCTGCCGCTCTACCGCCGGGTCCGCGAGCTCAATCCCGCGCTCGCCATGGTGGACTACAACATCGCCCTCTCGCTGCACCGCTCCGGCGCGACGCGGGACGCGATGCGCGCCTACCGGGACGTGCTGCGCCGGAGCCCGGACCACCTCGACGCCAGGAACAACCTCGGCATCTGTCACCTCGAGCTCGGCGAGATCGAGGACGCCGTGCGCAGCTTTCGCGAGACACTCGACGTCGATCCCGACTACCACCGCGCGCACTTCAACCTCGCGCTCGCGCTGACGCGCCGGGGTGATATCGATTCGGCGATCGAGGCGTTCCGGCGCGCGCTGGCGCGCAATCCGCGCTCCCCGGAGGCGCACCGGAACCTGGCGTTGCTGCTGCGCGATCGCGGTGACGATGACGGAGCGACTCGGCACCTCCTCGAGGCGCTCCGTCTCGCTCCGGCGGATGACGCGAGCCTGCGCGAGCTGATCCGCGGCGGCCGACGGGGCGATCGGCCCGTCACTGCGGCGATGCACCGTCGCGCCGCGGCGCTCCTCGAACGGCACGATCTGCACGCGGCGGCCGTGCGCGCGCTGGAGCTCGGGCTCGAGCGCTCCGCGGACGACTGGCGCACCGCCGTGAGCCTCGCGTGGATCCTCGCGACGTGTCCCGACAACGCCGTGCGTCGCCCACGGCGCGCGCTCGAGCTCGTCGAGCCGATCGCGAACGGCGTCGCGGTGCGCGAGCCGTGGGCGCTCGACACGCTCGCC
>JBFFXF010000048.1:0-33505 GCA_041569895.1 Planctomycetota bacterium | reverse complement strand
TCGGCGTGTTGAAGCGTATGCGGCCGCCCCAGAGCGACAGGAAGAACGCCGTCAGGATGATCACCGACGGGATCGAGATGATCATCGTCGTCGTCTGGAAGAACGCGCTGATCGTCGTCCCCATGCCGGTGAGGAACATGTGGTGCGCCCAGACGACGAAGGACATGAAGCCGAGGAAGATCGCCGAGAAGACGAGCGACTTGTAGCCCCACAGCGGCTTGCGCGTGTTGTTGGCGATCACCTCGCCGACGATGCCGATCGCCGGGAGGATGAGCACGTAGACCTCCGGGTGCGCCAGGAACCAGAAGAGGTGCTGCCAGAGGAGCGGGCTGCCGCCGCCGGAGACCTCGAGCGGAATGCCGTTGACCACCAGGCCGCCCGGCAGGAAGAAGCTCGTGCCCGCGACGCGGTCCATCAGCTGCAGCACCGCCGCCGCCTCGAGCGGTGGGAAGGCGAGCAGCAGCAGGAACGCGGTGACGAACTGCGCCCACACGAAGAACGGCATGCGCATGAACGTCATGCCGGGAGCGCGCAGCTGGATGATGGTGACGATGAAGTTGACCGAGCCGAGGAGCGACGAGGTGATCAGGAACACCATGCCGAGCAGCCACGCCGTCTGCCCGGGCTCGAGGTCGGCGAGCGGCGGATACGACGTCCAGCCCGATCGCGCGGCGCCGCCGGGCATGAAGAAGCTGGCCAGCATGACCACGCCGCCGACGAAGTAGACCCAGTAGCTCGCCATGTTGAGGCGCGGGAACGCCATGTCGGGCGCGCCGATCTGCAGCGGCACGACGTAGTTCCCGAACGCGCCGACGGCGAGCGGCACGATGCCGAGGAAGACCATGATGGTCCCGTGCATGGCGCCGAACTGGTTGTAGACCTCGCCGCCCATGACGCCGTCCGGCATGTACCCGCCGAAGAGACCGCCGATCACCGGGATCGGCTGTCCGGGGAAGGCGAGCTGCCAGCGCATCAGCATCATCAGCGCGAAGCCGAAGAGCAGGAAGACGAGGCTCGTCAGCCCGTACTGCAGGCCGATCATCTTGTGATCGACCGAGAAGATGTACTTGCGGATGAAGCTCTCTTTGTGGCCGTGGTCGTCGTGACCGTCCGACCCGTGGCCGCCGGACCCGTGGCCGCCTGATGCGGCGGAATGCGCCGTGTCTGCGCTGTCACTCATGCCGTCGGTCCTCTCTCTCCGACATCGGTCTCCAGTGCCATCACGGGAACTGGGCCATCACGGGAACTGGAAGGTCACTTCCTTGGTCTCGCCTTCGGCGAGCGTGACGTCCTGCGTCTTCTCGCCGAACCTCTCGTGCCAGGCGACGACGGTGTACGTCCCCGCCGGCAGCTTCTCGGAGATCTCGAAGGCGCCTCCCTGGCGCGCGACGCCGAAGAACGGGTGCTCCATCGAGAACATCTTCGCGTTCATCCAGGGGTGGACGTTGCACTTGACGTCGATCGCCATCTCCGGCCGCCGGAGGTTCTTGATGATCGGCGCCTGGCCCGGGCCCTGGTTGACGTTGAAGCCCTGGCGGATCTTCGACAGCACGTTGATGTTGTGGTTCGACTTATCGCTGTTGCGCACCTCGATATCCTGGCCGACCATGACGCCGAGGATGTGCGGCCGGTAAATACAGCCGTTCTGGTCGAGGACCACCGGCTCCGACGGCGCCTTGTAGTCGCCCGGCGGCGGGTTCTTGACGTAGATGAAGACGTTCTCGAGCTCGCCGTTCTCGCCGACGACCACCTGCTCGAGCCGCACCTGGTTGCCCTCGTTGACCTCGACGCAGAGGGGATCCGCGTTCATCGGGATCACCGGCATCTTCGGCGGAGTCCCG
The DNA here is from genome assembly GCA_041569895.1 of Planctomycetota bacterium. GTDB lineage: Bacteria > Planctomycetota > UBA8108 > UBA8108 > JACQVS01 > JBFFXF01. The sequence continues at coordinate 31,664 of JBFFXF010000048.1, read as the reverse complement.
TTGAACTTGGTCATCCCCTTGATGGTCGCGGTCGCCGGTCCGGCGACGGCCGTCGCCTTCGGGGTGCCGCCGCTCGTGTCGCCCGGCGTGGCGACGCCGCCCGGGGTGCCCGAGCCGCCGTCGTCGGGGCCCCCGTGGCCGCCACCCTGATCACCGCAGTCGCTCAGTCCCAGGGCAATCGCAATGACGACCGCGAACTGGACAACGGTGAACACGAATCCCTTGAAGAAGCCTTTCATGGTCCTTTCCTCCCGACGGAGCCTCCTGCGCGACAACCGGCCGGGCGCACGCCGCGATCGCGGCGGCCAGCGCCGGGGCACGCAGTTTCCCGGGCCCTCACTCTCCTGGATCGGCCGGGATGGACGGGAACTTAGCGGAAACGATCGATTCCCCCCCGGAAAACAGGCCCGGGGCTCCTCCGGATCGCGCCCGGAAAGAGGGGTCCGGATCGGCCCAGGCCGGCCGGCAACAGGCGTAGAAGATAGGAAGGCCCCGAGATGGTGTCAAGCGACATTGGAGGGGTGCGACAAATTGTCTCACCGGCCCAGACTTCGTCCTCGTCCTCGGTCCCGGTCCCGGGCCCGAAGACGGACGGGGTAGGCGGGATGGTCGACGTCGGGGCCGAGCGTGGGGAGTCGGAGTCCGAGACTGAGGTCAGAGATCCAATTTCGATTCCGACACCGAGCCCGATTCCGACACCGACACCGACACCGACACCGACACCGACACCGACTCCGATCCGATTCCGATCCCGAGACAGAGATCAGAGTCCGAGATCAGAGGTCCGAGGTGGGAAAACCGTATCTCTCTCGATCTGCGTAATCCGCGTAATCTGCGTTCCCTTCCTCGCCAGCGAGGTCGAGAAACCCTCACGCCCCTCGCCAGCGGGTGAAGGCGCGGCGGATCTGGCGGGCGGCCTGCTGGAGGCGCTGGCGGTTTTCGATCAGCGCCATGCGGACCGCGCCCTCGCCCTCCGGGCCGAAGCCGATTCCGGGGGAGACGGCGACCTCGGCGTCCTCCATCAGGCGCATGGCGAATTCCATCGACCCCATGTCGCGGAACTCCTCCGGCAGCCGCGCCCAGAGGAACATGCCGGCGCGCGGCACGTCGAAGTCGGTCCAGCCGCCGAGCCGCAGGCCGTCGATGAGCGCGTCGCGGCGGCTCCGGTAGCGCTCGGACTGGCGTCGGGGGAAGTCGGCGCACTCGCGGATGCCGATGATCGAGGCGATCTGGATCGCCTGGAAGATGCCGTAGTCGTAGTAGCCCTTGACCCGGATGAGACCGTCGATCACGTGACGGTTCCCGCAGCAGTAGCCGATGCGCCACCCCGCCATGTTGAAGCTCTTCGACATGGTGGTGAACTCGACGCCGACCTCCTTGGCGCCGGGCGTCGCGAGGAAGCTCGGCGGACGGTAGCCGTCGAACGCGATGCCGCCGTAGGCGAAGTCGTGGACGACGATGAGCTCGTGCCGGCGGGCGAGCTTGACGACCTCGACGAAGAAATCCGGCTCCACCGTGTGCGCCGTCGGGTTGTGCGGATAGTTGATGAAGAGCACCTTGGGGCGCGGGAAGTGGGTGCGGCACGTCTCGTCGATGCGCCGCAGGAAATCCTCGTCGTCGAAGACCGGAATCCCCAGGTAGCTGCCGCCGGCGAGCACGACGCCGTAGCTGTGGATGGGGTACGACGGCGTCGGCACGATCGCCGTGTCGCCGGGCCCGATCACCGCCAGGCAGAGGTGGCTGAAGCCCTCCTTCGAGCCGATGGTGCACACCACTTCGTCCTCCGGGTCGAGCGCGACGTCGTGGTTCGCGTCGTAGAACTTGGCGATCTCGCGCCGGAGGTTGTAGATCCCGGTGGCCGTCGAGTAGCGGTGGTTGCGCGGATCGCGAACCACCTCGCACAGCTTCTCGACGATCTTCTCCGGCGTCGGGTCGGTGGGGTTCCCCATCGCCATGTCGATGATGTCGACCCCGGCGCGCCGTTTCTCGGCCTTCAGCGCGTTGATGCGGCTGAAGAGATAGGGCGGCAGGCGCGACATCCGATCGCTGAGACGGACGACCGGCGCGTCACCCGGAGCGGGCTCCGGAGTGGGCGACCCGGCCGCCGCCGCGGGCGCCGGCTCCTCGGCGGGCCGTGCGGGTCGCGACCGCGCCCGCGACGAGGGCCGCGTCGCGGATCCGGTTTGTGACTCGGTGCGTTTGGCAGTCATGAACCGTCGATTATAGCTCCCCGGGCCGGATTCGCGATGCTCTCTCCCGGTGCCGGACCCCGTCCCGGAATGGCTTCTCCACTCCGCCCGCGAGACTCTGCGACGGATCCAGGAGGAACGCAGGAAGACGGTGAAAGGAGGAAAGTCCGTCCGACGGCTCGAGCGAGCTGACAAATCTCGACCCAATCTCTGACCTCTGGTCTCCGATCTCTGGTCTCTGGTCTCTGGTCTCTGTCTCGACGAGCCCGCGGGCACGGGAACGGGCACGGGTACGGGAACGGGAACGGGTACGGTACGCGCTATCTCTCCGACCCGGGGCCCGGTGGTGACGGCCACCTCGGCACCCGCCAGAGCGCCAGGCGCGCCAGGACCGCCGGGAGGATCGCTGCGAGGAACCCGAGGCCGGCGGCCCAGTGGGCGCGGTGCGCGCCGGTCAGCAGGACGCCGCCGAGGTCGGGGGCCGCGAAGGGGGCCAGCAGCAGGGCGAGGAGGGCCGTCTGGCAGAGGGCGAGCGTGATCGAGGAGCGTCGGAGCGCCGCCCGTGTCTGCCGGGCGATGCGCAGGAGCGCGGGCACCTCGCGGAGGTCGTCGCCGCGGAGGCGCACCTCGTCGCTCCGGGGGGTCTCGCTCGCGTCGCGCGCGAAGACGATGCCGATCTCGAGGCGCGTCAGCGTCGGCACGTCGAAGTCGTCGCTCGCGACCATGGAGACCCGCTTCCCCTCGTCGCGCAACTCGTCGATGACGCGGAGGAGCTCCTCGCGGGTCAGCTCGCCGCGGGCGTCGTCGAGGCCGACCTCGCGGCGGAGGACCTCGACGGTGGCCGAGTGGTCGCCGGAGATGAGCAGCGTGCGGATGCGGAGGCGACGCAGGACCTCGATGGCGTCCCGCGCCTCGTTGCGCACGTCGTCCGCGACGGCAATGATCCCGGAGACGGTCTCGCCCTTGGTGAGCAGCAGGACGGTCTTCCCCTCGGACGCCAGGGCGTCGAGGCGTTCGCGGACGTCACTGAAGTCGATGTCGCGGTCGGAGAGGTAGCGCAGGTTGCCGAGGATGATCTCCTCGCCCTGGTACATGGCGCGGATGCCGCGACCGGCGATGAAGCGATACTCCTTGATGTGCGGCAGCGTCCGGCAGATCTCGGATGACCTCAGCAGGATCGCGTCGCGCGCGGGATGGTCGGTTCGGTAGATGAGCGCCGAGGCGAGGTAGAGCATCTCGTCGGCCGAGACGCCCGGCTGGGTCGGCAGGACGTCAGTGACCTGCGGACAGCCGGTGGTCAGCGACGTGGCGTGGCGGAAGACGAGCATGTTCGTGCGGGCGAGCCGATCGAGGAAGGCGGGATCACGAAAGCGCCCGCCGCGCACCGCGACGCGCACGGCGCCGACCTTGCGAAAGACCGCCAGGAAGGCCGGGACGCCGTAGGGCGCCGCGGCCACCAGCAATCCGATCGAGAGCCCGACGAGCGCGTCGTCGAGGATGCCGCCGTCCCGGACGGCGACGACGATGGCGAGGACCACGGCAACACTCGCGACGAGACCGGTGACGATGCGCCACCACCGACTCCAGCGATCGGGAGCCGCGTGCGAGTCCGGGTCGCCGAACGGCGCGGGCGCCGGCGGCCCGGAGCGCGGCGATGCGTCCGCGCCCGACGCGATCCCCGCGAGGCGCTCCGTGAGAGATGACTCGCACCGCTCGAGCAGCCGCTGCGCCAGCAGGCCGGCGAGCACCAGCGTCGCCGACGTGGTGAAGTAGAGGCCCGGAACGACGCGATCGCCGACGACGTCGATGGCGAACGCCTCGCCGAGGCGTCCCGCGGTTCCGAGGAGCGTGGTGAGGAAGCTGTATCCGAACGCGCCGCACGCCGCGGCCGCGAGCGCCACGTGGCCGTCGAGACGGCGGCGGCTGACGGCCTGCGAGGCCCGCTCGAGCACCTCCCGTCCGAGCAGGATCACGGCGCCGGCGAGCAGGAACTCGACCCACATCGTCCATGGCGCGCGCACGAAGACGAGATCGACGACGAAGAGCGCCAGGACGAGCGGCTTGATCAGCGCCAGCGGCGGAGCCGACCGCAGGAACGCGACGACAGCGCCGGCGGCACGGCGCACCGAGCCGACTCGCTGCAGTACGTTGGGACCGGACAAAAGCTCTCCTCTCCCTCGCCGGCGCCCCGGCACGCCATGCCGGTCGACGCGGGCGAACGGTGGCGACGAGAACACACCAGACGCAGCATCACCCCTCCCGCTCCTCTGTTTTTCGGACGGATCGGTGCAATTTCCAAACGCCAAACCTGGTTTTCGAGCGAGGCCGCGCGCCGGCCGGCGATTTCCGGCCCGTCCGCGCGTCGCATCGGGGCGGCGCGTCGCGGTGCGGCTTATTGTCGCATCCGGTCGGGCGGTGCGATTCACGGTTGACCCGGGGGGGTGAAAATCTATAATTCGGCGAGGATCTCTGACAGAAGGCAGCTGCGTTCTAACGTAGCTTGCGAACACACCTTTCACATTGCCACATGGCTGATCCGCAGGACCAGTCCCCGGGGGCCGAGGGACGGCGCGCCTCGTCCGCGGAGACCGGCGTTGAACGCGGTCCCGAGGAGCAGCCGACGTCGGTGAGCTCGCCGTCCTTCTTCGAAAACCTGCCGCAGTTCGTCATCTTCCCGCTCGTCGTCGTCCTCATCGCGGTGCTCATCATCGTGTTTTTCCGGGCCTCGGTGGAGGAGTCCCGCTCGGTGTCCGACATCCTCACGGAGATCCAGACGAGCTGGCGCAAGGACCAGCCGGCGTTCGCGCTCGCCCTGCGCGCGGGCGAGCTCGAGGAGGAGGGCAAGAAGTTCACCGCCGAGGACACGCGACACCTGATCCGCATCCTGCACGACACCCGGGAGTCGAATCTGCGCACGTTCCTGATCGAGGCGCTCGGCCGCGCGGGCGAGGAGTCGCTGGCGCTCGAGGAGCTGCTGCGATCGATCGGCAAGAAAGACGTGACCGACGGGGAGCGCGTCAACATCATGCGCGGCCTCGGGCTGTCGGGCTCGCCGCGGGCCGTCGAGCCGCTGATCGAGGAGATCGCCGGCGCTCGCGGTCCGGATCGCTGGGAAGTTCGACTGCACGCCCTGATCTCCCTCGCCAACCTCGCGCACGCGCTGCGCGGCGGAGAGCACGACGAGCTGCGCGGGACCATCAGGACGACGTTCCGGGAATCCCTCCTCGACGAGTGGACGGTCTCCTGGAACGCCGCCATCACGCTGGCGACCGACTTCGACGATGCATCCGGGGAGCGCGTCCTCCACCGCATGCTGGAGCGGGAGTACCTCGGTCGATACGTCAAGAGCATCGATGATCAGGCGGTGTGGCTGGCGCGCGCCGTCGAGGCGCTGACGTCGATCTCGGACGAGGGGGCTCGCGACCAGATCAAGTCACTCGAGAACGATCCGAGCGCGAAGGTCCGCAACGCCGTATTCAAGTACCTCAAGCACATGAAGGCGCGCAACGCTTCCTGAGGTCGCGACGACCGCGGGACGCGGCGCCTCGAACGGAGAGCAACCGATGGCGACCGACACCCAGACCCGGAGATCGTTCATCGAGAGCGTCGCGACGGGCTGGACGCTCTTCACGGCGGCGAGCGTTGCCGGGTTGATCGCGACCGCCCGGTTCTTCTTCCCCAACGATCTCTTCGAGCCGCCGACGAAGTTCAAGATCGGCCCGCCGAGCGACTACGGGATCGGCGTCGACGAGAAATGGAAGGACGCCTTCCAGATCTGGGTGGTGCGCGATCCCGAAAAGATCTTCATCCTGAGCACGGTCTGCACGCACCTCGGGTGCACGCCGAACTGGCTTTCCGCCGAGAGCAAGTTCAAGTGCCCGTGCCACGGGAGCGGCTTTTATCCGACCGGCGTCAACTTCGAGGGTCCCGCGCCCCGGCCGCTCGAGCGCTTCAAGATCGGGCTCGCCAGCGACGGCCAGATCGAGGTCGACAAGGGCAGGAAGTTCCAGCAGGAGCTGGGGCAGTGGAGGGACCCGGACAGCTTCCTCGTCGTGTAGGTACCGGAGAACGTCGTGACACTGTTCAAGAAACTCACCGAAACGCAGATCTGGAAGTCGATCTTCCGGCACAGGTATCCGGACAACTCTCGAGACCAGGCGCTCGCCGTCCTCTCGAACGTCTTCCTGCACCTCCACCCGATCAAGGTCAGGAAGTCCGGAGTGCGCATGAGCTTCACCTGGTGCATGGGTGGCGTCACCTTTTTCCTCTTCCTCGTCGAGACCATCACCGGCGTCCTGCTGATGTTCTACTACCGGCCGGTGGTCGAGTACGCGTACAACGACATCAAGGCGCTCCGCGAGCACGCGCCGCTCGGCATCATGCGCGAGCTGCACCGCTGGGGCGCGCACCTGATGGTGATCACCGTGTGGCTCCACATGCTGCGCGTGTTCCTGACGGGGAGCTACAAACCGCCGAGGGAGTTCAACTGGAACGTCGGCGTGATCCTGCTGGTGCTCACACTGCTGCTGAGCTTCACCGGCTACCTGCTGCCGTGGGACCAGCTGGCGATCTGGGCGATCACCGTGGGAACGAACATGGCGCGCGCGACGCCGCTGCTCGGCTACGAGGGCCCGGGCGCCCAGCTGCTCACCGTCGGCGACAAGAGCATGATCACGGCGGGGAGCGACGTGCGGTTCGCGCTCCTCGGCGGCACGCTCGTCGGGCCGGCGGCGCTGCTGCGATTCTACGTGCTTCACTGCATAGCGATCCCGCTCGGGGCCGGCGTGCTGATGGCGGTCCACTTCTGGCGGGTCCGCAAGGACGGCGGCATCTCCGGGCCGATGTGATGGCGCACCGGACGTCCGTCCGCCGCCGCGGGCGGCGGCGACGGTATATAAAACGGAGCTTCGAGGCGTGAACTTCGCAGAGACGCTGAAATCCTTCATCGACTCGCTGCTCGGGCCGGTCTCCTTCTTCCTCCTGTCCGTCGTCGGGCTGACCGCGTTGATCGTCTTCCGGCGCTGGTGGACGAAGGGAACCGTGGCGCTGACGCTGCTGGTCCTGTCGATCGTCTACTTCGTGCTCAGCATGACCGATCCGGAGTTCCGGCTGATCGTCGAGAAGCCGGACAACATCCCAATCACCATCATGCTCTTCGCGATCGGCTTCACGCTCTGGCTCGCGTTCAGGAAGATGGTGATCAATGACGACGCCATCGCGGCGGGCCAGCCGACGATCGAGGCGCGCGAGTCGCGCAAGCGCGTCTTCTGCTGGCCGGACCTCGTCTACGGCGAGTTCCTCTGCCTGATCCTGGTGTCGATCTTCCTGCTCTGGTGGGCGATCGAGATCAAGGCGCCGCTCGAGGAGCCGGCGAGCCAGGCGAAGACGCCGAACCCGTCGAAGGCGCCCTGGTACTTCCTCGGGCTGCAGGAGATGCTCGTCTATTACGACCCGTGGCTCGCCGGCGTGGTCTTCCCGACGCTGATCATCGCCGGGCTCGGGGCGATCCCCTACGTCGATCTCAACCCGAAGGGCAACGGTTACTACACCTTCAAGGAGCGGCCGTTCGCCATCACCGTCTACCTCTTCGGGTTCGTCGTGCTCTGGGCCCTGCTGATCATGCTCGGGACTTTCCTGCGAGGTCCGAACTGGGCCTTTTTCGGGCCATACGAATACTGGGACCAGCACAAGGTCGAGGCGCTGACGAACGTCAACTTATCGGAGTTCTTCTGGAACTACTGGCTCGGGACCGCGTTGCCCGAGAACTTCTTCGTTCGCGAGCTCCCCGGCTTCGCCGCGGTCATCTTCTACTTCGTGGCGCTGCCGCCGATCCTCGCCAACACCGTTTTCAGGAAGATGTTCCTGCAGATCGGCTTCATCCGATACATGGTGGTGGCGCATCTCTTCCTCTTCATGGCGGCGCTGCCGATCAAGATGGCGCTGCGATGGATCTTCAACCTGAAGTACATCGTGGCGATCCCGGAGTGGTTCTTCAATATCTGACGACGATCTGACATCTGACCACGAACTCACGACAACGGACCCGAGAACGAGAGCCGGCCATGGCCGAAAAGACTGAAAAGCAGGACAACCCGAACGTCCCGCCGTCGCTGGTCGACGGGGACGCGTTCTCCGGGATCGCGAAGGTGGTCTACGACGAGCCGGAGAGCGAGACGACGCTCTACCGCGTGCCGTTCCTGAACGCGTTGTTCGCGCTCTCGAGTCTCCTGCTCCTGATCCTCACTGTCTGGGCCATCTGGCAGGACTACGACCGGGAGTGGAAGCAGTACCAGTACGACTGGCAGGAGTACAAGGCGGGTCAGGTCGAGAAGCAGATCGAGGAGGAGGAGCAGCGCATCGCCGCCGCCGTCGAGGAGCTGGAGGCGAAGCGCGAGGAGGCCGAGTCGGAGATCAGCAAGCGGGAGCTCCGCCGCAAGCAGCGCCGCGCGGAACAGTTCGAGAACGAGGCGAGCCTGGCGGAGACGCGGGTGAAGTTCCACAAGTCGGAGATCGCGGCGAGGCGCTTCGAGTTCGAGGAGATGCGCAAGCACGTCATCTTCGAGCGCGGCGGACTGACGAGCACCGCGCAGGCGGAGCTCGACCGGCTGGAGTCGGAGTTCAACGAGAAGTTGATCCACCCGCTCGAGGTGTACGAGCGCGAGGCCCAGGAGCTGCGCGTGCGGGCCGACGCGGCGAAGCTCGAGGTCCAGAAGCTCATCGAGAAGAGAGACGACCTCGAGAAGAGCATCGCCGCGACGACCCGCGAGCTGGAGATCATGCGGGTCAACCTCGCCGATCTCGAGGCGAACGCGGTCAACACCATCCGCAACCTGCCGATCCTCGACTGGTTCGCGCCGTCGGCGCAGATCCAGAAGGTGGTGCTCTCGGACCTCACCGAGCCCCTGAACTTCATGGACGTCGGCCGGGTCGATCGCTGCAAGAGCTGCCACGTCAATATCGACGAGCCCGACCTGTCGGTGGCCGGGATCGAGATGGACGCGCCGCACGGCGGTCGCGTCTATCGGAGTCACCCGCGGCTCGATCTGTACGTCGGATCGAACAGCCCGCACCCCTACCAGGAGTTCGGCTGCACCATCTGCCACTACGGCGACGGGCACTCGCTGACCTTCTTCACCAGCGCGCACACCCCCCGGAACGAGGAGCAGAAGCGCGAGTGGGAGGAGAAGTACCACTGGCACAAGATGCACCACCAGGACTACCCGATGCTGCCCATGAACCACATCTACTCGACGTGCGCCAAGTGCCATGCCGAGGAGTCACGGGTTCCGGGCGCTCAGGTGTACAACCTGGGTCGCGACCTGGTCGATGACTACGGTTGCTACGGCTGCCACAAGATCGAGGGGTTCGAGGACTACCGCAGGGCCGGCCCGGACCTCACCTACATCGCGCAGAAGGCGAACCGGGACTTCCTCGTCAAGTGGATCCGGAAGCCGTCCGACTTCCGCCCCTCGACGCGCATGCCGCAGTTCTTCGACCTCGACAACCAGCGCGGCTCGATCGAGGTGATCGGGCTCGAAGGCCAGCCGACGGTCCAGGACTTCGCCCGGCGCAACGGGGTCGAGGCGCTGGCGATCGCGACCTACGTGCACGCGACGTCGCGCCAGCGCGATGACCTGCGACCGCTGTCGAACCTGCGCGGGGATCCGGCTCGCGGCCGCATCGTGTTCTTCGAGTCGGGCTGCCTCGGCTGCCACCCGATCGAGCGCGAGGGGTGGCTGGAGAACAACCATGGACCGGACCTGAGCACGGTCGGCAGCAAGCTGAACCGGCGCTGGCTCGCCGACTGGATCGTCGACCCCAAGAAACACTTCCCGGCGACGCGCATGCCGCGACTGCGCATCGAGCAGGACGAGAACGGCGAGCAGAAGCTCGCCGACCTCGTCGAGTACCTGATGTCGCTCGAGGACCCGGAGTTCGCGCGCACGCCGCCCACGCGGATCGACGAGCAGAACCGCAAGATCCTGCGCGAGATCGCCTACGACTACTACACGCGCTCGATGACGCGCACCGACGCGGTGGCGAAGATCGAGGAGCAGTACGAGCCCGCCGGGCTCAACGGCGAGTCCGACCCCGAGCTCGCCCGGATCAAGGGTGACGAGACTCTCCTGACGTACGTCGGCGAGCAGCTCATCCGGCGCTACGGCTGTTTCGGGTGCCACGATGGCATGGCGGGGTTCGAGGGCGCGCAGACGATCGGCACCGAGCTCACGAAGCACGGCGTCAAGGCGGTCGACCGTCTCGACTTCGCCCAGTGGGGACATCAGCCGAACGGCGAGTACGCCGTGCCGCACAGTCGCATCGGCTGGTTCCAGAAGAAGCTCGAGAACACGCGGATCTTCGACACCATCCCGGTCCGCAAGGTCGACGCGGAGGGCAACGCGATCTACGAGCCGAGCAACAAGCGCGTGCAGAAGACGGCCGAGGAGCTGCTCAAGATGCCGCTCTTCCCGTTCCACGATGAGCCGGAGAAGGTCGAGGCGGTGGTGACGTTCCTCCTCAGCCGCCTTCCGGATCCCATCCCGCAGCACAAGCGCAAGGTGCTCCGGGGCGACGAGAAGGAGCTCGAGGCGGGACGCCGGATCGCGCGTGAGCTGAACTGCCATGGCTGCCACCGGATCGGCGCGGACGAGAAGCACGTCGTCGTCGGGGAGCGCACTGGCGACGCGAAGGCCGACTTCCCGCGCTTCTCCTTCGCCGACACCGCGGAGAACCTGCTGATCCAGAACGAGATCGAGCGCGAGACCTGGCTCGCCGACGATCTCCAGCTCGGCGACCTGGTCATTCCGGCCCACACGATGATCAGCCGCACGTTCAAGACCGACGGACCGCGCGGCGAGGAGGAGTACTCGGTGGTCGAGATCGCCGAGAACTTCTGGAAGAAGCACAACGTCCCGATCCGGAGCCGTGTCCTCGCGGTCAACGGATACGACGAGGGTCGGATGCGCAACTACTTCGGGACCAATCCGGCGGACCGCACCAAGGCCGCGCCGCTGCTGCGGCTCCAGGGCGAGCGCGTCAACGGCGAGTGGCTCTTCGACTTCCTGCTCAACGTCGAGCCGCTGCGCCCCTGGCTCAGCCTCCGCATGCCGTCCTTCGACCTGACGCCCGAGCAGTCGTCGGCGCTGGTGACGACGTTCAAGACGCTGTCGAACACGGAGCACCCGTTCGAGCGCTTCGAGGAGCACATCATCGATCCGGCGCTCGCCGCGGCGGGTCGCGAGATCTTCAGCGTGCCGCAGGCGGCCGACGCGCGAAAGACGCCACCGCCGGCGCGGCTCGGCTGCCAGGCGTGTCACCCCCGCGGCGAGGTGCAGCCGACGAACCCCGACCCGACGAACTGGGGGCCCGATCTCAGCCTCGCCCGCGCGCGGCTGCGCCCGACGTGGGTCCACTCGTGGTTCCTCGACCCGCAGTACTTCATGCCCGGCACCAACATGCCGAACTTCTGGATCCAGTACGACGTGTGGGAGGACGCCTCGAAGAATCCGCCGGATCTCCAGGCGTGGATCGAGAAGCACATGCCGGCGCTGAAGAGCTCCGGCATGCAGATCGTACGCGAGGACTACAAGCACGAGATCGACGCGCTGCTCCAGTACCTCATGCACATGCGCGAGGTCGACGGCAGCTGACCGCATCACGCGGGGCGGTGATCGCCGATCCCGTCGAAGGGAGGGCGTTCTTCAGGACGCGTGCCGATCGAGCCGCGACCTGGGTGAGACCTGGCCGGAGTTGGACTGAAGAGAACGCCGTTCCATGCCGCGCGTCATCATCGTCGGTGGTGGGATCTCCGGGCTCTCCACCGCTCACTACCTGCTCGAGAAGGACGAAAGTCTCGACCTGCTGCTCGTCGAGGGCTCGGATCACCTCGGCGGCACGATGGGGACGGACATCGTCGACGACTTCGTCTTCGAGTGGGGCCCGAACGGGTTCCTCGACAACGTCCCCTACACGGTCGACTTGGTGCGGTCGCTCGGCATCGAGGGCCGCATGCGGCAGGCGAGGCCGGCGAGCAACACGCGCTTCCTCTACAAGTCGCGCCGGCTCTATGCGCTGCCGCGCGGGCCGCTGGCGTTCCTGCGCTCGAGCCTGCTGTCGCTGCGCGGCCGGTTGCGCGTGATGCTCGAGGCGTTTCAGCCGCGCGGTCCGGAGAACGTCGACGAGTCGGTGGCGACGTTCGGACGCCGGCGCCTCGGCGACGAGTTCGTGCGCACCTTCCTCGACCCCCTGGTCACCGGCATCCACGCCGGCGACGTCGAGCGTCTCAGCCTGGCGAGCGCGTTCCCCAGGATCGCCGAGCTCGAGCAGCAGTACGGCAGCCTCGTCCGTGCGCTGCGGGCGAAGCGGCGCGAGCGCGCCGAGCAGGAGCGCAGCGGCGGCGAAACGGCGAAGGAAGGCGGTCCAGCGGGCCCGGGCGGCACGCTGTGCTCCTTCGCCCGCGGCATGGGAGAACTGGTCGGCGCGCTCGAGAAGCGGCTCGGTGACCGCGTCAGGACCTCCTGGAAGGCGAGCACGGTCAAACGCCAGGGCAACGGCTACATCGTCGAGGGCCCCAACGGCGCCGCCGAGAAGGCGGACGGCGTCGTGCTGGCGGTCCCCGCCTATGTCGCCGCCTCCTTGCTCGCCGCCAGCGAGCCGGAGAGCAGCCGGGCGCTCGAGTCGATCCCCTACGCGCCGATCGCGGTCGTCTGCCTCGGCTTCCACCGCGAGGCAGTGCGCGACCCGCTGGCGGGATTCGGCTTCCTGGTGCCCCGCGATCAGGGCCTGCGGCTCCTCGGCTCGATCTGGGTCTCGAGCATCTTCCCGGAGCACGCGCCCGACGACACCGTCAGTCTGCGCTGCATGATCGGCGGCGCCCGCGACCCCGACGCGCTCAACCAGACGGAGCAGCACCTCCTCGAGCTGGTCCTCGAGGAGCTCGGCCCGATCCTCGGCATCGACGGCGAGCCGATCACCCACCGCTTCTACCGCTACGGCCGCGGCATCCCGCAGTACAACGTCGGCCACGCGACCCGCATCGACCGCATCGAACGCCTCCTCTGGGACCTCCCGGGCCTCTTCATCACCGGCAACTCGTACTACGGAGTCGGCGTCAACGACTGCGTCCGGGAGGGGAAGCGAAAGGCGCGGGCGGTGATGGAATACTTCCGCTGAGCCACCCTTCAAGCGCGGAGGGGAGCGCTCCAAACTCGGCGAAGGAGTGCCGACTTCGGAGGCGTGCTGTCAGACGGTTCATAAGGAAGGCAGGAAACTCAGGAAGGCAGGAAACGGATGGATTGATGGGGTTTGAGCCTCGTGAGTTTGCTCGAGCCGTCGAAAGCGTCGAGTTCAGGAGACCGCCCGAGCCGACCATTCCGCCCTCTGCGCAATCTGCGTAATCTGCCGTTCCCGTCCCCGTCGTCCGGCCGCGCCTTCAACTGGTCGTCCCCCCTTCCCCTCCCTCTCTTTCCTTTCCTGCCTTCCTGCCTTCCTGCATTCGTTGCACTCGTCTGCCGTCAGATCTCGCGGGCGCAGTCGGGCAGCCTGACCGGGTCCGGGACCGGGAAAGATCACGACCACGGATACACCACCGTCACCGCATTCCCCGTTCCCTCGAAGCGGACCTCCGAGCAGAACTGTCTCACCAGCGGGATGCCCCGGCCGCTGTGGCTGGTGTTCTCCTCGAAGGTCGGGAAGCGGCGGCCGTCGTGGTCGAAGCCCGGGCCGCTGTCGGCGATCTTGATCCTCAGCACACCGCCGTTGTCGCCGCGCGGCTCGTGGGTGATGTCGATGTGGATCCAGCCGGTGGAGAGGGTCTCGAGCCTCTTGCCGCGCAGCTCGTAGAACCGCACGAAGCCGTTCGGCGATTCCTTCATGCGCGAGTCGAGGCCGAGGAGCCCGTGGTCGAGGGAGTTGGCGAAGAGCTCGGCGAGCACGGTGTAGATGCGCTCGCGGTGGCTCTGCAGGCCCTGGAGGTCGATGACGTTCTGCAGCACGAGCGGCAGCGGATCGAGCTCGCGCAGGCAGCGTCCGCTGAACTCGAGCGCCAGTCGCCACGCCGAGGAGCCGCGCGGCCGGAAACGTCCCCGCTCGACGTCCATCGAGAGGTCGTCGCCGCTGTGCCCGCAGGAGAGCTCGACGAGCGTGATGTCGTCCTCCTGGCCCTGGCCCTCGCGGAACCGTGCGAGCTCCGCGAGAATCTGATCGAACAACCCGTCCGGCGAGGGGCACGAGTCGAAGATGGCCTCGAGCCGGCCGGACCCGAAGAACTCGCCCCGCGGGTTGCGGATCTCGACGACACCGTCGGAGTACACGAAGACGCGTTCGCCGGGACGGACCTCGATCAGCTCGAGATCCGGATCGAACTGGTCGTCGGGGAGGATGCCGAGCGGCACGTGCGTCGAGCGGATCCGGTGACGTATCGACCCGTCGCCGCCGCTGATCAGCACGTCGGGGCAACCGCCGTTCCAGACGAGGAGCGACCCGTTCTCGCGATCGAGGTCGATGAGGCTCGCCGCGAAGAAAAGCCCCGTCGGGAGGATGCGTCGCAGCTTGCGGTTGATCTCGCGGGCGACCTCGCCGATGGCGAAGCCCGATGCGGTCATCTGTCTGAAGATGTCCGAGACCGGCATGGCGCCGATCGCCGCGGACAGCCCGTGTCCCGTGAAGTCCCCCATCAGGAGACGCAGCCCTCCCGACGGTTTCTGCTCGGCGAGCAGGAGGTCGCCGTTGAACAGCGCCAGCGGGGAGACGAAGCACTTGACGCCGGCGGCACCGAGCGGACGGGAGTGAACCACGTTGGCGAAGATCAGACGGGCGATCTCGTGCTCCGTGCGGAGTCGCTCCTGATGGTACTTCAGCTCGTCCCGCTGCGACCGGATGTTCCCGTGGAGCTGCCGCACGCGCATGAGCGCGTCGAGCTTCGCGCGCAGAATCACCTTGCTGTAGGGCTTGGTGAGGAAGTCATCGCCGCCGCACTCGATGCACCTGGCGAGCGACTCGTCGTCGTGCTTCGCGGTCAGGAAGATCACCGGCACGAAGCGCTCGCCGGCGGACCGCTTGATGAGGCGCGTCGCCTCGTAGCCGTCCAGCTCCGGCATCTCGATGTCCATCAGCACGACATCGGGCTGGTGACGCTCGAAGCTCTCGACCGCGACACGGCCGTTCTCGGCCGCCAGCACGTCGAAACCCTCCGCCTCGAGCATGGCGCCGAGGATCTTGCGGTTCGTGAGGTTGTCCTCGGCAACGAGGATGCGCGGACAACCTCCCTGCGGCTCGATCGACTCGTGTCGGCCAGGGATGGACGTCATCTCGGCGCACGATGCACTCGACGTCAGACGATCTTGAACAGCTTGTGAAAGTTCGAGACCGTCAGAATGCGAGTGATCTCCTCATTGCAGTTCTGGATGGTGACCTCGCCGTCGTCGCCGCCGGCCTTCTCCCGAAGGATCAGCAGCATGCCGAGCGCCGAGCTGTCCATGTACGTCACCCTCGACATATCGATGACGTACCGCGCGTCGTCGCCGTCGACCTGCTGGTACGCCCGCCGGAAGTCCTTGTGAACGTTGAAATCGAACTTGCCGTCGATGGCGATGGTGACGGTGTTCTGGTCCGCCGACAGTTTTGTGGAAATCGACATCTCCTGTCTCCGCTTCCGCCGGGCGACCCCTGCGGTCAACCCGCCTGCCTGGAAAGACTCCGTTCCGATTCCTCGTCGCCGCTGAGCTCGTGACGGTCTATGATCGCCCCGATGCGGTGCACCGCGCCGTCACGGAGCGCCTCGCCGACGCCCTCGAGCACGCTCTCGACCTTCTGGATTCTCTTGCCGACGCTGTCGAGCAGGCCCCGCGCCCTGTTCTCGAACTGCAACGCGTGGACCGCCGCCGCGAGGTTCTCGTGGATCTGCTGTGACAGCCGCGAGACATCTCCGAGGCTCTCCGAGAGCTCGCGGTCGAGGCTGTCGAGCCCCTCGAGCATGCTGTCGACGCGCGACTTCGCCTCGACGATCGCGTTCATGTCCTTCGCCGCCATGCTGCCGACGGCCTTCCTGGTCTCGCCGACGACCGTCTGCGCCTTCTTCACCTGCGTGAAGATCTCGTGGTTGAGCTTGTCGGAGTCCTGCGACAGCTTGCGGACCTCGTCGGCGACGACCGCGAAGCCGCGGCCGGCCTCTCCGGCGCGGGCCGCCTCGATGGTGGCGTTGAGCGCCAGGAGGTTGGTCTGCTTCGCGATGGTCTTGATATGGTCGAGCAGTGAGAAGATGGTGCTCATCTCGCCGATCATGTCGTCGATCTTGTAGACCGTGCGGACGCTCTCCTTGTTGATGTCCGCCAGGATGTTGACGAGATACTGGAGGACGCTCGTCGTCTCCCGCGCGAAGGCGCCGATCCCCGACGTGCCGAGAGTTACCGCGGAGCTGTGGTTCTCGTCGCCGCCGTCCCACTTCGCCACTCCCTCGTCGAGGCTCCGCACCAGCATGCGCACGATGCGCTCCTGTCCCTCCGCGTCATCGCTCAGGCCCTTGAAGCTGCCGCTCAGCTTCTCGGTGGCGTCGGCGAGCATCGCCTTCAGCCCCTCGAGGTCCTTGCCGATGCGCTCGACCTCCTCGTCGATCGTTCGGATCAGCCTGCCGACGTCGGCCCCCCGTCCGGCCGATGAGAGGCGATTCCACCGCCCCGCCGTCGCGCTCCCGCCGCCCGCCGCGACGAGCGCCCAGGGGAGCACCGCCACGAGCACGGCGGCGTGTCCCCAGAGCGATTCCTGGAGGAACGACAGGCCGAAAAGGGACGCAACGGTGGCGGCGAACGGGAGACGGAAGCGGCGTGCGAACCGCGCCCACGCCCCGAGCGAGGCGAAGAATCGTGTGTCACGTGAAGCCGGGCTCATCCCCCGGGTCGCGCTCCTGCGATCAGCCTGGTCACCCGGGATACCCACGACCCGGGTCAGAAGCGAGATGGAAGAGGATGAAACCCCGACGCAGGACGTACCCCTTCCGCGGAAGTATACAACGTTTCGCCATAGTGGCTATCGTTCCCGGTCCCGGACCCGGTCCCGGACCCGGTCCCGTTCCGAGAAAAGCTGCTCGACTCCTCCGGCGAGACTCTACAACGGATCCATAAAGAAAGCAGGAAGAAGAGGAAGGCAGGAAACGAGTCTGATCGTGCGTTGCGAGCGTTCACGATCTCGAAGACGCCGTCGCGGAGCGAGAGCTGGTCGCGATTTGAAACACAGAGCCAATCAGTATTCTTCCGTTTCCTGCCTTCCTCCGTTTCCTGCCTTCCTTATGAATCGTCTGACAGCAGACCTGCGAACGTCGTTCGGGAACGGGCACGGGAACGGGGACGGGAACGAAAAAGGGGGGCTACGCCGGCGGGTAGAGGCGGTAGAGCAGCACGTAGACGATGACGCCCGTGACCGAGACGTAGAGCCATATCGGGAACGTCCAGCGCGCCAGTCGGCGGTGGCGCTCGATGCGGCCGCGCAGTCCGAGAACGATCAGCGTGATCGAGAGCGGCACCACCGGCACCGCGAGGATCATGTGCGAGATCAGGATTATCAGGTAGACCGTGCGCACCGCCGGGGGTCCGATGAACTCGGTGTGGCCGGAGAGCGCCTGCCGCGTCAGATAGAACACCAGGAAGACAGCCGAGAACGTGAACGCCGTCAGCATCGCGCGTCGGTGGAAGTCGATGCGCTTGCGCTTGATGGCGATGAAGCCGGCGCAGAGCGCCACCGCGCTGAGCGCGTTGCACGTCGCGTTGACGTGCGGGAGGGCGCTGACGAACTCGTCCATCGCGCGCTGCGGTCCCTTCGTCGCTATTGCCGCTCCCTGAGGAGACGCCGCGCGTCCTCGAGGAGCGGCATCACCGCGTCGCGATCGATGCCCTCGTAGAAGCCGCGCACCCAGCCCTCGGCGTCGACCAGCGCGAACTTCGAGCTGTGGATGATCGGCCCCGACGGCGTCTCGCTGGTCGCGCCGGGCAGCAGGAAGCCGCCCTCCATCAGCGCCATGATGCGCTCGCGATCGCCGGTGACGAAGTACCAGATATCCGGGCTCGCGCCGTAGGCCTGCGCGTAGTCGGTCAGCCGTTCGGGCGTGTCCCACTCGGGATCGAGCGTGAACGAGACCAGCCGGAGGCGCTGCTGCTCGGAGGGCGCGAACCGCTCGATGGTCCGCTGGATCCTCCCGAGCTGCTTCGACATCGTGATGCAGACGTTGGCGCAGCGCGTGAACATGAAGTCGGCGATCCACACGCGGCCGAGCAGGTCGTCGCGGGAGATCGGCTGCCCGCTGCGCTCGGTGAGCGTGAACTCCGGCACCCTGACGAGCCGCTCGAGCGGATGTGGAGCCTCCCGCGTCATCCAGTGGTGCAGCGCCGGAAGCGTCACTCCGGTGACGATCAGGAAGCCCAGGAACGCGAAGAAACCGACCCGAAGCAAGGTCGCGAATCTCGGATCGGCCCTGACCTCGCTCACGTCTTGTCGCCGATTATCAGAAGGAAGAGCACGGGGAGGTAGACGAGCGACGCATGGAGCACGACGCGCGCGCTCGCCTTCGTCCTCGACCTGGCGTGGATGAGGCCGCAGGCGAGGAACGCCACCCCGAGCGCGAGCGCGCCCAGGAGGTAGATCGAGCCCGACAGCCCGGAGAGTGACGGCAGCACGCTGACGAAGGCCAGGAGGATGATGCTCCAGACGATCTGGCGCGCGGTGACGGAGCCGTCCTCGTCGCTCGCGGCGAGCGTCCGGAACCCCGCCGCGAGGTAGTCGTCGCGATGGAGCCAGTCGATCGCCGCGAAGTGCGGAATCTGCCAGACGAAGAGGATCGCGAAGACGATCCATGCGTCCGTCGTCAGGGATCCACCGGCCGCCGCCCAGCCGATCATGGGCGGCAACGCCCCCGGAACCGCGCCGAGGAAGACCGAGAACGGCGTGCGGCGCTTCATCGGCGTGTAGACGAAGACGTAGGAGAAGAAGGTGACGACGCCGATGACGGCGGTCAGCGCGCCGCACGTCAGGGCGAGGACGACGGTCCCCGCGAGCCCGAGCAGCGAGCCGATCGCGGCTGCCGCTCCGGGCCGGACACGACCCGAGGGGATCGGGCGTCGCTCCGTGCGCGCCATCACCGCGTCGAGGCGCCGCTCGAACACCTGGTTCAGCGCGCTCGCCCCGCCCGCGAGCAGCGCCGTGCCCACGAGGCAGAAGACGAGCACGGACGGCGACGCCCCGGTGGTGGCGCCGAGAAAGTACCCCACCGCGGTGACCAGGAGGACGAGGAGCGTGACACGCAGCTTGAGCAGCTCGGCGCCGCTCGAGAGCAGAGCCTGGACTCGCCCCGTCGCCCCCGCGGGAAGCTCCCGTCGGGGCTCGGCGATCTCGCGCTCGGCTGCCAGGTCGGTGGCGTTCATCAGGGGGTCATTCCGCGAACCTACGGTTTCTAAGGCGATGGAGCGGCGTTTTCAAGTCAAATCGACGGCCCCGGGCCCCACGCCGCGGCGAGCTCCCCGCCGTCCCGCTCGGGGCCGCCCTCGACGCTCCATCGCAGCACCTCGACAGCGCCACGGCCGCAGGCGATGGCGAAGCGCCCACCGGCCAGCGGGACGCCGGTCGCCGGCGGCGCCGACACGTCCTCGCGGCACGCCGTCCGCCACAGGAAGACCCTCTTGCCGTCGCGGACGGCGAACGCGCCCGGGAACGGGCGCGTGATGGCGCGCACGAGATCGTGCACTCGACGGGCGGGCCAGCGCCAGTCGATGCGGCCGTCCTCCGCCGTGCGCCCCCCGAAGACCGATGCCTGCCGCGAGTCCTGCGGGCGCCGCGGCGCCCGACCCGACGCGATCAGCGGCAGCGTCTCGTCGAGAAGCTCCGGGATGCGCGACTCGAGGCGCCGGATGACCTCGAGCGCGGTGTCGTCCGGCCCGATCGGCGCGCGCCGCTGCGACACGATGTCGCCCGCGTCGACCTCCTCGACCATGTGGTGCAGCGTCAGACCGGTCTCGCGCTCGCCCGAGAGCACCGCCCAGTTGACCGGCGAGCGCCCCCGGTACCTCGGCAGCAGCGACGGATGCAGGTTGAACGCCCCGAGGCGGGGCACCGCGAGCGTGGCGCCCGAGAGCGGCGCGCGGAACCCCGCCGAGATGAGCACGTCGGCTCCGAGTCTGCCGAGGCCGGCCGCGCAGTCGACACGGCGGTGCGCGGGCAGCTCGACGACCGCAAGCCCGAGCGACGCCGCGTCGATCGCGAGCGCGGCAAAGCCGCTGGGCTGGCCCGCAGGCGCGTGCGAGAAGACCGCGACGACGTCGACGCCACGCGCCCGCAGCCGCGTCAGCGCGCCCGCACCGAGCCAGGAATCGCCGAAGAGCGCCGCCCTCACGCGGTCCTTCCCGCCCCGGATACGCCGTGGTTCGCGATCATTTCGGCTTCAAGGTAGCATCGATCCGTGTATCATGTGAAGCGCTCGGGTGGAACCCGAGCCGCGAGACAGCACCATGAAGCTCCGCATCTATCCCGATCCGATCCTCCTCCGGCGCGCCGCCCCGCTCAAGCGGATCGACGCGCGCGTGCGCGAGCGGGTCGAGGAGATGTTCCGGGTCATGTACGAGGAGGGCGGCATCGGCCTCGCGGCGCCCCAGGTCGGCTGGAGCGTGCGGCTCTTCGTGGTCAACCTCGCGGCGGAGCCGGGCGAGGGGGAGGAGCTCGTCTACATCAATCCGCGCATTACCGGCGCCGAGGGCGAGACGGTCGAGGAGGAGGGATGCCTCTCGATCCCGGACATCCGCGGCAAGGTCGCGCGCAGCCAGCGCGTCCACGTCACCGCGCAGGGGCTCGACGGCGAGGTCTTCGAGCAGGACGTCGAGGACCTGCACGCGCGCGCCGTCCAGCATGAGCTCGATCACCTCGACGGCATCCTCTTCATCCAGCGGCTCGGCGCCACGGAGAAGCTGCTCATCCGCAGCAAGCTGAAGAAGCTCGCGAAGGAGCAGGAGCGCCCGACGACTCCGAGGCGGTGAGCGTCGATGCGGGTCTACCGATCGCTCTCCGAGGCCGAATCGAACCCCGCCGGCGACCGACCCGTGGTCTCCGTCGGTTTCTTCGACGGCCTCCATCGCGGCCACCAGCTCCTGCTCGATGACCTCCTTGAGTGGGCGTCGGACGTCGACGGCGCGCCGGTGGTGCTGACCTTCGATACCCACCCGCAGCTCGTCGTCCGCGGCAGCGCGCCACCCGTGGTGCTCTCGCTCGACCACCGCCTGCTGCTCCTCGAGCGCTCCGGCGTCGCGGCGGCGCTCGTGCTGCCCTTCGACGAGACCACGTCGCAGTGGTCGCCCGAGGAGTTCGTCGAGCGCGTCATCGTGCGGGCCCTGCACTCCCGCCGGCTGCTCCTCGGCTTCGACAGCACCGTCGGCCACCGTCGGCTCGGCACGTACGAGTACCTCGCGGAGCGGTCCTCGAGCACCGGCGTCGAGGTGCGGCAGTCGGAGGCGTTCTTCCTCGATGGCGAGCGCATCTCGAGCACGCTGGTGCGCCTCGCCGTGACGCGCGGCGACCTCGAGCGCGTCGAGGCGCTCACCGGGCGGCCCTACGCGGTCCTCGGCGAGGTCGTCCATGCGACCACCGCGGCCGGCAGATCGGCTTCCCCACCGCGAACCTGCGCATCGACGCCGAGGCGGTGGCACCGGGAGGCGTCTACTTCGCGCGCGTCGATGCGGTCGTGCCCCCCGGCGCGGAGGGCGCGGTCGCGGCGCCCGGAGACCCCCCGTCTCTGCGGGACGCCCCGGCGCTCGTCAACATCGGCCGGCGCCCCACGTTCACCGGCGAGGCCACGGATCCGCGGAGCATCCAGCGCTTCGATCCGGCGCTCGACCGCATCGAAGCGCACGTGCTCGATTTCGACGGTGATCTCTACGGCGTGACCCTCGAGGTCCGTCTGCTGGCGCGCCACCGCGGCGAGCGCAAGTTCGCCGGGGCGAAGGAACTGGCGGCGCAGATCCGCCGCGACGAGGCGGCTGCGCGGGCTTGGTTCCGGTAGCGTCGTCTGGTATACTTCCGCAGCTGTTTTCCGGGGAAAAATCACCCCTGGAGACACGGTCTGGAGACACCGTCTGGAGACACCGTCTGGAGACACCGCGAGAGCCATGCCCGAAGCCGCCGCCGAGAAGAAGAGCGCCCCGCAGCCCAAGAAGCGCAAGAAGAAGCCGCGCATGCTGGCGTACATCACGGAGAACTGCACGGGCTGCGCCGGCGCCCCCGTCTGCCAGGCCTACTGCCCGGTCGAGGAGTGCATGATTCTCGTGCAGAATCCGGGCGCGCCGGTCTTCGGCGTCATCGAGGTCAACCCCTTCACCTGCATCGGCTGCCAGAAGTGCATCACCAAGGGCCCCGACGGCACGCTCCTCGACGGCTGCCCCTGGGACGCGATCGTCATGGTGCCGATCCAGGAGTACGAGTCGAAGTTCGGCGAGCTGCCGTACTGACCGCGCCTCGCCTCAGAATCTCCCGACAGTCGCAAAAACGCAGGTCGGTTACACTCGACTCGCCGACGCCGCCGCCCCCCGCGGCAGAGGAAACCCAGCGCGTCGAGTCGGAGTCGGTATCGGTCATCGGAGTCGGTATCGGTATCAGCTATCGGTATCGGAGTCGGTCATCGGACTCCGATACCAGAGCCCTCGAGGACGGGAACGGGTACGGGTACGGGTACGTTTTTTCAACGTTGGGGTCCTGCGATCGGGCGGCGGAAATCTCCTGATCCTCGAGTAGCGCGCGTAGCGCTCGAAGACGTCGCCGTCCGGCCCCATGCGCGGATCCCCCGTCCGCCGCAGAAACCCCTCGAGTTCGGCCGCGAGCCGCTCGCGCACCGCGGCGCGCGCCTCCGATTCCGCGAGGTTCTCGAGACAGCCCGGGTCGCGCGCGACGTGGTAGAGCTCGATCTCCGGACGCCGGTCGACCGCGAGATGGAAGAACGGCGCGATCGCCGGATCCTCGCGGCGCTCGACGAGCAGCGACAGCGTCGGCGACGCGTCGATGTCGTGATAGGCGTCGTGCGGCGGCCCGGGCGAGCCATCGGCCCGCAGCTTCGTCGGCGCGCCGGCGGGCCAGCGTTGCCGGGCGAAGTTGCGGATCAGCAGATAGTCACGCGTGCGGATCGCCCTGCACGGATAGCCGACGTTGCGGTGTCGCGACGAGGAGTGGCGCTCGCGCGCCGCGAACACCGCCCGGCGCTCGGCGCCGACCCCGTCACCCTCCTGGCCGGGCGTGGCGGCGAGGATCGGCAGCAGGCTGCGTCCGGTCATCGGCGGATGCCCCGGATGCCGCACACCGGCCGCCTCGAGGATGGTGGGCGCGAGGTCGACAAGGCTCACCGGATCGTCGACGCGACGCCCCGCGTGCGCGCGACGTGGCCAGCTGATCGCCAGCGGCACGTGGATGCCGTACTCGTGGAGGTTCGCCTTGGCGCGGGGAAACGCCATGCCGTTGTCGCTGGTGACGATCACCAGGGTGTTCTCGAGCTCGCCGGCCCACGCGAGGATCTCGAGCATGCTCCCGAGGTGCCGGTCGAACCACTCGATCTCGACCAGGTAGTCGAGCACGTCGCCGCGCACCTCGGGGGTGTCGGGCAGGAACGGCGGCACGGGGGCGTCCTCGAGCTTCTTGCCAGCGTGCACGCCCGCTCCCCTCGCGAAGACGCGATGCGGCTCCGACGCGCCGTACCAGAAGTAGAACGGCGCGCCGTCCGGTCTCGCCTCGAGGAAGTCGCGGAAGTTGGCGGCGTAGTCGGTGGCGCGGATGCCGGGCGCGGGCGGCCTCGCCCTGCGGCGGTTCCACTCGGGACCGGCGGGATTGCGCGGCCGGCCGCTGATGCGCCAGTTGCCAGGCCCCCACCCCTTGCCGGTGAAACCCACGTGGTATCCGGCGCGCTCGAGGATGTCCGGGAAGACGACGTACCTCGACGGAAACGAGCTGGCGTGCGTCCCGGCGTTCTCGAGCTGCCATGGGTAGCGGCCGGTGAGCAGCGCGGCGCGTGATGGACTGCAACCGGGCGACGCGACGAACGCGCTGGTGAAGAGCACACCGGAGCGCGCCACGCGATCGAACGCGGGCGTATCGACCGCGGCGACACCGTACGCGCCCGCGTGCGGCCAGGACTGGTCGTCGCTGATGGCGAGCAGGACGTTGGGACGCGAGTGCCCCTCGCCCGCGGCGAGCATCACGGGAAGCGCCAGCAGCAATGCCGCAATCAGAGGACGACGACGCATCCAGGAGGAACGCAGGAAGACGACGAAGCAAGGAAAGTCCCTTCGACGGCTCGAGCGAGACTCACGAAGCTCGACGCCCTCATCCCCTTCGTTTCCTGCTTTCCCCGAGTTTCCTGCCTTCCTCATGAGTCGTCCTCGGTCTCGGTCATCGGAGTCGGAATCGGAATCGGAATCGGTGTCGGAGTCGGTGTCGGTGTCGGAATCGGTGTCGGTCACCGGAATCGGTGTCGGTCTCGCGGCAGCAATCGACGGCGCTCGAGGACGAGGCTCATCGCCGCTCATCCTCGTACCGCACCGCCCGAAACCCCACCGATGTCTCCAGCCAGCTGCCGCAGCTGCAGCCGCCGCCGGCCTCGGGGGACAGCAGCATGCCACCCGCGGGGATGGTGCTCAGCCAGCAGTCGGGGCGCAGGCGCGTCCACTTGCTCGCTGACCCGTCGGTCGGATCCCAGACGGTGACCTCGCTCGAGCGGAAGACGAGCGCGTCGCGCGTCGCCGCGTAGGTGCCGCAGCCGCCATCCGGCATGGCGACGGCGAGGCGCTCGCCGGTCGCGAGGTCGAAGGCGGCGGGACGCACGAAGACGCGCCCGCCGACGATCGCCGGACGCGACATGTGCGCGCCGTGGTCGCCCTTCTTCCACGCGAACGACGCGTCCCAGAGCGGCTCGCCGTCCTCGGCGTCGAACGCGTGGACGTGGTAGAGCTTCTTCGCCGACGAGACGATGACCAGCCGCCCCTCGCCGTGCGCCAGCGAGAAGACCACCTCGCCGCCGGGGACCTCGATGGTCCGCTCCCAGAGCGTGCGTCCGCTGGCGAGGTCGAGAGCGACGAGGAACAGGTCGTCCCAGAGCTCGGGCAGGCCGACGCGGCGCTCGGGCGACTCGACCACCTTGCGGTTGCGGCACTCGGCGAAGTACACGCGATCGGCGGTCACGGCGATGGTCGAGTTGATCACCACGCCGCCGGCGTGCGTCCACTCGAGTTCGCAGGTCTCGCGCGACAGCGAGAAGACGTTCTCGCTGCAGACCTTGAACGTCGCCGGGCCGCTGGTGGCGTCGTACCAGCCGGCGCCGGCGCCGCCCCAGAACTCGGTGAACGCGGTGCCGCGCTTGACGGCGCTGCCGATGAGATGCGCTCCCTCGACGGCGACGAGGCCCCAGTCGTGCTCCCACTCGCGGCGCGGGCCCGGGATGATGTCGAGGAGATCGACCACCGTGCCGGTGCGCGCGTCGATCTTCCAGCAGCGATCCCCCACCGCGGCCCACACCGCGTCGCGATCGGCGCACCAGTTGCTCGAGTCGCGCGGCATGTTGAAGCGTCCGAGCGGCGGCGCCTCGAGCGCCCAGAGCACCGTGCCGTTGTGCGCGTCGAGGCCGATCAGGCGCTGGAGCCCCTGCGTGAAGAGGCGCCCGCCGACCGAGAGGGGCGACGGCTTGCGACCGTTGCGATCCGGCTGGGCGCGAGGGCCCGGTCGTCCGATCCACTGCACCTCGAGGTCGTCGACGCCCGTGGCGCCGCCGAGCGTCTCGCCGCCGAAGGCGGAGTTGTCGGGCCGGCCGTACTGGTGCGACCACACGCCCGAGCCGGGAAGCTCCGGGCGCGACAGCCGCAGCCACGCGAGATCGCCGTCGCGAACGACGTCAACGCGCGCACCGCCGGCGCCGTCCTCGAGTCCCCCGAGCCACTGGCGGAACGCATCACCCGCGCCCCTGACGCCGAGGTAGGCGACGCCGTCGAGCGGCTTCAGGAGACGCGCCACCTCGCGCGCCGCGCCCGGAAGCTCGCCGTCGGTCAGTGATCGCTCGGAGACGATCAGGTTGGCGACGTCGCCCGTGAACGGCAGCTCGGCGAGAGACTCGACGTGGCGGAACGTGACGCGCCCGCCGAGCGAGCCGGCCCGCGCGTGCAACCGTCTGGCCTCGGCGATGCGCTCGCGCGACGTGTCGACGCCGACCACGCGCAGCCGGCTGCCCCTCGCCAGCTCGTACGCGAGTCGCCCCTCGCCGCTGCCGAGCACCAGGCAGATGCCACGGTCGACGCCGGTGCGCTCGAGGACGCGTCGCGCCGCCGCGGGGATCGATGATTCGCCGGCGCGGCCCGCGTACGGATCGGCGCGGTCCGGGATGGGCGGCACGGCGAAGTTGAAGAAGGTGTCGCACTCGAACTCGCGCGTCCTGCGGGTCTCCCGGCCCGCAGCGCCGCCGGGCACCTCGATGGTGTACGTGTACACGCGATCGTGCTTCAGGCCGGCCAGCGTGGCGACATGGTCGGTCCGCGGCGTCGCGTCCTCGAAACGTTGCGCCGTCTCGCCGAGGCGATACTCGAGCGCCGTCGGCGACGGACGCGCCGTCCGCCAGCGCACCTCCGCCGTGTCGGGACCGGTGAAGCGGAGCCACGGACCGGCGGCGAGGGTCGCCGGCGGCGGCCCCTCCGCCTCGACGGCCGGCTCCGGGAACGTCCTCGAGCGCGCGTGCTCGCGGATCTCCCCCGCGGCGAGCGCACGGCCGTAGACGCGCACCTCCTCGAGCATGCCGACGAGCGGGAAGAACTCGTCGTCGTCGCGGTACGCGCCGATCTCGAAGAACGCGCGCGGCGGATAGTCGATCGGGCCGGCGTGCTCGTTCGAGGTCCCGGAGAGCTCTCCGTCGACGTAGACGCGCAGCGTCTCGCCGTCGTACGTTCCCGCGACGTGATGCCACTCGCCCGGCCGGAACGCGACGCCGGCCGTCAGGTAGGTCAGGCGGCGCTTCTTCTCGGCCGAGGCGAGCGCGAAGCAGAACGACGACTGGCGAAAGCCGAGGAGCCAGCCCTTCTCGAAGTCGCCGTTGTCCTGGATGGCGCCGATGATGCCGCCCCACTCGAGCGGCTGATCGACCCGCACCCAGGCCTCGACGGTGATGTCACGCTCGGGGAGCCTGGCGAGCTTGTGGTCCTCGACCACGGAGACGCTGCCGCTGCCGTCGAGCGCGAGCGCCTGCCGCGCGCCGATCTCGGCGAAGCGCACCGGACCGCTCACCGAGGCGTCGAGCTCGCCGGCGAGATCCTCGACGACGATGCCGCGCGCCTGCGATTCGCGAAAGACCCAGCGGCAGACGAGCGCCGGGTCGTCGACGGGCTCGACCGGCGCGAGCTCGCGCCGGGTGGCGGTCTCGTCGCCGTCTCTGGCGGACGCGGGAACCGGCGTCGCGCCGGCGGTCGCCTCGTCGGTGGCGCGGAAGCAGTGGATGGCGCCGGTGTCGGTCGAGACGAGGAGCGCGCCTCCGGCCACCGCGAGACCGTACGCGCGACCGTCGACCGGCGCGGTCCAGACGAGCTTGCCGCTCGTCGCGTCGTGGGCGGCGACCGAGTCGATGCCGCCCGTGAAAGCCGTCTTCCCGGCGACGATCAGCGCGCACGGACGCGTGCTCGGAACGCTCCAGAGCGGCCGCCTCGTCCCGCGGTCGAGCGCCGAGAGCGCGTGGTCGGTGAGCACGAACGCGCGCCCCGCGGCCACCGCCATGGCGTTGGCGTTCTTGAAGGTGGCGACTCTCTCCCTCGAGCGCTCATCGCTCGACGTGATCCAGCCGGTCTTGTTGCCGGGTCCGTGCAGGATGCGCGAGTCGTCGCCGACGATGACGAAGCTGCCGCCGCCGCCCTCGAGGCTGCCGCGCTCCGCTCCGGTGCCGCGATCGAAGAGGAGGGGCGGCACGCGCCCCTGCGGCGCGATCAGCGTGCCGCGCGTCGCCAGGAGCGGCCCCTCGGTCGTCCGCCCGGAGAGCTCGCGCACGTAGCGACCCTCGCCCTCGGGCTTGCCCGTGACGGCATCGACGGCGCAGAGGTACGACTCCTTCCAGGGCAGCATCGACATCGCGAAGTACGCCGTGCCGCCGTCGACGAGCACGCCCGTGCGACAGGGCCACGGCGAGACGAAGCGGCCGTTGTGGACGATCTCACGACCGGACGGCGACGGACGGAACTTCCAGACGAGATCGCCGGTCGTCGCGTCGACGCAGTAGGCGTGCCCGTCGTCGGAGCCGAAGTAAATGCGACCGCCGGCGTGCGTCGGGGCGACGCGCACCGGCGCGTCGGTGACGAACGACCAGAGCAGTCGTCCGCCGGTCGCGTCGAGGCACGACACGCTGTCGTCGACGGAGGACCCGAAGTAAACGCGATCACCGACAGCGATGACGTGGAAGCACGGGTCGTACTGCCGCATCGAGCGCAGCCCGCGGATGCCGGCGTACGCGTCCCACTTGGCGGGTCCGGCCCACGCGGGCCGCGGCGGATACGGCGACCGCCACGCCCACGCCCCCCGCAGCGAGCGCACGTCGAGTTCCTCGGCGGTCACGCCGCTGCGGTGCACGTCGCGGCGAAACGTCGGCCAGTCATCCGCCACCGCCCGCGGCGGCGAGAGCACGGAAAGCAGAACGGCTGCGAGTGACAGCAACACCGGTCGGGGCGTCTGGGGGATGCTCATGCGGGTATTCTCCATGGACGGCAGGTGTCCGCAAGGGCATCACCTGGCTGTCGCCATGAAGACGAACGGAGCGTCGACCGGAATGACGTCGCCGCGGTTGACGTACACCTCGAACGCGTCCTGCCCCACCTGGTTGACACTGACGAACCGCAGCTCCCGGGGAGTCGTCGGCTGCCCCCGCACCCGCGCCACCGCGATCGGGATGAGCTCGCCGGCGCTCGCCGCCGCGCGCGAGAGAGTGATCCGATACACGCCCGGTTGCGGGTGCTCGACCGCGGTCACGCCGAACTGCGCGTCACCGGTCGCGCCGCCGGCCCCCACCCGGGCCCACGCGACGATGGCGTTGTCGCGGGACCGCTGGCCGGGCGCCACGCCGGATGCCGGACCGGCGTTCGAATCCACCACCAGCGCGCCATTGACCCGCGTCGTCGAATCCAGGGAGACCAGACTGCTGGTGATCCGTGTCACGGCGCTCACGACCTCGACGCTGGCAGCGGCCTGGATCTTGACGGCGGCGGAGGAGTCGACCGTGAAGTCGAGACCGCTCGAGAGCTCCACGCCTTTTTCGCTCGCGAGGCTGGCGGGGCCTCGGCTCTGCAGCTCGAGGAGCTCCCCGGAGTCGAGCACGAGATCCTGAACGGACGACATGGCGACCTGCTCGGCGCCCTCGGTGTCATCGAAGACCAGCGCGTGTCCGGACCGGGTCTGGATGATGCGCTGATCGCGGCTCTCGGGAGGCGCCAGGGGCGGTGCGTCCTTGCCGTTCCAGAGGGATCCGACGACGACCGGGTAGCTCGGATCGCCCTGCATGAATCCGACGAGCACCTCGTCATCGATCTCGGGCATCCACTGGAACCCGCGCTCCCGACCGGCCCCGATCGACCCCAGCCGGATCCACGCACTGGCGCCGCCCTCGTCGAGCCAGGGAAACCGGACCCTGACTCTCGGCGACGAATCCTCGCTCTCGTTGTCGACGACGATCGCCGTCTGAAGGCCATCGATTCGAGGCCTCGGGGTCAGGCGGCGCGGACGATACTGCACATCCGCAGGGGAGCACCTGAAGCTGTTGCCGTGGTAGAACGCCGGGCGGCCGCCGGTGTCCACGGTGACGAACGTGTGGTTCACCGAGCTGACGAAGTACTTGCCGCTGAAGGCGTCGCCCACTCCCGCGATCGTCACGACGTGCCCCGCTCGCAGCGCGGCGATCGTGCTCGTGCCGTCGAGCAACTGGCTGTCGAGGTCGAGGAGCTCCCGTCGGACGGTGGCCTCGAGGTCCGCCTCGGCGGGTGATCGGCGCTCGCCGAGGAAGTCCTCGTGGAGGCCGATCTGCACGCCGTTCGGCCTCTGCGACGGCGTCGCCATGGCGGTGATCGTTTCCTTGCGTGCGACGTCCCACTGTCGCACCGTGACCTGGTCTGCAACCGGACGCCTCGCGGCATGCAGCGTCTCGACGTACTGCTCGCCGATCGCATCCGGGGGCGCCGTGTGTCCGCGATACGGAAACGTCCCGCGGACTCCCGGCAGCAAGCGCATGTCGCTCGTGAAGTTGACGTGGTCACGCCCGTCGGCGTGGGTGAAGTAGAAGAAGGTCCCCTCTTCCTCCATCAGCCGCGAGGCGAATTCGAGATCGGTCTCGAGATACTGGACGACGGTGTCGCGGACCTGAGCGCTCTCCGGGACGTTTGACGGCGAGACGCCGGCCTCGCCGAGCAGCATCCGGAGGATGTCGCTGTACTTCTGTCTCTGGAAGACGCGCGAGCGACGCTGGCTGGCGAGCCGCTGAAACCTCGGCGCGATCGACATGCGGTATGTCGCCGAGCGGGAATCAGCCGCCGAGAGGGCGGCCTCGATGACGTCGCCGGCGAAGTGGTGCGCCTCTTCGTCGAGGACCCAGGTCAGCATTACCTCCGATCCGAGAAACTCGTCCGGGTCGGCGATCTCGGCGCCGCTCACCCTGACGGCGACGTGCGCGACGGGCAACCGGGAGACCGCCTCGACGATGTGGAGGCCGACGACCGTCCCGAACGACTCGGCGTCCTTTATCAGCTCGAGCCGCAATCCGCCTCCGGCTCGTTGCAGGGCGCCGACCGGAACGCGTGAGGAGATCTCGGCGTCACCGAGCAGCAGAGCGAGCGACTCGACGGCGGCCGCGACGGGATTCGCGCCGCCCACGCCGGGCGTCCCGGGCGGACCTCGTTCCCCCTGCGGCCCGGGCTCGCCGCGCAGCGCGTCGGCGTGGTTCGCCGCGAGCTCCGCGGCGATCTCCTCGACCGATGGCTGCGACTCCCGCAACGCCGCGACCGCCTCCTCGAGAGCCGCGACGCGCATCTCGAGCTCGGTCGAGTCCGCGAACGCGACCGGAGGCGGCCCGCCGAGAAAGAGCCAGTTGAGCAGAAACGATGCGTCACTGATGTCACGGGCGCCGTCGCCGTTGACGTCGCCATTGCGGATCTCGACGCCGTCCTGGGCATCGGCGATGACGCCCTCGACGATCACTGCGACCATCAACGCGGCATTGGCGAGGAGAAGACAGGGGAGGAGCTTCAGTTTCTTCACGACAGAGACCTCCATGCGGGAAACGCCCGGTGAGCGGGAAACGACTGCCTTGGACGAGAGTGACGCTTTCGACCCGGGGTCAAGGGTATCTGTGGAGACGGCCGGATACAAGGCGGGAGGGGAAGAGTCCGATGGCCGATTCCGAGACCGACCCCATCGTTGCAAAAACGTACCCGTACCCGTACCCGTTCCCGTTCCCGTTCCCGTGCCCGT